>JBCCIR010000055.1:0-30574 GCA_039028175.1 Verrucomicrobiota bacterium
AGATTGATTTGGGGAGTTGGGGGTCTTGTTGTTTCCAGTTTTCGTGGGACTGGCGGCGGACGGCGCTGCGGAGGTCCTGTGGGTCGTCATCCCATGAGCCTCCGCGGGCGACGTGCGGGTAAGGCGTGGTGGATTTGAGCCAGGGACCGGTGATGGGGCCGTTGCCGAGGGTGGCGTATTGATCGGGGGCGTATTGGTCGAGGGTCCATTCGATGACATTGCCGTGCATATCGTGGAGCCCCCAGGGGTTGGGTTTCTTTTGGCCGACTTGCTGATATTGGAAGTCGCTGTTGGCGAAATACCAGGCGTAGTCGTCGAGTTTGGAGGGATCGTCGCCGAAGGAGTAGGCGGTGTCGGTGCCGGCGCGGCAGGCATATTCCCATTCGGCTTCGGTGGGGAGGCGGTAGAAGTGACCGGTTTGGGCGCTGAGCCATTCGCAGTATTTATTTGCGGCGTGTTGGGTCATGCAGATGGCGGGGTATCCGTCCTGGCCCATGCCGAAGCTCATTTCCTGGTAGGGTTCGGTGGGGCGACCGACGAGTTCGACGATGGTGGCGTCGTCCTTGGGAGAGGCGAGGGTGCCGTCTTTATTGCGGGGGAGTTCGGGGAGCATGAACTTGATGTACTCGTCCCAGGTGACTTCGTGTTTGCCCATCCAGAAGGGCTTGATTTCGATTTCGACTTGGGGGCCTTCGTCTTCGTTGCGATCGGATTCGGAATCCGGGCTGCCCATTGTGAAGGTTCCGCCTTTGATGGGGACCATGGTGTATTCGACGTTGGGGTAGTCGGGGATGGCGGCGGTGTATTCCTCCATTTTGTCTTCGGAGGTGATCTTGGTTTCGGCGATGATTTTCTCCCGAATTTTGTTCACGAGTTCCATGTCTTTGCCGCCGCCGCCGCCGTCGGCTGCGGCTTGTTCGCCACCGAGGGTTGTCCCTTCGGGCCATTCCGCGCCCTGTTCGACCCAGAGGCGGAGTTGATAGAGTTCCTTGTCGCTGAAGGGGCCACCTTTCACGAGGAGAGGTTTGATGTTCACGTCGAAGCGCATGCGGGGGACTTCTTTGAGCTGGGAGATTTGTTTGGGCCAGTGGGCGCCTTCGTTGACCCAAGTCTTGATGAGTTCTTGCTGTTTTTCGCTGAGGCGATCGGCTTTCTTGGGTGGCATGACGAGGTCGTCGTCATCGGGCAGGTCGGTGGTCCAGTAGATCGAGCTGTCCTCGGCGTCGCCGGGGGTTAGGATGGGACCGGTATCTCCTTCTTCCTGGAGGGCGGCCCAGGTGTCGAGCCGGACATCGCCTTCCTGTTCATCGGGACCGTGGCAATTGATGCAGGCGGATTCGAGAATGGGTTTAATGTCGCGAGCGAAATCGACAGTAGCCTCGGCGGATTTTTTATTTTTGTTTTGAGCGGCTGCGAAGGCGGGCAGTGCGAGCAGGCCGAGGACGGATGCGGTTACAATGTGAATCGGTTTCATGTTTTGGTCCGTGATTTGGAAGGAAGGGTAACGATGCCTCAGCTTCAACTATGGGCAAGCAAAAGGGGGGGTGGGCTGGATAGGGGGTGAAGATTCAGGCTTTGATTTGGGGGACGGCAAGGGCGTCCATACCGGGAACAGGCGTCGGCCCGATGTCGAGGTAGGAATCCCATTTTATGCTGTCGGGCATGAGATTGGTTTCGTCGGCGAGGACGTCTTCCCATTTGATGAGTTGGCCGGTGTAAGCGGCGTTGCGTCCCATGATGCCTATGAGGGTGGAATTGCACATCCATTCTCCGTCGTTGTGTGCGGAGTCGTTTCGAATGGAGGCGAAGAGTTCGTCATGTTCTTGTTGATACATGTTCGCGGTGTCGGCGGAGTTTTCCTTGCTGCGGTAGCGCCAAATGGGGCGACCTTCCTTGTTGACGATGTAGGGGTCGCTGCTGCGGCCGATGACGAGGACGCCATCGGTGCAGGTGACGTAGTCGGCATTTTCGTTGTAGGTGCCCCGTTGTTGCCGCGAGTTCATGAAGCAGCGGATGTTGTTGGGGAACTCATAGCAGACGGCGAAGTGATCGTAGATTTGGCCACCGGGGTTGGGTTGTTCGCGGCCGCCCATGCCGACGGCGGTGAGGGGGGTGACATCGCCCATGGCCCAGGCGATTTTATCGACCGAATGGATGGCTTGTTCGACGATGGAGTCACCGGACAGCCAGATGAAATTGTGCCAATTGGAGATCTGCCATTCGACGTCGGACATTTGCTCCGGTTTTACTTTGCCTTCGGGGATGGTTTTGACGGGGGAAGTGTAGTAGCTGGCGTAGACGCTGCGGACGTCGCCGATTTCGCCGTCTTGTATTTTTTTAAAGGCTTCGCGGCGGGCCTGGTTGTAGCGCCAGCAGAAGCCGGACATGACGGAGAGTCCTTTTTGTTTGGCTTCTTTGGCGGCGGCGGCGACGCGGAGGACACCGGGGACGTCGACGCCCATGGGTTTTTCGCAGAAGACGTGGATGCCGCGTTTGACGGCTTCCTCGAACATCATGGGGCGGAAGGCGGGCGTTGTGGTGAGGAGGACGACATCGACGCCGCTATTCAAGACTTTTTCCCAGGCGTCGAGGCCGACGAATTGTCTTTTTGGGGGGCAATTGATTTTTCCTTTGTTGCCTTTGCTTACGACGGCGAGGCCGGTATCGATTTTTTCCTGGTAGAGTTCGGCGACGGCCCAGAGTTCGACATTTTCGTCGGCTTTGAGGGCTTGGGAGGCGGCGCCATTTCCGCGTCCGCCGCAACCGATCTGGCCGACCTTCAGTTTCTTGGTTTTGAGATTTTCGCCGATTGAGAAGGAGGGGATGGTGGCGGCGACAGCGCCGGCGGCGGCTCCGGATGTTTTGATGAAATGGCGGCGGGAGCGAGTGGTGGGGAGGATTTTATTTTTCGTTGGGTTCATGGGCGGATGCCTTGGTCGAAAGCGAGAGGGAAAACGGGGGTGTGAGGGGGGAGTTTTCGCCGGAAGGGCGGTTTTGGGGAGAATCAGGCGGATTGATTGAGTTTTTGGCGGTATTGGCGTGGGGAGAAGCCGAAGGCGCGTTTGAAGGCGCGGGCGAAGGAGAGCTGTGAATCGAAGCCACAGGCTTTGGAGATTTCACCGATTTTGTGGTCGGTGGTGCGGAGGAGGTTGGCGGCGTGAGAGACCTTGGCGGCGAGAATGAATTGCCAGAGGCTTATGCCGGTTTCGTCTTTGAAGCGGGCGCGGAGGTAGCTTTCAGAGAAGCCGACTTGTTTGGCGATATCGGCGATGCTGAAGTTTACGTCTAGATTGTTGTAGATAAAGGTTTTGGCATCTTTGACGATCGTGCTTCCGTCGTCTTCGTCTTCGTCGGAGGGGGCGGGTTGTTCGGCGATTTTGAGGAGGAGGTTGCGGAGGATGAGGGCGATACCGAGTTCCCATTTGGAGCCACTGCGGGAGTAGGTGCCCATGAATTCGCGCAGGAGGAGGACGCAATCTTCATTGAGGGCGCGAGTTTCGTCGCGAAGCTCGTGGATGGGGTTGGTGGCTTCCCTGGGCAATTCGAAGGTGATGTAGTACCAGCAGAATTCTTCCGGGATTTTCAGGTAGTAGTGCAGTTGGTGGGGGAAGATGAGGAGGGCATCGCCTTCTGCGAATTGGTGGGCGTTCTTTTCGACGCCGATGGAGCCGGTGCCTTCGAGATTGAAGATGAGGACGAAGCGTCCGTGTTGGTCGTATTTTCCGGATCGTTCGGAGATGCCTTCCCAGCCTGAGAGTTCGTGAACCTGGTGGTCGCGGGTGAATGCGAGGATGTTGTCGGGGACGAAGGTTTTTTGCCAGCGGAGGCCGCGGAAATAGTCTTCGGGAGTTGCAAAGGTGCGGGCGACGCCGGCGGCGTCTTGGAGCATCTTAGCTTTGATGGTGGGATCATCCATTTCCGGCTTTGGGGGGAGGGTTCTGGGGGGGTATCGGGGAGTTGTGTGTTCGGGGTTCCTCTAACCTTTACGAGTCAGGAGGTGAGGGAGCCTCTTTCAAAAGTTTCGATGGCTTCGTATTCGGCCATGCCGAGGAGATCGTATCGTTTGGCGATATCGCGATTATGATTAAGAGCGTGGGCTTCGTAGTGATCGGTTGCGATGAATTGGTTGATGGCGTTTTTCTTTTGGGTGAGTTGGTCGGGGCTCATGGGGACCGCCATTTCGATTTCATTTGGTTGGACGGGTGTTTCTTTGCCGCGATAGAGCCAGAGGCGGCAATCGGCGAGCCATGGGGTATCGTCTTTGGCGAGCGAGGCGAGGGCGGCCTGTAGGGCGCGGAAGCAGAGAGCCTGCATGGTAGAAGGGTCGGCGAGATTGCCGGTAGCGAAGATGCGATGGGGTTTCACCGACTCGAGTAGGTCTTTCGTCAAGGTGACATCATCTTCGGTGAGATTAAAGCGGCGGAAGCGACCTTTTTCATAGAAGGGGAGATCGAGGAAGGTGACGGCATCGTTGGGGAGGCCGCAATCGGCGGCGGCGTCGCGTGCTTCTCCGCGGAGGAGGAGGCCTTTTAGGCGGCGGACGTCCGGCGGATCGACGTCGTTCGGGCCTTTCGACTCGAGTTTGGAGAAGATGTCGGAGGCGTATTCGGCTTGGGCGTTCCATTCGCCGGGATAGTCTCCCGCGATGCGTCGGAGGGCGCGGGCGAAGCGGATGGCTTCTTTATCGGGGACGCGGAGGTTACCGGACGTTTGAAAGGCGAGGGTGACCTGGTGGCCTTGTTCGTGGAGGCGATCGAGGGTGCCGCCCATGGACGCGATGGCGTCGACGGGATCCGGGCTGAGGACGAGGATGCGTTTTGAGTCGGGGGTGGCGGATTCGGGGCGGTTGGTATCGTCGGCATTTGGCTTGCCGCCGGGCCAGCCGGTGATGGTGTGTTGGGTGTCGTTGAAGAAGCGGATATTGAGGTTGTAAGCGGGGCCTTGTTCGGTGAGGAGGTCGGCCATGCCGTTTTCGTTGTAGTCGTTATCGATGAGTTTGAGGATGGGTTTCCCGAGTTTTTCCGAGAGCCAGATGACGGCCTTGCGGGCGAGGGCGTGGGGCCAGTCGACGGGCCCGACGAGCCAAGGGTTCTTGATACGGGTGAGTTCTTTGGACGCGGCCTGATCGACGAGGAAAGTGGTATCGGGATGTTCTTGGAGGAAGCTGGCGGGGATGGAATCCGAGATGGGGCCTTCCACGGATTGGGCGACGACGTGGGCTTTGTTTTCGCCCCAGGCCATGAGGACGATTTGTCGGGCATCGAGAATGGTGCCGACGCCCATGGTGATGGCGAAGCGGGGGACGTTTTCGATGCCGAGGAAATCGCTGGCGGCATCCTGGCGGGTGATATGGTCGAGCGTGATGCGGCGCGTGCGGGAATCTTTGCCGGAGCCGGGTTCGTTGAAGCCGATGTGGCCGGTGCGGCCGATACCGAGAATTTGGAGATCGATCCCGCCGGCATGGGTGATGGCTTCTTCGTATTGGCGGCAAGATTCGTAGACTTCTTCGTCGGGGGTTTGTCCGGATGGAATGTGGATCTGTGATTCGGGGACATCGATGTGGTCGAAGAGCTGTTCACGCATGAAGCGGTGATAGCTTTCGCGGTGGTTTGGTCCCAAGCCGTAGTATTCGTCGAGGTTAAAGGTGACGACATTTTTGAAGCTGAGGTTGAGATCGCGGTGATGGCGGATGAGTTCGCGGTAGAAGGGGACGGGGGTGGAGCCTGTGGCGAGGCCGAGGACGGCGTTTTTGTTTTGGGATTGGCGCTCGCGGATGAGTTGGGCGACTTGATCGGCGAGTTGTCGGCAGGCTTCGCCGGGGTCGGCGAAGATTTGGGTGGGGATGCGTTCTCGGGATTCGCGTTCGGAGCGGTGGGAGCTCATGGGGAGGGTGATCAGGGGGGACAGAGAAATGGGGACTATTGGGCCGACCTTAAGTCATATTTGACATATTGTCAATAAGATTATACGATTTCGACTATTGAAATCGGGGACGGATGGAAGCCGGGAGCGGTGGCCTCGGTATTCTTCGGTTTTGAGCGAAGGGGAAGGCTGGTATCTTTACTATTGCTGGGAAATGGCCGGCTTGCAATGAATTGATGACGGATGAAAGGGGTTAAATCAGTTAGAGTGGTGGGAGGAGGGAGCCTGGTGGCGAGAATGTTAGGGGTTCTGGCAATGGTGTCGGTGTTGGTTTGGTCGTCGGCGGGGCTCGCGGCAGTGGACCTGGCGCGATTATCGTCGCAGGAGAACGGGCAGATTATTCCCTTGGTGTCGGCGGTCGGAACGCAGGAGGCGCGGTTGTTTGGGGACACGGTGTTTTTTATTACCGAGGATACCGAGGGGCGTTTGGTTTATACCTGGGAGTTGCCGATGTCGGCGAACGATCCGCCCTTGGGTAGGATTACCGTGCAGGCGCAGCATGGGGATGTGGAGTCGCGGGTGATTCCGGCGGCGCACGACGCGAAGTTGGATTGGGTGGGGGAAGTTGGGGCGAGTCAGAGTGTGTGGGAGCCGGCGGGAGAGGGGCGATACAAGATGGTGCGCAAGTTTCAGGTGGATGGGCAGGTGGCGACGATGACGATCTTGGGGCGTTTGGTTGGAAAGAGTTTGGTATTGGAGATGACCTGTGATCAGGGGGTGGTGAGCCGGGTGATCCCGGGGAATTTCGGGGCGCCGATTTACAAGGATGAGCCGGAACCGGAGCCGGAGGTAATTCCGGAACCGGAGGGGGCGGTTGAGGGAGAAGGGGAAGGCGACGCGGAGGGAGAGGGCGAAGGGGAGGAGGAAGCGGCTCCGCCGGCTCCGGCAAAGCCCAAGTTTCCGCCGGGCTTTGATTTTTTCATGAGGCGGATTGATGTGCCGTTTCTGAGCACGCAGGTGCGCGGATTTGTGAACGAAGAGTTGTTTACCTCGGTGTTGTCGGACTGGCGGGTTTCGTCGGATGCGGGCAGGGGGGAATACGTCGAGCGATCGGACGGGAGTCGTGTGCCGGTGGTGGCGCGATTCATATACACGGCGTCGTGGCATTTTGAGGAAGTGTTGCCGAACATTCCGAATGCGGCGGGGTCTCATCGTGAGTTGGCGGCGCAGCGGATGCTTTTGGAGATTCCGGGGAAGGGGCCTTACGAATTGGGAATGCAGCGTTTGGCGCATTTGGTGGGAGAAGGGATGACGGATTATGCGGTGGTGGTGAAGGACTGGCAGAACAAGGGGCCGGAGGGGATGTTGCCGGCGCACATGCCGCCGCATGTGCCGAAGGATTCGGATGAAAAGTTGCCGGAAGAGTTTGGGAAGTTATGCCGGAAATACGGGATGCCTTTGGCGTATCAGGAGGAGTATTCGGACATGTATCTGGATTACGAGCAGTATGACGACAAGTATCTGGTGTTGGATACGGAGGGGGTGGTGCGGCCGGGATACAAGCCGCGTCGCGGGAACCTGGGACCGGGCGGGATGGTCAAGCCGTCGTTGGTGGGGGCGTTTGCGAAGAAGGAGGGAAGCGACATTAATCGGGCGATGGGGACGACGGCGGCGTATTTGCATCGGCACACCTCGGTTGCGCCGGAGCGGGTGATTGATTTGACGGCGACGGAGGCGGGGGCGGGGACGGCGAAGCCGAACTATGAGGCGACGGCGGCGTTATTGACGGGGCATCGCGAGATTCATGAGGGACCGGTGATGGGATTGGGCGGGGTGCGGCATTGGCAGTATGCGGGATTGGCGGATGCGTTTTTGGCGGAGCCGGGGGCGGGGTGGAAGGCGAAGGGCGGGGCTGATTTGCCATTGTTGCCATCGTTCAGCCTGGTGCGGATTCGGCCGTTATCGACGAGTTACGGGATGGGGAAGATTGACAACTGGATGCCGGCGGGGGATGAGAACGGGAAGGTGCCCTGGGGGTATGGGTATCCGATGGTGTTTTTGGATCAATACCGGATGCAGGAAGTTGTTTTTGGGCATGCGCCGCGGGCGGATGAGAGTTTGGAGGGGGATTTGGGATGGCATTGGTTGGAGCAGAATTTGACCTTGCCGGTCTCCAAGGCGACGGCTGCGGCGAAGGTGGCGGCGATTGAGTATCATTTGGATGGCGAATGGGTGGGGACGGGTGCGGCGATCTTGGGGCGGGCATTGGACGTGATTCGGGTGCGTTACGACAACGGGGTGGAGGTCGTGGCGAATGCGGGGGAAGAGGATTTTGATTCGGACGGGGTGATATTGCCGCCGTTCGGTTGGGTTGCTCGGAACGGGGCGGAAGTGATTGCTTGGACGGCGAAGAAGGATGGGGCTTACGCGGATTATTCGAAGAGTGAGGACGGGATATTCGTGAACGGGCGACGGGCGGCGGACTGGAAGGAGAGCTCGCGTATTGACGGGCTAAAGGTGGAGCGCGGGAGCGAGGGCGATTGGCCGGAGCGAAATTTAAATACGGCGGAGGCGATCGTGGATTTTGGCGTGATGAAGACGGACGGGTGCGTTTCTTTGCGGAAGGACGAGTCCGATTACGTGCTCACGGTTTTTCCGCGTGACGCGGATTTTACGCTATTGATGAACGGGAGCGCTTTCCGGGCGCCGTTTGCGGTGGAGAGCCCGGAGGGGGCGGAGAAGGAGACGCGGCCGGAAGCGGTTGGAGACTGGTGGCGGTTGCCCTTGAACGGGGCGGTGGAATACCGATTCCCGGCGGGGAGATAGCAGGCGGCGTAGACAAATTCCCGAACCGCCCGGATTTGAGAGTAGTGGCTGAATAGAAGAGCGCCGCGAAGCGGCGGAGGAGAAGAGCCGCGGCCCATTTTCCGTCTGGCGTTGTTCCCGCTCGCTTTATTGGGTCTACCCACGCCGCTCGCGGCGCCTCCTCCGTCGCCGAGGCTATGGAGGACACGTAGCCAGACAGAAGATGGCCTCGCGTCGGCCCGTCCGCCAATTTGTCCACACCACCTTTTTTTAAGAGCTAAAGAGCGGAAGGCGGCCAGGTTTAGGCGGCCTTTTTCTTCTTATTGTCGCTATTGCTCTTTTTACGTTCTTGCTTGCGGTCTTCCTGGGTATCTTCGGGGACCTGGTAGTATTCGCGGAGGCGTTCGAGTTCGGCTTCGAGGTCTTTACGAATCTGGGAGTATTCGGGGTTGTTGTATTCGCTCTTGAGTTCGTTGGGGTCCTTTTCGAGGTCGAAGAGTTCCCACGCGTCGATTTCGCCGCCGCCGTGGTCGGGGCCGTAGAAGCGCACGAGTTTGTGGCGGCCGTTGGTGACGCCGAAGTGGCGATTGACGGAGTGGGCGCCGGGGAATTCGTAGTAGTGGTAGTAGAAACTATTGCGCCAGTCGCCGGGGGTTTCTCCTTTGAAGAGAGGGACGAGGGATTCGCCTTGTAGGTCTTCGGGGATGGGGGCACCTGCGAGGTCGAGGAAAGTGGAGGCGAAGTCGAGGTTGGAGGTGATGTCTTCCGAATTGACGGAACCCGCTTCGATGACGCCGGGCCAGCGGACGAGGAGGGGGGTTTTGAGGGATTCTTCGTAGATCCAGCGTTTGTCGAACCAGCCGTGTTCGCCGAGATACCAGCCTTGGTCGGAGGAGTAGATAACGATGGTGTTATCGGCGAGACCGGCTTCGTCGAGGTAGTCGAGGACTTCGCCGATGCCATCGTCGACGGATTTGACACAGCGGAGGTAATCTTTGACGTAGCGTTGGTATTTCCATTTTACGAGGTCTTTGCCGGAGAGGTTGGCTTCTTCAAAGGCTTTATTTTTGGGATCGTAGGCGGCGTTCCATTTTTCGAGTTGTTCGGGCGTGAGATTTTTGGGCGGGGTGAGTTTGAGGTCGTTTGCGTTGAGATGATGCTCGATGGTCATGGCCTGGTTAGCGGCGGGTGATTCGCGGCCTTCATAGTCATCCCAGAGGGTTTCCGGTTCGGGAATTTCGCGGTCGTCGAGCCAGGTGAGGTACTTGGGTCCGGGCTGCCAGTTGCGGTGCGGGGCTTTATGCTGATACATGAGCATAAAGGGTTTGTCGGGATCGCGGTCTTCCTTGAGCCAAGCGACGGTTTTGTCGGTGATGATATCGGTGGTGTAGCCGGTATGATCGACGGTGACGACTTCGCCGTTTTCGGCGGTGGTTTTCATGGGCGGATTGTAGTAGGGGCCCTGACCGAGGAGGACGTCGAAGTAGTCGTATCCTTGGGGGTCGGACTTGAGGTGCCACTTGCCGACCACGGCGGTTTGGTAACCGGCTTTTTGGAGGAGTTTGGGGAAGGTTTGTTGGTCACCGTTGAAGGTGTTGCCATTGCGGATGAAGCCATTGAGGTGGGAGTGTTTTCCCGTTTGGATGACGGCGCGGGCGGGGCCGCAGATGCCGTTGGTGACGTAGCAGCGGTCGAAGCGCATGCCTTCGTTGGCAAGGCGATCCATGTTTGGAGTCGTGATGCGCGAGGGATCGTAGGCGCTGAGGGCTTGTTGGCAGTGGTCGTCGGTGAAGATGAAGACGATGTTGGGACGTTCGTCGGCCGCAGTGGCCGAGAGGGTGAGCAGCGCGGTGAGGAGGGTCAGGGTAGTTTTTTTCATGATTTGATCGGTAGCTAGTATTGGGGACTGGGGAAACGATGAAGGCGGGGGCATTCTTTCCCGGCATGCGGGAAAAGGGGGGTGCGGCGGAAGCCGTTGCTCCAAGGTAGTATTATTTTGAGCGGGAGCGGAGGTATTTTTCGATGGCGATCTGGGAGCGCTCCGATTTGCCCTTGGGGCGGCAGAGTTTGTTGGTGAGGTTGCGATCGAGGCGGCGGCCTTTTACGCCGTCGCGCCATTGGAGTTTGAGGTATTCGGCGAGTTGGGCTTTGAGCGATTCGTCGTAGATGGGGCAGGTGATCTCGATGCGGCCGTCGAGGTTGCGAGGGAGAAGGTCGGCGGAGGTGATGAAGTAGAGAGGGGCTCCGTCATTTTCGAAGGAGAAGATGCGTGAGTGTTCGAGGTATTTGTCGACGATACTGATGGCTTCGATGTTATCGCTGAGCCCGGGTTTGTCGGTGATGAGGGAGAACATGCCGCGAATGATGAGCTTAACGGGGACGCCGGCGTTTGAGGCTTGGTAGAGGAGATCGACCATTTTCGGGTCTGAGAGATTGTTCAGTTTGAGGGTGATGCCGGATTTCTTCCCCTTCCTGGCGTTTTCGATTTCGTTTTTGACGAGTTCGTTGAGGCGGTGCCGGGTTTCGAAGGGGCTGCAGATGAGGTGTTTGAGAGTGGGTGGGCGATAGGAGTACTCGAAGAATCGGAACACGCGGATGACATCGCGTCCGATATCCGGATTTGCGGTGAGGAGCATGTGGTCGGTGTAAACGTGGGCGGTGTCTTCGTTGAAGTTGCCGGTGCTGATGACGCTATATCGTCTTTCTTTGCCGCCTTCGCGCCGGGTGATGAGGCAGAGTTTTCCGTGAACTTTGAGGCCGGGGACGCCGAGGATGACGCGGACGCCACCTTTGCGATATTGTTCTGCCCAGGAGATGTTGGCTTCTTCGTCGAAGCGGGCGGTGGGTTCGACGAGGACGGTGGCTTTTTTTCCGGCGCGGACGGCGCTGATGAGGGCTTTGGCGACGGCGGAGTCTTCGGCGAGGCGGTAGTGGGTGAGTTGGATGGAGCGGACGAGGGGGTCCATGATGGCCTCGCGGAGGAGGTCGAGGAAGGGGTTGAAGGAGTGGTAGGGGAAGTGGAGGAGGAGGTCTTTCTTGCGGACGAGCTGGAAGAGGGAGGTTTTGCGTTTGGGGGCGAGGCGGGGATGGGGGATGGGGGGACTGGACTTGCGGTAGAGTTTGGAGCCGCCGAGTTCGGGGAAGTTGATGAGGTCTTTGCGATTGTGGTAGTGGGCGCCGGGGAAGAGGGTGTCGTCGCCGGAGAAATTGAGTTTTTTCAGGAGGAGGCGGAGGAAGTGTTTGGGGATATTTTCGTCGAAGTTGAGGCGGACAGGGTCGCCTTCTTCGCGCGCTTGGATGGCTTCGGAAAGTTTATCGAGGAACGACTCATTGAAATCGTCGTCGAGGTTCATTTCGGCATCGCGCGTGAACTTAACGGCGTAGGATTCGAAGGTGTCGTAGGGAAGGGTGGCGAAGATGCGCGGGAGGCCGAAGCGGATGATATCGTCGAGATACATGACGAGGTGATCATTGCCGACTTTCGGGAGGACTTTGAAGCGGGGGAGCGAGGGGGTGGGGATTTCGATGAGGGCGTGGGCGGGACGGCCTTTCCCGGTTTTTTTTGAGAGGCGGACGGCGAGATACATGGGATCGTCGCGGAGGCGGGTGAAGCGGAAGTTCGCCTTCATCATGATGGGCATGAGGTGGGGGCGGACCTTGGACTCGAAGTATTCGAGGACGTATTCGCGAAGTTCTTTGGGGACGTTCTTTTCGTTTACGACGCGGATGCCGTGATCGGCGAGGCCATCGATGATGCTGTCGTAGGCGGTATTGTAGCGGGCGGTTTCGCCGGCGAGGATATCGTTGATTTCGGCGAGGGTTTTCTTGGGATCGGGGATATCGAGTTTTTTGTAGTAGTATTTGCCGAGGCGGATCAGGCGTTTGAGGGTGGCGACGCGGACGCTGAAGAATTCGTCGAGGTTATTGGAGTAGATGCCCAGGAATTTCATCCGCTCCATGAGGGGATTGGAGGGGTCTTGGGCTTCCTGGAGGACGCGGTTGTTAAAGGCGAGCCAGGAGACTTCTTTGCTGCGAAAGTGTGACGGCATGATTTGGGTAAATACGGTAGCATGCCTCAAGAGGGAGGCATGGTGGAAGTGAGAACTGCCGCGGATGGACGTTTTCTATAAGTGCGGCGGGGTGTCGGGGATTCCCTGCGGCTTGAAAGCCGTCCAGGGGGATGTTGTTGGCGACGACGTAGTGGCCAGTCGCCGGCTTGGGGAAAAGGGGTGACGGTGGGTGTCAGGAGCGCCGCCTGCGGAGGAGGCTGCCGATCATGGCGGCGGTGAGGAGGAATGCCGCGCTTGGTTCGGGAACGGTGAAGGTGAGGTCGCTGACGCCGACCCATTGGTTGATGGGGTTGGACTGGGCGTCGTTGGTGGAGAAATAGCGGATTCGGACCGAGCTAACGGGAAGGGCTCCAAAATCGAGGGAGATGTTGCCGAACGTTTCGTCTGTGTCGGCGTCTCTTCCGTTGAAGCCTTCGAAACCGAACACGCCTGCTTCATCGTCGTTGATGACGGAAGCGGTTGCGGGGGGACTGACAAAGGAGTGAACGAGAGGTGCCAGGCTACGAATGTTTGTATTGCCGTTCACAAAGATTTCGACCATGTCGTCCCATTCGGGGGTGCCGTCGGGGCCGGAATCGACATCGACGAGTAGGAAGCTGAGGGCGGTGACGGGCGAGCTGAAGCTCATGAGGAGTTCAATGTAGTCAGCGGGGTCGTCGTTCTGGTTGTTCAGGTAGAACTGTGCGTATCCGGTTTGGCCGCCTTGTTCTCCAGCGTCGAATGTGATGTAATCCGCGTGATCCGGTGGGTTTAGGAAGAGGTCGAAGGTTCCGAAATCGTTATCGGAGAAGACTGTTTGTGTGAAGGAGAGATTGACGCCGTCGACAAGGAAATTGGTGCCGTTGATGGGGGCGTCGTCGGCGAAGTTGTTTTCCCAGATGAAGACGCTGGCGGTGGCCGTGGAGGTCCAGAGCGAGGCGGCGAGTAGGGTTGTGCAAAGAGTGACGGCGACATTGGCGCGCGGAGACGCTGCCAAGGGCCGCCCGCGGAGAGTCGGGAAGGCGTTGTTCATGTGTTGTTTGAGTAGGTGTGTGATCTCTCAAGCGAACGGTGGATTAGTTGAGAGACTCAATTGGTACGTTAGCGAGGAGGTGCGAGGGCTCAAGGGAAAACTTGGTGGATATGTGAGGGTTTTGTTTGGACATGTTAGAGAACACCGGGGTGGTGCAGAGAGGGGAATATAGAAATTATAGTAAACTTTTATTTATATGGAGTGACGGTGTGTGGGGTGACGTCTTGCGGAGGGGGAGGAGTTGGTCTAGACTCTGATTTTTCCGGGCCGGATGGATTTTTCCGGTGTTTGGATCAGGGGCTATAGCTCAGTTGGTAGAGCGTCTCGTTCGCAATGAGAAGGTCAGCGGTTCGACTCCGCTTAGCTCCATTCTTCGCTCGGGCGATGTTAGGGAGATGGCGGTTGGGGCGTGAGCGTGGGGGCGGCTCGGGGCGGAGGGGCGGACGAGAGGTGATGAGCCCGAGCTACGAATGGCACGCCATTTTCTGGGTGATGCGATTTGGGATGCGCGGGTTATTCTTCATGTGATTGCGGTGGGAGCGATGCGCTGAGAATTTGCCTCTGAATTTTTCGGACTCGGGGGAAAGGGGTGGTATATTGGACATTCTCAAAACAGTTAATTTTTATTAAGAATATGGAGGCGTTTTCTAATCGATGGGCCCGCTGGACGGGGGTAATGGCGTTGTTTTGCGTGGTGGTGATGGCGGCGTTGCCGGCGGCTGGTGAGAAGGGTGGCAAGAAGGAACCGGCGAAGGCGGCGGCGGAGGCATCGTCGTCTGAGAAGTCCCCAAAGGGTGGAGGCAAGGGTAAGGAAGAGGAGGGGGATGAGGAAAAGGAGAAGACGATCGAGGAAGTGGTGAAGGATGCTCGGCGTTTGGACGGCTTGTTCCGGTTGTATGAGGATGAGAAGACGGGGAAGGTTTACCTGGTGGTGCGGCGGAAGGATTTGGGGAAGGAGTTCATTTATTTTCGTCACATCGTGGACGGGGTGACGGACGTGGGGATGTTTCGTGGGGCGTTCCGTGGGTCGGATATTTTCACGATTCGGAAGCATTTTGACCGCTTGGAGTTCGTGAAGGAGAACACCGCGTTTTACTTCGACAAGAAGAATGCGATCAGTCGGGCGGCGGACGCGAACATCAGTGATGCGATATTGGCGTCGCAGAAGATCGTGGCAAAGGACGAGGCGAAGGGTTTGTATTTGATTGATGCGAGCGCGATTTTCCTAACGGAGGCGTTTCACCAGGTGAAAGCATCTCCGCCGTCGAAGCCGGTTAGCGGGCGGTTCAAGCTGGGGAGTTTGAGCAAGGACAAGACGAAGTTTGCGGCGGTGCGGAATTATCCGGAAAACACGGCGTTGACGGTGGACTATGTGTATGACAATCCGGCGCCGACGGCGGGCGGCGATGATGCGGTGACGGACGCGCGGTATGTGACGATCAAGGTGCAGCATACCTTGATTCGGACGCCGAAGGACGGGTATCGGCCGCGTTTTGATGATCCGCGGGTGGGATATTTTACGAAGCAGGTGACGGATTTGACGGCGACGGACAGCACGCCTTATCGGGACGTGATCACGCGCTGGAACCTGGTGAAGAAGAACCCGGGTGCGGAGTTATCGGAACCGGTGGAGCCGATTGTGTTTTGGATCGAAAACACGACGCCGAAGCAATTTCGGGAGACGATTCGGGAATCGGCGTTGCTATGGAATGAAGCATTTGAGAGTGCGGGATTTCGGAATGCGGTGGTGATCAAGGAACAGCCGGACGATGCGGATTGGGACGCGGGGGACATTCGATACAACGTGATGCGTTGGACTTCTTCGCCGGATCCGCCTTTTGGGGGGTATGGGCCGAGTTTCATTGATCCGCGCACGGGGCAGATATTGGGGGCGGACATCATGCTGGAGTGGGTCTTTGTGACGAACCGGGTGCAGTATGATGGGATTTTTGAGAAGGCGGGTTTGAGCCGGTTTGGGGAGCGGAGCGGCGAGAGCAAGGACGCGATGATGTGTTCCTGTCATTTGGGGCGTGGATTGCAGGAGGGCAACATCTTCGGGCAGCAGGCTTTGCGCGCAAAAGGGGCGGGGAAAGAGGAGGTGAATCGTTTGATGAAGGAGTCGTTGCATTATCTCGTCTTGCATGAGATAGGGCATACGCTTGGGTTGATGCACAACATGAAGGCGAGCCAGCTTCACGGCTTGGATGCGGTGCATCGGCGGGAGGTGACGGAGAAAATGGGCGTTACCGGAAGCGTAATGGATTATCCGGCTTTGAACGTTGCGCCGGAGGGAGTGAAGCAGGGGAATTACTACACGGTGAGCCCGGGTCCGTATGATCATTGGGCGATTGAGTTCGGTTATTCGGAAGCTTTACCGAAGGCGAGAGCGGAGCGGGAGCGTCTCGAGACGATCTTGAGCCGTTCGACGGAGCCGGCGCTGACCTTTGGCAACGATGCGGATGACATGCGGTCGCCGGGGGGTGGAATCGATCCGCGGGTGATGGTCGGTGACATGTCGAGTGATGCGATCGGGTATGCGGTGGCGCGATTTGATTTGGTGAATGGATTGATTGGCGACTTGCTGGAGAAGCATCCGGCGACGGGCGAGAGTTACCATGATTTGCGGAACGCGTACTTGATTTTGACGGGTCAATACGACACCCAGGCGGGCGTGGTATCGCGCTATATCGGCGGGGTGTATGTGGACCGGGCGTTCGTGGGGCAGGAGGGGGCGACGGAGCCGTATCGGCCGGTGCCGCTGGCGGAGCAGAAGCGGGCGATGGAAGTATTGGACGAGTATGTGTTCGGGCCGAAGGCTTTTCCGGTAGATGGGAAATTGATTCGGCATTTGCAGCAGCAGCGGCGAGGATTTGAATTCTTCGGGAGGAATGAGGATCCGCGGGTGCACGAGCGGGTGTTGGAGATTCAGACGGGGGTTTTGCGGCAGTTATTGCATTCCCGCACCCTGGAGCGGATTACGGATTCCGAGTTGTATGGGAATGCGTATGGATTGGACCAGGTGTTTTCCGATTTAACGGGAGCGATCATGGGGAACGACGTGGCAAAGGGTGGATGGGAGATCAGCAGCTTCCGGCGTCCGTTGCAGCGGGAATATGTCGAGCGGTTGATCGATATCAGCGGGCTGGAGGGATCGAGCGGATTCCATGCGGACGCGCAGGCCTTGGCGTTTTTGCACTTACAGGAGATTCATGACGTCTATGGAGCGAACCGGGTTGCGGAAAGCGATGTGGTGCGTGCGCACGTGGAGCAGGTGCGACACCGGATTGGTCAGGCGCTTGAGGGGAAGCGCGGCGCGTGATGCGCGACGTTTCTTTTACTCTCCGAAGGGACTGGAGATCAGGGCGGTGAATTGTTCTTTAATTGCTTCGACCTGATCCTTGGGGCCGGTGAGTTTGACGAAGATGGGGGCATCGTCACCGGGGACGACGGCGCCGAGGAGGGCGTAGTCGGGAGTGGGTGTTTTGGGGCCGAACATGGCGCCGACCTGGTAAGTGCCGGTGGCGTGGAGGAGGGAGATTTTGCCGTCGCCAGCCGCGATGTCTTCGGTGTTTTGTTCGGGTTCCCCTTCGAACTGGCCGAGCCAGCGCTGGAAGTTGGCATCGACGGAGCCGCCTTGGCCGGCGCCGAAGTAGTAGAAAACGGCGGTGAGGGGTTCGGCATCGTCGGCGGTTTTAATATCGAGTTCCGCGGCGCGCATGTTGCTGGACGGTTCTTTAGAAGTCCAATCGGCGGCGGGCTTGAACTCGAGGCCGGAGATGGTGAAGGGCGCGGGGTCTTCGGCGATGGCTGAGACAATGAGGGTGGCGAGGCAGATGCAGGTGATGAGAAAAGTTTTCATGGTGATGTAGGGTGAATTTGTGGCAGATTATGGGTGTGAGGAGCAAGGGATCACAAGGACGAAACGTATGGGTTTGGTTGGTTTTGTCGTTGGTTTTGTGTGTGGGGGGCTTGAGTGCTGCGGCGGAGGGGGAAATCATTGCGGAGTGGAAGTTTGAGCGGGAGACCTTGTTTGAGGATGAGGTGGGGGGGCTGACGCTTGCGCAGGAGCCAGCGCGGTCGGACAAGGGCAATTTTCGATCGGTGACCGGCAAGTTGCCGGCGGCGGGTTCGAAGGGTGCGGTGGTATCGCCGGGGATCAAGGGGTCGGATTTGCGCCTGCGGGTGAATGCGCCGACGCGTGGGGGGAATCCGTTTCGATTGTCGGGGACATCGTGGGCGTTGATGGGTTGGTTTCAGCAGAGTGGCAAGGTGACGGGAGAAGAGGGGCAGGTGATTGCCGCGACGCGCGGTTATTCGCCGGTGGCGGGTCGGGGGAATGGCGGATGGCAATTGCGGTTGAAGAGTGAAGAGGAGGGGAAGGGGACGGTTTCGGTGTTGTTCGGTTCGGGGGGGGAGGGAGAGCCGACGTTTGAGTTGGTGGCGGCGGAGCCGGTGGCGACGGGTGCGGACGAGTGGCGGCATGTGGCTTTGGTGTGGGATGCCCAGGGGGGAGCGACGGGGCGAGGGGTGGCGCAGCTATATTTGGACGGCAAGTTATCGGGGACGGTGGAGGTTCCAGAGTCCTTTGATTTAGCGACGGCGGACCGGAATGCGTTTCGGGGGTTATGGATTGGGGGGCGGGCGACGGGCGAGGATGCGGCGGGGACGGAGAACTGGGGTGGCCGGTTGGATGAGATTTCGTTTCGCACGGGAGTGGTTGATGAGGCGATTATTGCGGCGGCGATGAAGGCTGAGGAGGAGCCGAAAGTGGAGACCAAACCGGCGGTGGCGAAGGTGGACCCGAAGCCTGCTCCTCCGGCGCCGGCGGTGGCACCTGGGGCGGAGCCCACGGAAGAACCGAAGATGGAAACGCCACCAGAGACGGCGGCGCCTGTGGTACCTCCCAAGCCGAAGGTGGTTGTTTATGAGATGCGGGAGTGGAAGGATTTGCGCGGGCAGGCGTTGGAAGCGGCGATGGTAAAGAGCGACAAGGAGAAGCGGGCGATGCGTGTTTTATTGCGCACGGCGGATGAGATTGAGTTTAGTCTTCCACTCGAGCGGCTTTCGGAAGCGGACCGGGCGTATGTGGAGGACAAGAACGGGGGGTAGTTTGTTTAGTCCCTTGAGGCCGGGGTAATTTTCAAGGGGATGCGTTCGCCGTCTCGCTCGACGGTTATGCTGGTTTCTTCGTCAATCTTGAGGGCGCCGAGGAGGGCGGAGTAGTCGTAGATATTGAGAATTTCCTTCCCTCCGAGTTCGACGATGACATCGCCGGCTTGGAGGCCGGCTTTTTCGGCGGGGGAGTTTTTGGAAGTGCCGGTGATCTTTACTCCCTCGACGTCTTCCTGGGCGTAGTCGGGGACGGTGCCGAGGTAGGCGCGCAGGCCGGAGCGAGAGCCACGGCTGGCGGGCTTTTCGACCTTCTGATAGTCGGGGGTGTCTTCGGCGGTGAGGAGGGAGCGCATGATCAGGGCCATGAGACGTGAGGTTTTGGCGGTGCCGTCGAAGTTGATGAGGTCGATGGTATCGCGTGGGGTGTGGTAATCGGAGTGGGCGCCCGTGAATGCGCTGAGGATGGGGACACCGGCCAGGTAGAAATTGGTGGCGTCGGTGGAGAGATATACATCGTCCTGGGTGGTTATGGGGAGACCCACCGGAACGTTGCGTTTCTCGATCTCGGATGGCCACACGGACGAGGAGGCGACGCCCTGGAGGATTAGGGAATCGCGGAGGCGGCCGATCATGTCCATGTTGAGAGCGGCCCCGAGCTCGATTTTTGCATCGGAGGACGGGCTGCCGCTTTCGGATTCGTCCTTAGCGGTGTTGGAATCGATGGGTTTGAGGAGCGTTCTCACGAAAGCGCTCGATCCGAGGAGGCCGAGTTCTTCGCCTGACCAAGCGGCGAAGATGGCGTCGCGTTTGAGGTCGAGGTTACCCTGAGAATTCTGATCGCTTAGATACTCCGCGATTTCGAGGAGGCCAGCGATACCGGACGCGTTATCATCGGCGCCGTAATGGACTTGGTCTTTTTCTTCGTCGGTGGCGCGCGAGGTGGCGCCGGCATCGGAACCGAGGTGATCGACGTGAGCGCCGATGAGGACGGCCGGGGCGTCGGGATTGGGTGAAGCGATTTTGGCGAGGACGTTCCGCCCGATTTTCTTTTCTTGCACGACGTCGATGTGGGCGCCGACTTTCACATCGGGGATGCGGGTCCCGATCATCATTGAGCCGGTATCGAGTTGGTCTTGGAGTTCTTTGAGGGTTTTGCCGGCGTTGGCGAGGATTTGGTCGGCGAGTTCATCGGAGATGGAAATGGCGGGGATGCCGGACCCGGCGAGGGAAGCGTCGAAGGAGAGGGGGACGAGTTTATCTTTGGCGGGGGCGTTGGGGCCGGTGACGAGGATAATGCCGTGGGCGGATTTCTGGCGCGCGGCGAGGGCTTTGTGTCTTGGATTGGCGTAGCGGGTGAAGCGTTGGCGCTCCGTGGTGGAGACCTCTTCCGGGTAGTAGCGGAACATCATGACCCATTTTCCTTCGACGTCGGTTTGGTAGTAGGAGGTGTAGAGTCCGAATTCTTCGCCATCTTCGCCGACCTCGGCGGGGGCTTCGATGCCGTATCCGGCGAAGACGATTTCTGCAGGTTCGACATCGCCGGTTGAGGAGAAGGAAAGGGGAATCCAGTCTTTGCCCGGTTCGAGGGTTTCGGGGGAGGCTTCGTTTTTGAGGCCGGTGACGGTGATGGTATTGTCGGGGCCGAGGTCGACGCCGGCAGTGAATTCGAATTCCTGGAAGTAGGTGTCATTGTCTCCGGCGGGTTCCAGGCCGAAGGACTGAAGGAGGTCTGCGACGTATTGGGTGGCAAGTTGCTCGCCTTTTGTTCCGGTGAGGCGGCCTTCGAGTTCGTCGGACACAAGGTAGGCGATGTGGGATTCGATATCGGAGGGGTTGATGTCGGAAGTGGTGGAGGTTTGAGCGACCGTTGGCTTGGGTGTCGGGGCGGGTTCATCGGCGGAACTGGCGGGGGCGAGCTTGAGGGCATCGAGCGCGGCCTGGTGATTCCAGTCGGCGAGGAAGATTTGGGATTTATCATCCGGCGTGCGGTTGGTTGTCCACGCGAACTGGGTTCCGTTGGGGGAAAACACGGGCAGCCCATCGAAGCCGTCGGTATCGGTGACACGAACGGGTTCCTTCTCGCCATCGGCATCGACGAGGTAGACTTCGAAGTTGGCGAAGCCTTGGAGGTTGGTGGCGAAGACGAGGTATTCACCGGAGGGATGGAAGTAGGGGGCCCAGGACATGGCGCCGAGGCGGGTGATTTGTTTTTGATCGGAGCCATCGGTGTTCATGGTCCAGATTTCCGCTTTATCGCCTTTTTCGTTAAAGCGTCGCCAGGTGATCTTCGTGCCGTCGTGATCGAAGAAGGGGCCGCCGTCATATCCCTTGGTTTTGGTGAGGCGTTTGAGGTCGGAGCCATCGGTGCGCATGATATAGATGTCCATGAGGGAGGACGGGTTCATGGCGAACCATTTTTCATCGGCCTTGGAGAGTTTATCGGTGCCATCGTAAGCGTGGCGATTGGAGGCGAAGACGATCCATTCGCCATCCGGGGAGTAGGCGCCTTCGGCGTCGTATCCTTTTGTCTTGGTGAGGTTCCGGTAGTCGCCTTTCTCGATGTTGTATTCGAAGAGATCGAAATGGGGGTCATAGTCCCAGGCGTAGCGGCGTTCGGTTCCGGAGGCCCGTTCTTCGTATTCGGCTTTTTGGAGGGCGAGCGAATTGGGATCGTCCTGAGTGGAGGCGTAGAGGACGCGGTTATCGTCGGGGTGAATCCACGCGCAGGTGGTTTTGCCGTGACCGGGAGAGATTCGGGAGGTGTCGCCGGTTTCGAGGTCGAGGAGATAGATTTGGAAGAAGGGGTTGCCTTCGGAGCGTTCGCTTTGGAAGACGAGTTTCGAGCCGTCGGCGTTGAAGTATCCTTCGCCGGCGCGAGCGCCTTCGAAGGTAAGTTGGCGGATGTTGGACAGGAAGTCGGATTCGGTTGCCTGGGCGGTGGCGAGGGCGCAGGAAACGGTGGCGAGTAGGGGAACGAGGAATCTCACGATATTAGTTGGGTTCAGCTCATTCAAAGTAAGATATGATTCCCCGGGGGCAAGGGGGTAGGGGCAGGGGGAGGGAGGAATGGGGACTGTCTGGGAGGCTATTTGACGTCTTCGTTTGGCGGGTAGGATTCGATGGGGTTGTGTCGCCAGTTTTCCGATTGGGGGTCGGATGGAGGCGAGGAGGGTGCCGGAGTGGAGGGATCGTTTGAGGGGCGCGGGAGAAATTGGCGGTAGACGTAGCCGAAGATGAAGCCGAAGAGAGCGGTGGCGATAAAGAGGAGGGTATTGTGTCCGGTGGCGGGGACCTCGAAGACGCCTTCAACGTCGAAGAGGCGATCCATGAGGGGTTCGGTGATGCGGGCGACGAGGTAGCCGAGGATGAGGCCGACAAGACCGGTGGTTCGGGAGTGGAAGCGGTCCTGTTCGATTTTGGAGCCGAAGGGTGAGGCGAGGAGGCCGATGAAGGCGCCGACGATGAGGCCGGTGGTCCCGATGAGGAGCGCGACACCGAAGGCTTCGGCTTCGGGGATGGCGAAGATGATGTATTGGGAGGTACCGATGGCGGCGAGGACCAATAGGGAGAGCAGGAAGAAGGTGAAGGCCTTCATATGTGTCGGGGAGGGTTGTTTGTTGTTAGTGTTTCCGTGGGGACGATACGACGGGAGGGGACGGATGTCGAATGACGAAATGCCCGATGCCGACGAAGGTGAGAGGGAGGGGGGTCTCTATTCGACGGGAGTGACGCCCTTGGTGAGGAGGATGTTTCCGTATTTGGCGGTTTCTCCGGTCATGACGATGGAGAAGGAACGTTCGGCTTCTTCGTAGAATTCGTATCGATCGATGAAGCGGATGGCGGGGGTTTCGGGGTAGTAGGCGTCGATGGCTTCCCGGTAGGCGCGGACGACGCTTTTGTCGTGAGTATCGCCTTCGACGGGGGCCATCATGAGGACGGGGTCTTCGACGTAAGGGTCGAGCACGAAGAGGGGGAGGATGGCTTCGAGGAGGGGGGCGATGCGGAGGCCGTCGGCGCGGATGATGTTTGGGTTTAGGCTTTCGCCGGGGAAGTGGGCATCGCCGAGGATGATGGTATCGCCGTGCCCCATGCGATAGAGTTCGTAGAGGAGGTCGGGGCTGAGGAGTGGGGAGATGCCTTTGAGCATGGTGTGGCGAACGGGGTGCGAGTTGTGGAAGGAGGGTGTACACGGCGGGGCGTGGTCTGGCAAGGAGAAGTCCGCGTGGCGTGGGGCGGCAATCTTGACAGGGGGAAGGTGAGGGCGGAAGATGCGGCGACTTCTCGACGTTAAAAGATCATGAAGACCACTCTGACTCTGTTTTTTTGTTTCGTTAGTGTTTCCTTTGCGGAGAACTGGGCTTATTGGCGGGGGCCGAACATGGACGGTTCGAGTTCGGAATCGGGATTGCCGGAGAAATTTTCTCAGACGGAGAACGTGAAGTGGTCGATGGACATGCCCAGTCCCTCGGCGTCGGTTCCGATTGTTTGGGAGGACCGGGTATTCGTGAGTTATGCGGACCCGGACGAGAGCGGTGATTTTGACAAGGGTGACCTGGTGGCGATGTGTTTGGACCGCGAGACGGGGGAAGTGTTGTGGCGTGATGTGGCGGGGACGGGATACGCGAAGGATGACCGGAGCAATTTTTCCGCGCCATCGCCGACGACGAACGGTGAGGTGGTGGTTTTCTTTTATGGGAGCGGGGAATTGGTGGCTTATGATTTGGAGGGGAAGCGATTGTGGGACACCAACGTTCAGGATGAGTATGGCGAGTTTGCGTTCGGATGGACTTTTTCATCGAGCCCGCTGTTGCACGGGGAGGTGTTGTATTTCCAGCTTTTGCAGCGGGATGTGCAGGCGAATGGGTATGGGGCACCGGACGGGAACGAATCGTTTTTGTTGGGGATGGATGCGAAGACGGGGAAGGTGTTGTGGAAGGTGGAGCGGCCATCGGATGCGATCGAGGAATCGCGGGAGGCGTTCAGCAGTCCGGTCATTTTTGAGAATGACGGGGAGGAGCAGCTCTTGGTGGTGGGGGGCGACTGTTTGACGGCGCATGATCCCGGGACGGGGAAGGAACTGTGGCGTTGGGGGACGTGGAATCCGGGGCATCGCGAGGGGTTTTGGCGTTTGGTACCGTCTCCGGTGGGCGGGGGTGGGGTGATTTTGGCGTGTGCGCCGAAGAAGCAGCCGGTGTATGCGGTGAAGGAGGGGTTGTCGGGGGATTACACGGGCAAGGACGATGCGTTGGCGTGGGTGAGTGAGGACAAGGAGATTTCCACGGATGTGGCGACGCCTTTGTATTACGAGGGGCGGTTTTACGTGTTAAACAGCAACGGGCCGAAGAAATATTTGAATTGCATTGATCCGGCGACGGGCGAGGTGATTTACAGGGAGATGATTCCGGCCAAGGGGAAGATTGAGGCATCGCCAACGGGGGCGGATGGGAAGATATACCTCATGAGTTTTCTGGGGGAGGTGTTCGTGGTGAAGGCGGGGGATGCTTTTGAGTTGTTGCATGAGACGGTGATGGGGGGCCGGAATTGCACGATGGCGCGGAGCAGTATTGCCGCGGCGCAGGGGAATCTTTTCATTCGGACGGATGGGAAGTTGTATTGTGTGGGTGAGTAGGGGGGCTGAAGGCGATGGGAGGCGGGAAAGGAAAAAAGAGCGGGGCGCGGGGCGGCGGGTTTCCGTGGCGTCGGCTGGCCTTGGTGTCTTTATTGGGAAACCTGATCCTATTGTTTGTATTATTGTGGTTGCGGCCGGCGGAGAAGGGTGAGGAGGGGGTGTTGGATTTTGTGGACCGGTATTTTCGCACGTGGAGTGAGCAGGACATGGCGGGGTATGAGGCCTGTTTTCATCCGCAGGCGACGATTTATTATGTGTCTGGGGAGGGCGAAGCGTCCGGGATGACATTGGAGCCCTTCATCAAGAGTCAGGTGATGGCCCATGAGAATGCGGCGGAGCGGATGCGGGAGTATCCTTTGGAGAGTGTGGTGGACATTGACGGGAACGTGGCGCGGGTATTGACGCGATGGAATTTGGTGAAGGGGGCGAGCGAGGAGACGGGAACGGACTATTTTACCTTGTTGCGTGGGAAGGACGGGTGGTTGATTGTGAACTTGGTTTTCAAGAAGGATTAGCGAATGAGACGATGGAGTATAGCGATGATGTCGGTCGTGTTGGCGGCGGTGGTTAGTTGTGGGGATGGGGGGGGCGAGGCGGAGGGATCCGGTGCGGGGGAGGAGGCGATTCGGGATGTGACGGTTGAGGAAGCGGATGCGATGTTGGGGAGTGGGGAGGGTTTGGTTGTGTTGGATATCCGGACGGCTGACGAGTATGACGAGGGGCATATTCCAGGGGCGAGGAACATTGATTTCAGGGGCGAGGAATTTCGCGATGAGGTGGCGGCGTTGGACCGCGAGGGGAAGTATTTGGTGCATTGCGCCGGAGGGGGGCGGAGCGGGAGTTCGTTGGCGGTTTTTCAAGAGTTGGGGTTTGGGGAAGTTTATCATTTGGCTGATGGGATGAACGGATGGGAGGCGGAAGGGAAAACGATTGAGAAGTGAGGCGGGATTAAGCGAGCGTGGGCCGGTGAGGGAGGAGCGGGAACTTAGAACGAGGGATTACTGATGTCTGAAACGAAGCGCAAGGATGAGGGAGCGAAGGGCGACGCGGTGGCGCATTGGGGGTCGGTGATGCGGGTGCGATTGTTGTTGGGGAGCGTTTGTTTCTTTTCGGGGGCATCGGTGATGGTGGTGGAGATTACGGGGAATCGATTATTGGCGCCGATTTTTGGCAACAGTTTGTATACGTGGACGGCGTTGATCGGGGTGGTTTTGGTGGCGTTTAGTGTGGGGGGGTATCTGGGGGGGTGGCTGGCGGATCGTTCGCCGAACACGAAGGTATTGGGGCTGTTGTTGTTGGCGGCGGCAGTGATGACGGTATTGATTCCGCCGATTTGGGGATTAGTGGCGGGTTTGGTCAGGAACATGGGATTGATATCCGGGCCGGTGACCTTGTCATTGTTCCTGTTCGTGGTGCCGGGGGTTTTGTTGGGCGCGGTCTCGCCGTTTACGGTGCGATTGTTGGCCCATCATACGGGTGACACGAAGATTGGTTCGGCGGCGGGATTGGTGGGGATGTTGGGATCGTTGGGGAGTTTTTTTGGGACGTTTTTGAGTGGGTTTGTATTGATTCCGAATTTCGGGGTACGGGAGATATTCCTGGTGACGGGCGGGGTGTTGTTGTTCTTGGCGGTGGTAGTATTTTTGGCGTTTGGGGCGCGGCCGTCCCGACCGACGAACCTGATGGCGAGCGGGGTATTGATAATGGGGGGTGTGTTGTATTTTTTGGTTCCGGCGCCGGGAATCAAGGGCGAGGTGTTTGACGAGCTGACGTTTTATCATTGGATTCGCGTTTTTGATGCGCCGGCGGGTCCGGGGCGGACGGTGCGTTCGTTGATGTTGGATTCGACGATGGAGGGGGCGCAGGTGGTGGAGACCGGGGAACTGACGGTGCCCTACCAGAAGTATTGGCATCTGATGAAGGGATTGGGGGAGGGGGTAGAGCGATCGGCGTTTTTGGGTGCGGGTGCGTTTGGGATGCCGCAGCAGGTGGCGAAAAGGTGGCCGGAGTCGGAGGTGGATGTGGTGGAGATAGACCCGGAGGTGATTCGTGCGGGGCGGGAGTGTTTCCGGCTGGATGAGTATGAAAACGTGCATGCGTATGCGATGGATGCGCGGCGATTTCTGGGGACGACGGACGAGGAGTATGATGTGATTTTCGGTGATGCTTACAATGGGGTTCGCTATATCCCGGCGCATTTGACGACGAAGGAGTTTTTTGAGGAAGTGAAGGAGCGATTGAGTGAGGACGGGGTGTTTATGATGAACCTCATCAGTGGGCTGACGGGAGAGCGTGCGCCGTTGTTTGAGGCGTTGTATGCGACGATTGGTTCGGTTTTTGAGAACGTGGAGGTGTTCTCTACTTCGCCCTATAATTACCTGGAGCCGCACAATATCATCATCGTGGCGGGGGACCGTGAATTGACGCCGTTTACGAGTGGCGGCGGCGGTGGAGACCTTGAATTTGAGCGCTTGGCGGGGACGCGGGTGGATGCATCGGTCTATGGCGGCAGAGGGGGACCGATTTTGACGGATGACCGCAACCCGGTGGAATTCATCGTTGCGCGGCAGTTGGAGAAGGGGGCGACGAGCGCGGGGTATTGAGGTGGCGTGCGGGGAGGGCAGGGAGGGTTATATCCACCAGACCAATTCGGGCAATTTTGCGACGCCGGTTTCGTGGAGGCTGATACCGGCTTTGAGGGTGATGTGTGTGGCGAGGGCGACGACGGCGAGGCCGAGGCCCAGGGCTTCGAAGCCGAGTCGGTTGGTGGAGCGTGTGTAGGCGAGGAAGGTGAGGCAGAAAACGGCGAGGGGGAGGTAGAGGTTCAGGGTGGTAGCGATGGAGTCGGCGGCGGAGAAGTTTTCGGGGAGGGTGATGGGCGAGGCGTTGCGGGGGAGTTCGGAGGGGTATTTGAGGTGGGAGAGGTCGTCGAGGAAGATGAGGGAAGAGACACCGAGGGCCCAAGCGCCGCAGGCGAGGGCGAGGAGGAGGACGCCGTGTTTGAGTTCCATGGTAGGCTGGTGACTATTGGAAGGTTTGAAGGGGGGTGTGAGGCCGAGGGCTTTATTGTTACAAATAGTATAATTACTATAATTATTTTAGCAAGGCGGGGATAGGTATTTTCTAAAGCGTTGGTTTTGAGCGGGTAAGGCTCTATTCGAAGACCAAAGACGTTTGATATTTTTGCCAATCCTGGGCCATATCGGCCTGAATTTGCTGGTAGGATCGGCCCTGGAGGAGGATTTCGTTTTGGAGTGCCAGAGCCTTCGAGCGGCGGGTGCGGGGGTCGGGGTGGTGGATTTTTTGGAGGGCGGCGAGGTATCGAGCGATGGGCGAGGGGGTGTTTGGCGGAGTGTTGTTGAGGAAGTGGTGGGCGAGGAGGGCGGCGGAATTGTAATTGGTGTAGGGGTTTTCGCCGGCGATGGCCATTCTCCATTGGGAGAAGGACATCTGCATGAGGTTTTCGAGGGGGACGACGGGAATCTGTCGATGATCTTCATTGAAGCGCCATTTGTTGACGTATTTGAAGATGTTTTCGGTCATGCGATGGAAGCGATAGTTCCCGTCGCTGTAGGGGGCGGCGGCGATGTATTCGGCGAGACCTTCGCTGAGCCAAACGGGGATGTTGGCGGCGTAGTCGTTCAGGATTTGGTGGGTGACTTCGTGTTTGAGAACAAACGCGTTGTTCTGGTGTTCGAGTTTGAGTTCATCGCCGTCGTTTTTGATTCCGAGGTTATCGAGGGCGAGGAGCATGATATTTCGACCGGGGTGGTATTGTCCGCCGCTTCCTTTCGTGCCGCCGGCGCGCTGGTAGTTTTCTTGGGTATCGTAGAGTTCGACGCGGTAGTGGGTAGAGGGAGGAGGAACGGTGATTCCGAGGGGGGCTTGTTGAAGCACGGCGAGGGTGGCTTCGAAGACGGTGGCGATATCTTCCGCGGTCTTTTCAGGGAGTTCGATATTGGAGACGAGATTGAAGTGTTTGCTTCGGTAGCTGAAGCTTTGGGCGGCGGGATCGTGATCACGAGCGATGATCTTGCCATTGGAATTGGCGCTGACGGTTTTTGGCCAGGGATTGATCGGCAGGTCGAGGGCGGCTTGGGGATTTCGGGCGCGCCAATCTTCGATGTAGGCGCGGCTTTCCTCGTTTAGTTGGTTGATGGGAACGGAAACGATCGAACCGTCGCTTCGGCGCAGATCGACGGTATGTGTTCCCGTGCTGACGAGAGTCGCAACGAGGCTACGTCCCTCATGATCGACCCATTGCCGGGCTTCCTCGGCCTTAGCGGGCGTGTGGGTGGAGCAGAGGAGGAGAGCGATGAGGATGGTCTTAATCCGAAGAAACATGGAGCGACTTTCAGGGGCGCGGATAGAATGCGTAGTAGGCGGTTCCTTCCATTTCTTCGATTCGCATGCGGCGATCGCGGGCAAACTCGCCCCAACTTTCGGTGAAGATGACTTCCCGGCGATCGGAATTGTAGCCGGTGATCAGTGATGCGTGGTTCCCACCGGTCTGATCGTTGGGCCAAGTGGCGCGATCGGATTCGTCGGGTTCGGGGAGGGTTGCGGCGGGGTCATTGGCGAAGCGTTTGGGGAACGTTTCGTGGACGTAGTTTCGTTCGAACGTGAATTTTCGCCACACGATAACGGGTAATCCGGCATCGATCGTTTTGCGGGCGGAATCGAAGTCGAAGGAGGTGGAGCGGGAGAGGCGGGAGTCGGCTTCTTCGCCGGCGGCGAGGTAGATTTCTTTTATTTTAGAGCCGGCGGTGCTGCCGTAGCGGATGCCGGAGGCGGCGGCGAGTTCTTCCGTTTCGAGGCGGAGGCCGAGGTATTGGGTGGCCATGGCGAGGGTGGAGACGCCGCAGTAGGCGCGACTGCCTTGTGGGAAGACGGGGACTTCGGCGAGGGTGACATCGCCGTTGTCATTTTTGCGAACCCGGGAGATGAAGAAATCGGCCTTCTCGCGACTGCTCATGTTAGCGATCCTGGGATCGCGGAGGTTACGGGCGGCGTCTGCGGAACGAAAGAGGATGAGTTTGATGAGGTGTCCGGGTTCGGTGACGAGGCGAAGGGAGATGTCTTCATTTTTGTAGATCAGGGCGTCGTGGCGGAGCAGGGCTTCTTTACCGATGACTGTTTCATCCCCGTCTTCACCGGTTAGTTTTTCGAGTCCGCCGGTGACGTCTTGGAGGATTCGTTCGTAGAGGAGATCGAACTGGTCTTGTTTGGTGCGGGCATTATCACGGGCGCTTTTTGGGACGTAGCCGTACCAGGTTCCCGAATCGAGAAAGAGGATGCTGATGGACGTAATCTGATCACCTTCGAAGAGCGCGGTAACGGCGTGGGGGTGGTGTCCGAAGAAGGCGGGGCGTCCGGGGAAGGTGCGGTGGGAGAGGTGGCTGGGGCTGGATTGGGGTTTCCAGAGTGTTTTGAAAGCGGGAGAGTCCCAAGATTTGGAATCCTGGAATATTTCGGACGGGAAGGGGACTGGGGGGGCGCTTTCCGCGCTCTTGGATGGGGACGCGATGGCGACCGACGCGGCCACGGTGGAGACGACAAGCCGGAGCGAGAGGACCGATTGTCGTCCGTTCACGGGAATCGCGGGACGCTTTACCTTAGTCTTTTTGGGCAACGGCCTTTGTGGCGGCGGGCGCAATGGAGACCTCCACCGCGTCGGCGAAGCCGGGTGCGACAGTGATGACGAGTTGGTCGTAGTCAAACAGCCGTGATTTGGCATTCGCTTTTGGAATTACCGCCGTGACGCCAGTGAAGGTTTCGATATTCTTTTGGAGGAGCGCGACCAGTTCGTCTTGAGAATCGGCAGTGACTTTGTCGCCGGGACGGAATCCGATGGTGATTCCGGTGAGGTCTCCGTTTTCTCGATTAGCGCGAACTTGGTCAGCGATGACGCCGAAAACGATGGCTGGGTCGACGAGGACAAAGGTGTCGATACCATTTTTTTCCGAGAGTTTTTTCCAATCTCCGACGAGTTTTTTATCTCCTTTCCAGACGGCTTGATTGAGGGCGGAGTTTTCGAGTGGAGCGGGGGCGTTGGCGCCGTCGAAGAAGAGGCCGATTTGGTCG
>JBCCIR010000056.1:0-30505 GCA_039028175.1 Verrucomicrobiota bacterium
CGACTCAATCCGTCCAAAAGAATAGGCACCGCCTCCTGGCCGCCGATATATCCAATGATTCCACACATAAATGAAGACGGAAAAGGTCCGGCACATTCCACAATCCGTCAAAATACAATTTCGACAGGCCTTTCCGCTAGTCACACCGTCAATAACATGGAAAACTGACCGCTCTCATGGACTCCCCAAACGTCACACACGCCACCAAACACACGCTCTCCATCATCATGGGCGGCGGCGCCGGTACCCGCCTCTTCCCCCTCACGAAGGACCGCTCCAAACCCGCCGTTCCTCTCGCCGGAAAATATCGCCTCGTCGATATCCCCATCTCCAATTGCCTCCACTCCGGCCTCGCCAAAATCTACCTCCTCACCCAATACAACAGCGCCTCTCTCCATCGCCACATCAACAGCGCCTACAAATTCGACGGCTTCAGCGACGACTTCGTCGAGATCCTCGCCGCCCAACAAACCCCCACCGGCGCCCAATGGTATCAAGGCACCGCCGACGCCGTCCGCCAAAACCTCCGCTACTTCCTCCGTAGAGAATACGAATACTTCCTCATCCTCAGCGGCGACCAACTCTATAACCTCGACTTTCGCCGCGTCATCAAAGAACACCTCGAAGCCGGCGCCGACCTCACCATCGCCACTCTTCCCGTCAATCGCGACGACGCCCGCGGCTTTGGCATCATGCAAACCGATGCCTCCGGTACCATCAACCGCTTCGAGGAAAAACCGTCCGACGACGACGTGCTCGACAAACTCCGCATGCCGCCCGCCATGCTCAAAAAGTACGACCTCCCCGAGAAAGAAGAAGCTTTCCAGGCATCCATGGGTATCTACCTCTTCAATCGGGAGGTTCTCGAGAAGGTCCTCGATAACGAACTCAACGACTTCGGTAAACACATTATCCCCGATTGCATCAAAGAACACCACGTCCACAGCTACGTGTTCAAAGGCTACTGGGAAGATATCGGGACCATCCGCGCCTTCTACAAAGCCAACCTCGACCTCTGCAGCGTCGTGCCCCCCTACGACTTCTTCGACCCCCGCGGCCAGGTCTACACCAATCCCCGCTTCCTCCCCGGCAGCAAAGTCAACGAGGCCACCATAAAGCAAACCATCGTCTCCGACGGTAGCATCATCTCCGGTGCCTACATCGAAAACTGCATCGTCGGCGTCCGCTCCATCATCGCAGAAGGCTCCCGCGTCACCAATACCGTCATCATGGGCGCCGACTACTTCGACCTCAGCGGCGACCACACCGCCCCTGGCGAACCCCCGCTCGGGATCGGAAAAAACTGCACCATCGATCAAGCCATCATCGATAAAAATGCACGCATCGGAGAAGGCTGCGTCATTAGTCCCGAAGGGAAACCCGAAAACTTCGACTCCGAATCCTACTTCATCCGGGACGGTATCGTCGTCGTCCCCAAGAATGCCGTCATTCCGGACGGCACCAACATCTAGCCCTCCCTACCGCATCGCCGCCGCCGCGCGGGGAATCGTGTAAAGCTCCTCCGTCGACAGATTCTGAATCACAACCTGCGTCGGCCGAACATCGATCACCCGAAAACGCTCTTCGCTCCCGTCCACCGGCGCGACAAACTCATCGTGAATCCGCACATCGTATTGCTGCCCCGATCCATCCAATCGCATCACCGCATAGGTCTCCGATGATTTGGCCGGCAAATCCTTGACCAAGAGATGCTTCTGCCCACTGTCATGATCCACCACCACCATTTGTGACACATCCACCAACTGGCCCGCCCCCTGCTTGCTGTTGGCAAACTTCTTCTCAAACTTCACCACCTCGAGTCCCGTGTCCGCAATCATCTCCCCCGGCCGCACCGCCACCGGCGCCTCTTCACGATACAAAACCCGCACCTCGGCACGCTCACTAGACACCGATTTCAACATCACCGGGAGATGCTGCTCGCGATAGTCTGTCATGCGAAACTCCTTCGCGACGGGCTCCTTGTCCTCAACTTCAATCCGGTCAACCTCATCCCCAATCGCCTCGGTTTGCTCTGCGGACACGCCCGGCGCCGGTCGCGCCGCCAACGTCAACCCATCCACCCGCGTCGGCTGACGCCGAGAAATACCGTCAAAGCGCGATCGCCCGGACACGGTCGCCGCGGCCGGCACACCGCCACCCACTCGCGTCGAACCCACACTCGCCACTCCCACCGAAGAACGCGCACGAACCGGCCCGACCGGATGCGCCTCGGCATCACCCTCTGACACCGCCTCCCCCATCGGAGCGCTGGGCACCGGCATCCCGCCTTCCTCCTCACGACCCTCTTCCAAAGCCACCAAGGCCCCCTCCAAGGTCGCCCCCGCGTCCGCCGACGCCGACGCCGACGCTCCAATTCCCGCCTCACTCCCGTCCTCAGCCAACACCTCCGGCACGACGATGGGCCCCACGCCCACATCTCCCGTCAACCCCTCCACTCCCGCCTCCTCCACCGTCAACTCCTCGCCACCCGCCAACTCCGCCGCCTCCATCTCCAGCATCACCTCATCCGACACACCCGCCACACGGTCGCCCCGCGGCAGAAACATCTCGTCCTGCATGCTCGGCGGCAGATTCAACAGCTCGGCGATCGCATGATGCCCATTGTCCTCCGCCACATTCGCGGCGGTCATCTCGTCGCTGTCCAGGGCATAACGGTTGGCTCCATTGTGCAAAAGCAATCGCACCCCGTCCTCGTGACCGTTCATCGCCGCTATCATGAGCGCCGTCTGATTATTCGGACTCCGCGCGTTCACATACGCCCCGTGATTAAGCAAAACATCCATTACTTCCGGACTCCCCTCAAACGCCGATACTAACAACGCATCATCCAACAAATCCGTCGACTTCGGAGCCAGTATCTTCACCGCCTCGACATGCCCCTTGTAGGCGCCCAGGGTCAAGGCACTCCAATCATCCACATCCTGCTGATAGGGATCCGCCCCCGCCTTCAACAAGACACGCACCACTTCGTCCGCCCCCGCCTGCGCCGCCCCAATCAGTGCCGTCCGGTCATTCGGCCCCACCATGTCCGTCCGCGCACCCTGCTCCAACAAATACCCCACCACCTGCGCCCGGCTGTTTTCCGCCCCTCGAATCAACGCCGTCGATCCCGCTTCGTCCGGCACATCCACGTCCATCCCCGCTTCCAAAAAATCCCTCACCCCATCCAAATCACCCTGCGCCGCCGACGCATGAAAATCCTTCACCGTGAACTTCAAGTTCTTCCCATGCAACCGCTTCACCGCCCCCTGCTGCTGATCCCCACAACCGGAAACCAACATCACCACCCCAACCACAATTCCAAATACACTGAGAGAACGAGCAATCGACTTCATGACAAAAATCCGAGACAAGTTGTCTCAAATTTACAGGGAATATCCATTTTATCAACAGTATTTGATATTATGGATATCCTAAATACCCCCTCCGCCCACTCCCTCGTACATCAAAAAGCCCTCGCGCGGAGGGCCCAAAAAAAGCAACCCGTAGGGGAGTCGAACCCCTGTTGCCGGGATGAAAACCCGGTGTCCTAACCACTAGACGAACGGGTCGTCTCAAAATCGTCTGCTCCAGATAATATACACCCGATTCAAAAAATCAAATCAAATGCTCCCCTCTAAACCCCCGAAATCTCGAAAAAACCCTATAAAGAATCAAGGAATTTTACGATAACGCCGACATCAGCCGCTCCGCCGTCCGCGCCGTCGCCCCACGATGCTCCGCCAAAACCTCCCCCGCTCGCCCTGATATCGCCGCCGCCTCCTCGGGAGCCCCCAAACACCCCTCCGCTCGGGAAATCAACTCCGCCACATCCGCCACCTGCACCACCGCCCGCGCCGCCACCAAACGCTCCACCAACCAGGAAAAATTCTCCATGTGCGGCCCAAAAAAAACCGGCTTGCCCGCCACAATCGCTTCCACCGGATTCTGCCCCCCCGTCGAAAGAAAACTCTTTCCAATCACCACCAAGTCCGCCACCCGATACCAATCCCGCAACTCACCCGTCGTATCCACCACCAAGCAACGCCGCTTCCCATCCTCCAATCCATAGCGAGCTTCCTCTTCCCGCCCCCCCAATTCCGTCCGCCGAACTCCCACCAACCCCACCGACGACAAATCCTCCAATACCTCCGGAGTCCGCTCCACATGCCGAGGCACTACGACATACAACAATCGAGAATCCGCCTCGCACAACTTGAGATACGCCTCCGCCAAAAGCTTCTCCTCCCCGGGATGAGTGCTCCCCGCCAAAAAAACCGGCCGCCGCTCACCCCCACCATCTTCAAACACTCGCAAAAGTCTCTCAAATCGTTCCCCGTCCCCCGATGCATCATCCTCAACCCCCGCCACATCAAACTTGATGCTCCCGACCCGCTCGATCTTCCCGGAATCATACCCCAGGCCCACCCACCTCACCTCATCCTCACTACTTTGCAAATACACGCCGTCCAACAAGGCAAAAATCGGCCCCGTCAAAACCCGAAACTGCCGATAGCGCCCCTCTGACCGCCGCGACAAACGCGCATTCACCAAGTAAACACGCACCCCTTCCTTCTTCGCACGCGACACCAGGTTCGGCCACACCTCCGCTTCCACCAATACCATCACCCGAGGCCGAACCCGCCGCAAAACCCGCCGCACCACACCCCACAAATCCACCGGATTGTATATCACCGCCAAAGTCTCACTCTCCATCTCCCGCGCCAACGCATACCCCGTCGACGTCGTCGTCGATAACACGATCCGCAACGACCCATCTCGCCGCACCATCTCCTCGATCAACTTTCGCGCAATCAAGACTTCCCCCACACTCACCGCATGCACCCAAAAATCACACCCCCCCTCCAACCGTGCCTTCACCTCCCCGCGATAAATCCCAAAACGCTGCATGAAATTCACTCCGTAATTTCCCCGCCGTACCATCTTGATCAGGAATCCTGGTAACGACACCAAAAGCCCGATCGGCAGTAGCAGATTGTAAATGATTAATACCAACCGCCGGCTCATCATCCTTCACTGCCTGCTTCTAAGAACAATACTTCCGTCCCCCCATACCCACGCCGGTCAAGCAAATCCCAGTCGTCGCAGATCGCCTCACAAGTCCCCGCACGCACCTCCAGTATGACAATTCCATCAGCCGCCACTATCTCACGAAATCCCTCCTTGGCCAGTACTTGCCCCGCACGATCAACGTCGTCGCCAGCCTTCCAATACGGCGGATCCGCAAAGACCAAATCAAACGGACCCCGCTCTCGTCCGCCCCGCCCCAGAAAACGCTCCACCTCCATCGCGCACACCCTTCCCCCTTCCAAGCCCGCAACCTCCAAGTTCGCCCCGATCACGCCGCTCGCTCGCTCGTCGCACTCAACAAATAAAGCCGATGCCGCCCCGCGACTCAACGCCTCAATCCCCAATGCCCCCGATCCCGCATACAAATCACACACCGTCGCCCCCGGAACCCGCTCCCCCAAAATCGAAAAAATGGCCTCACGCACCCGGTCCGTTGTCGGGCGACTCACCCCGTCCGGCACCCGCAGTTTCGCCCCCTTCGCTGACCCCGCAATCACCCTCATCTACTCGCTCCCCTGGACACCTCGCCCATCGCCTTCCGGCGCCGAGAGACGCAACAATACCTCCTGAATTCCCGCGACCCCCATCTGCGCGCCGCCCGCCAAAAAATCAATCGTCGGCTCCCACACCTCACCACGCACCAAATAGTCCCGATAAAATCGACTGCCCCCCTCAAACGCTTTGAACCCAAGAGTCCCCGTCCCCCTCATCCGATCCTCCAATGCCTTCGCCCCGTTGTGCACCCGCTCACTCACATACACCCGCGCCGCCAGATTCAACGCCCCCCCCAATCCCACATATCCCCGCGCCGAAACCGAAAGGTCCGGGCTCACCACGCTCAATTCTTCCACCAATACCTGCCCCTGCAACACCGCAAAGCGCAATGACATGTCCTCAAACTCAAACCCCTGCAACGACTTCACCCCCGCCTCCGGTCCCGTGCGCCCCAGCAAACGATTCTTCTCCAGTCGCGCACCCGATACCCGGGCCTCCCCCCTGCCGCGATAAGTGGCCGGCGCTCTCAACAATCCAAGCATCTGCATCCGCCCCTCCATCGCCCCCTCGCTGAACGTCACCCGCCCCCCGAACAACTCCGACGCCACCTGCATCGGAATCTCTTGAAACTGCACCCCCACAAGAAAGGGCATCCCCGTCGCCAAAAGACTCGCCTCAACCCGCCCCTCCACTCTCCCTCCCCGGAAATCACACTCGAAGCCCGGCAACCCCACCACGATCCCGTCCGTCACGATCGGCGATCGCAGATTCTCCACCTCGATCTCCCCGAAAAGAATCGCCGACGCCGCCGAAAACTCGCCCCCCTCCGGTGGGAAACCGCCCATCCCAACGGACAATTCCACATCCCGCACCTCCAGCAGCGGACGATCATCAAAACTCAAAACCTGAAACGTCCCCTGCTTGATCTCAAAATCGCCAAAAAAATAGTCCCGCGCTCCATGACGAATCACCAGCGGACTCCGTTCCCGAGGCTTGCCCCCGTCACCCTCGCCGGCCACGCCCGAAGCGTCCCCATCACTCTCTACACCGTCCTTTCCATCGCCCTCTCCCGCCCCCTGCGGAACACCCGCGCCCGCTTCTTTCGTCGCGGCTGTCTTCGCGACCCCGTCGTCTCGTTCCCCTTCCACCCCCTCCTTTTCCCCAGGATCGTCCCGATCCTTCTTCTCCTCCACCGTGTCCTCGTCCCTCATCCCAAGAATCTCCTCCTCCTCCTCGCCCGCCGCTGCGTCATCACCGCCCAAAATACTCTCACCCCCCGCCAGCCCCCCCAACGAACCAGTATCCGGCAAAGAAATCGCCGCCGGCCGCTCGCGAAACACCGGCGGCAAAACTAACTTCCCCTCCGCATTCCGCACCACCGAAAACACCGGGTCCACCAAGGCCACCCGCTCGACCTTCACTTGACGCCCCAACAACGAGACCAAATCCACCTTCACTTCCAGCGACCGACTCGACACAAATGGCGGCAACTCATCCTCTTCCTCGGAAACCGCCATCTGCACCCCGGTTAAGCGAACCATCCCCCAGGGCCACACCACCGCACGCTCATACTCAAGTGGCGAGCCCACCGCCTTTGCCACCCTCAAAGCAAAAAATTGCCGCCCTGCATCCGAGTTTAAAAACCCGTTTATTACCCCCCACGCCACCACACAAATCACCACCGCTACAAACACAAAAATCGATGCCCACTTCCCAACCCGCCGCCCCCACGACCCGCCTCCCTTCACTTCGGATGCCTCCTGCCCCTCACTCCCCATTTTGCCTCCCTCCGCCTTCCGCCGGCTTGGGCAATTGGCGCGTGTGCACCCACAACTCCCACCCCGCTCGGTCACCACTCAAAACCCGGACACTCACCAAATCGATGTCCTCATCTAGATATTCCAACTCCACCTCACCCGCCATCGAGCGAACCTCATCGCTCTTCTCTCGCTCATCGGTGAGCGTTCCCGCATCCACGGAAAAGAAATAATCCCGTAACACTTTTGCCGACGCCGATCCCATCAACGGATCCTCCTCCGGAAAATCCAAGCTCACCCGCGTCCCCGCCGGATACAACACCGCCACCGCCCCCGTCGGCAAATGCTTCTTCGCCATTTCCACACCGCTCCGCGCGGCGACCACCAATGCCGCCACAAACAAAACCCCGATCAATATTCGCAATATCAAGACCACGTGGCCGTCCTTGCCCATTACGCCCTACTTTCCTCTCGTCCGCCGGCCGATCAGTTCACTGCCACGCTCCAGCGTCCGCTTCTCCTCTTCAGTCAAACTCTGAAACCCCTCGCGATTGATCTTGTCCAATACCCGGGCCATCTCCTCCTTCAATCCACCCGCCGGACGCTCGCCCGGCGCCGCATCCTGAACCTTCGCCGTCCGAAACCGCGCCGGCCGTCGGGAAAAACGCCCCGGAACAGCCGGCCCGCTACCCGGGACCCGAGCACCCCGCGGCCGATTCAATCCAAAAAACGGCAACGGCCTCCCCCCAAACCCTAACACTCTAGCGTAATACCAACCCAACACGCAGCCCCCGAAGTGCGCCAAATGACCGTATTCGGCAAAAATTCCCAGCGTGTTCTTCAGCAAAGCCAGGACCAACGAACCGATCGCCAAGCCAAACCCGAGATACTTCATCTTCAATCGAATCGGGACCACAAAATACAAAGCCGCCACGATCTCCATCTGCGGCAAAATCGTCGCAAACGCACACACCAATGCAAAGGCCCCGCCCGACGCACCAATCAATGAGGTCCCCGGACTCGCCGCCAACTGCAAAAGCGCCCCACAGATCCCCCCGGCAAAATAAACCCCGAGAAAATTCTTCGGCCCGAAAAACTCCAGAAGCCGCTTCCCGAAAAAATACACAATCAACATGTTGCCGAGGATGTGAAGGATCCCCGCGTGCACGAACATGCTCGTGATCAACAAATACACCTTCCCCGCCTTCAAGCCCGCCCAACTCACCGCCCCGTCCAGACTCTTCACCGCCACCCCCGTCTTCGCATCCACCGAGACCGTCACCCAAACGTCAAACACGTGCTGCAACAAAAACACAGCAATGTTCGCCCACAAGATAACGAGCACGGGAGAAACCCCGCCCGCCTTCCCAGCCCCCTGGGGACGCATGTAGTCTCGATCAGATAGCATGACGCTGGGCAAAACTAAGCACAGACGCCTTTTAATGTCGAACCACCGTTCGACCCCCGTACCTACCGCTTCTTCCGCTTCTTCTTGAGCACGTTCTCCGTGATGATGTCCTTATACGTCCCCCCGCCCGGAATCATCGGCAACACATGCTCCGTATACGGCACCATCACATCCAATACATAAGGCTCGTCCGCCGCCAGCATCCGCTTCATCGCCGCATCCAGGTCCTTCTTGTGAATCACCCGCTCACAGGTCACCCCAAAGCCCCCGCACAAACTCACATAATCCGGATAAATATGCTCCTCGCGCTTGTATTTCGGATCATACCGCGAGTCGTGATCACCCAGATACGTGTGCCCCCGGTTGCTGTCGTATTTCATGTCCTCCCACTGCACCACCATCCCCAGGTGCTGATTGTTCAAAATGATCGCCTTCGCCGCAATCTTCTCCACCTTGGCCGTCGCCAACTCCTGGACGTTCATCAAAAATGAACCATCCCCGTCGATGTCGACCACCTCCTTGTCCGGACACGCCACTTTCGCACCCACCGCCGCCGGATAGCCATACCCCATCGATCCCAGGCCCGCCGACGTAATAAAACGCCGCGGCTCGTCGAAATCATAAAACTGACCCGCCCACATCTGGTGCTGCCCCACTCCCGTCGTCACGATCGCATCCCCCTTCGTCAACTCATACAAACGACGCACCACATACTGCGGCTGAATCTCGTCATCCGTGTCTTCAAAGGCCATCGGATGCTCCTTCTTCCAATCGGCAATCTGCTTGTACCACTTCGGAAAGGCCTTGTATCCCTTCTTCACCCGCCGACGTCCACTCTTCTCCAATAACTGATTCAACCGCGCCAAGGCCTCCCGCACGTTCGCCAGGATCGGCAGGCGCACCGCCTTGTTCTTGTTGATCTCGGAGTTGTCGATGTCGATATGCACGATCGTCCCGTGCTCGGCAAATTTCTCCACCTTGCCCGTCACCCGGTCGTCAAAGCGCACCCCCAATGCCAACAGCAAATCCGCCTCGTTCACCGCATTGTTCGCATACACCGTCCCATGCATGCCCAGCCACTTCAGACTCATCTCGTGCGTCTCCGGAAACCCACCAATCCCCATCAAGGTCGTCGCCACCGGAATACCCGATCGCTCGACAAATTCCCGCAACTCCGCATGCGCATCCGCCGTGATGATCCCGCCACCACAGTAAATCATCGGACGCTCCGCCGATTCAATCATCCCCAAAACCTCGTTCAATGCCACATCGTCCAGGTCACGCTCCGCCGTATACCCGCGCAACTCCACCTTCCGCGGATACACCGGCTGCGCCGTGCTCTCCTGCACGTCCTTGGGCACGTCAATCACCACCGGCCCCGGCCGACCCGATTGCGCAATGTGAAACGCTTCCTTAACGATCCGAGGAATATCATTAATATCCGTCACCAGGTAACTGTGCTTCACCACCGGCAAGGTCATCCCGAAAAAGTCGGTCTCCTGAAACGCCCCGCGCCCGATCAAATGCTGATACACCTGACCCGTCAGCGCCACGATCGGCGTCGAATCCAAATACGCGTCCGCCAAACAGGTCATCAAATTCGTCGCCCCAGGCCCGGAAGTCGCCATGCACACCCCCGCCTTCCCCGTCGCCCGCGCATACCCTTCCGCCGCAAATCCACCCCCCTGCTCATGCCGCGGCAATATCGTCCGAATCTTCTTCGTCTTCGTCAACGCCTGGTGAATCGGCATACTCGCCCCGCCGGGATACGCAAAAATAGCTTCTACCCCCTCACGTTCAAGACATTGCACTAGAATATCCGCACCCAGCATCTTCTTGCCGCGCTCCAAGGGCGCCGCCTTCCGCTTCTTCGTCGCTCGCGATTTCGTACTCATTTCTTGTTCTCTCTCCTCGTCTCAGGGATTGAATCTGCTATCTTACGCTTCACATACTCAAATAGCAAGGAAGCCCAAGAAACCGACCCCGTTCTCCCCTCAGCGACCAATCCATCTACCATCCCAGCCGCCCGCGCCCGTCCCACCCTACCTAAATGGTCACTCGAGAATATATCGCCCAGGTCCTCAATGAAATCGCCCTCCTCCTCGAACTAAAAGGAGAAAACCCCTTCAAAATCCGCGCCTACCGCACCGGCGCCGAAGTCGTCGAATCCTACCCCGGCGATATCGTCGCGGAAGCCGCCCAAAACGATCCCGCTCAACTCAGCCAAATCAAAGGCATCGGCGAAGCCCTCGCCGCCAAGATCGTGGTCCTCGTCACCACCGGCGAACTCGAGTTCTACTCCCGCCTCTGCGCCGAGTTCCCCGAAACAATATTCGACCTCTTCGATATCCAGGGCCTCGGCCCAAAGAAAATCAAAACGCTCTACAACGAACTCGGCGTCGATTCCGTGCCCGCCCTCAAAGAAGCCTGCGAAAGCGGCCGCGTTCTCGACCTCCCCGGCTTTGCAAAAAAAGGCGTCGATAAAATTCTCGCCGCCATCGAATTCCACGAGAAAAACGCCTCCCGCTTCCGCCTCGGCGAAATCGCATCCATCGCCGAGTCCATGCTCGAAACGATCCGGCAACATCCCGATTGCTCACGCTCCGCCCTCGCCGGCAGCTATCGCCGCGCCAAGGAAACGGTCCACGATATCGACCTCATCGTCGCCAGCAACAATCCTGAAGCCATCATGGATTTCTTCGTCAATGGCGAGTGGACCGAAGAAATCCTCAGCCACGGCAATACCAAATCCAGTATCCGCACCGAAAAGGGCGCCCAATGCGACCTCCGCGTGGTCTCTAACGACGAATTCCCCTTCGCCCTCGCCTACTTCACCGGGAGCAAAGAACACAACGTCGCCCTGCGCTCCCGCGCCCGCAAACTCGGTTACACGCTCAACGAATACCGGCTCGCCCCCATCGACGACAACACCCCCGAGCCGCCCGAAATCCACGACGAAACAGAACTCTACGAAGCCCTCGGCCTCGCCTACGTCGATCCCGCTCTCCGCGAAAATAACGGAGAAATCGAAGCCGCGGAAGAAGGCACGCTGCCCAATGTCGTCGAACTCGAAAACATCCGCGGCACTTTCCACTGCCATACCACCGCGAGTGACGGAAAAAATACCCTCGAAGAAATGGCGGACACCGCCATGGAACTCGGCCTCCAATACCTCGGCATCGCCGACCATTCGAAAAGCTCCGTCCAGGCCAATGGCCTCGACGAAACAAGACTCTGCGCCCAAATCGAACAAATCCGCGAACTCAACGAAACCTTCGAAGGCCGCTTCAAAATCTTCGCCGGCAGTGAAGTCGATATCCTCAGGGACGGCGCGCTGGACTTTAGCGATGCTATCCTCGCCGAACTCGATTACGCCGTCGCCTCCGTCCACTCACTCTTTAACCTCGGTGAAAAAGACATGACGGAACGCATCATGGCCGCCATCGAAAATCCCTACATCACGATGCTCGGCCACCTCACCGGCCGCCTCCTCCTCTCCCGGGAACCCTACGCCGTCAACGTCCCCGCCATCATCGAAGCCGCCGCGGAAACGGGCACGATCATCGAACTCAACTCCAACCCCTGGCGTCTCGACATGGACTGGCGGTGGTGGAAACTCGCCAAAGAAAAAGGGGTCAAATGCGCCATTAATCCCGATGCCCACCGCGCCGCCGGCCTCCAGAATGTCTTCTTCGGCGTCCGCCTCGCCCGTAAAGGATGGCTCACCAAAGACGACGTCATCAATTGCCTCCCCCTCGGCGAAATCGAATCCGCCCTCCGCGCCAAACGCCTATCCCTCGCCGCCACCTGACCCCCTCCCTTCCTCCTCCCGCCACCAACATCTCTCGCTTCCATGACCGAATCCCTCGTCATCCTCGCCGCCTACGTCGTCGGGGCCACACCCTTCGGCTTCCTCGCCGGAAAACTCCGCGGTATCGATATCCGCCAACATGGCAGCGGAAACATCGGCGCCACCAATGTCCTCCGCACCCTCGGCAAACCCCTCGGCATCGCGGTCTTCATCCTCGACTTCGTCAAAGGCCTCGCCCCCGCCTTCGTCGCCCTCCAACTCTTCCCCGAACCCGGCTCCCTCATCCCCATCGTCGCCGCCCTCGCCACCATCCTCGGCCACAACTACACCTTCTGGCTCGGCTTCAAAGGCGGCAAAGGCATCGCCACCTCCGCCGGCGCCCTCCTCGCCCTCATGCCCCTGCCCATCCTCGCCGCCCTCGTCGTCTGGATCCTCGTATTCTCCACCTCTAAATACGTGTCCCTCGCCTCCATGCTCGCCGCCCTCGCCGTCCCCGTAAGCCTCGCTATCCTCCAATTCACCCGCGGCCCCCAAAATATCCCCCTCCTCGTCTTCGCTTCTCTCATCGCCTGCCTCGCCATCTACCGCCACAAGTCAAATATCAAAAAGCTCCTGAGCGGAACGGAAAACCGGTTTGAGAAAAAGAAATCCTGACCGAAATTCCTTCTAACCCCGCCCTCCGCTTCCCTATCATTACCCCCTCTCTCCACTTTCAATACCAAACCCTAGATGAGTATCAGTATCGAAAACGCCACCGTCCTCGGAGCCGGCTCCTGGGGCACCGGCCTCGCCACCGTCCTCGCCAATCGCGGCCTCCCCGTCACCATCTGGGGACGCGACCAAAAACAGGCCGACCAAATCAACAACAAACAGGCCAACCCCCACTACCTCCCCGACGTCGGCCTCCCCCCAGGCATCAGCGCCACGCTCGATATCACGGAAGCGCTCAACGCCGACCTCATCCTCTTCGTCGTCCCCTCCGGCCCCTTCCGCGGCATCGCCCGGCAACTCGCGGAACTCGAAGTCCGCGAACAAGCCGTCCTCGTGTCCTGCACCAAAGGGATCGAACTCGATTCCCAAAAACGCATGACCGAAGTGCTCTCGGAGATGTTTCCCAAAAACGCCGTCGGCGTCCTCTCCGGTCCCAATCACGCCGAAGAAGTCGCCCGCCAAATGCCCACCGCCGCCGTCATCGGTGCGGATCAATCCGACGTCGCCCAAGCACTCCAGGATGTCTTCACCCTCCCTTGGTTCCGCACCTACACCAGCGACGATGTCGCCGGCATCGAACTCGGCGGCACCATCAAGAACGTCTTCGCTATCGCCTCCGGCATCGCGGAAGGACTCGGCCTCGGCGATAACGCCCGCGCCGCCCTCGTCACCCGCGGCCTCGCGGAAATGATGCGCGTCGGCGTCGCCCTCGGCGGTCGCCCCGAAACCTTCCAAGGCCTCAGCGGCGTCGGCGACCTGATCGTCACTTGCTACTCCGAACACAGCCGGAACTTCCGCGTCGGCCGCATGATGGGCAAAGGCCATAGCCCCGAAGAAATCGAACGCTCCCTCGGCATGGTCGCCGAAGGCGTGCGCAATACCGCCAGCGTCTACCAGTGCGCCCACCAAACCGACGTGCGCACCCCCATCATCGACGAAGTCCACGCCGTCATCTACGACGACAAACCCGCTGGCGACGCCCTCAGCGAACTCCTCTCCCGCGACCCCCGTCCCGAGCTGGAATAATCCCTCCGCGATATGCTCACGGCCACGCTCACCCAAGGCCACCGCATCGCCTCCGGCCTCGCCCAAGACCCTCGCTTCCCCGACGGCACGCTCGCTCTCCAGTTCCCCCTCTTCCAGGAACACGGCCTCGACCTCGCCGCCCGCGGCCTCCACCCCGCCACCCTCAACCTCTCCATCGCCCCCCTTACCTGGAAACCCCTCGCGCCCGCCCACACCTTCCGCCAACTCGCCTGGACCGATCACTTCCCCCCAGAAGACTTCTCCTTCTTCGACTGCCAACTCACCCCGCCCCACACCGACACCCCTCTCGACGCCCTCATCTACTACCCCCATCCCGACACCAAACCACCCGACCACCCCCAATCCCCCTCCACCCTCGAAGTCCTCGCCCCAAAACTAAAGAACATCGCCTACGGCGACACCTTCCAAATCCACCTCCCCCCATCCCAAATCGAAATCACCAATCCCCCAAACGCAAACCCTTGATCCCTCACTAGCCCTTTGACAAAGGTGGGGCGAGACGTCCCTGTCGAGCCTCCGCAGCGCAGCCCGAAGGGCGTGCCCTTCGTAGCTCGAAGAGCGAAGAACGGCTTGGCGAAGCCAAGACGGCAGGGCGCAGCGAGGACTAAACCTCCCTAGCCCCCAAAAACCTTCCTCCCCCACAAACATTCGTGTCCATTCGTGGTTCGAACCTCACTTCTTCTTCGTCCGCCGGTCCACCCACTCCAACACCTTCTCGTCGTCGTCCCCCGCCGCCCACACCGCCCGCAAAAAATCCGCCGGATGAAAATCGTGCTCGCCCAAGAAGGCCCGGTCCCCCCCGCACGAATACATAATATCCGGATCCAATTCCCCGCGTAACTTAGCCCGCGCCTTCACAATGATCCGCGGCAGCCACTCGTGCCCGCCCAGCTCCGCATCCCGCTCCGGCAATTCCTCCGGCTTCACCTCGTGCCCGCTGTGCTCCCCGCCCTGCTCCACATCCAGGTAATCCCGCCGCGCCGCCGCAACCAACACCGCCGCCTCCGGCGTCGGCACCCCGTGGTCCGCGTAATCCTCCACAAAATCAAAAAACTCCCGCGGCTTATACCCGATCGACTTCAAAAACGCCAAATCGTCATCCGTAAAATAGTTCTCAACCTCCTCATCCCCACCCCGATACCGCTCCAAGCTCCGCTCAAACAAGTCCTTAAACCGCTGGTCCCAATGAAAATCACTCATGCCCCAATCCTAGAACCCTTCCCCACCAGAATCAATCTCCGCCACCCACCGAACACCACCGCTTGCCCGTTCGCCCTAAAATCAAAGGTGCGGCCCGTTGTCCCCAACGGGCCTCCACAGCGCAGTCCGTCAGGACGGAGCGAGGACCAAACCTCCTTGTCGCCCAAACATCGTCATTCACCAAAACCGAAGAACCGAAGAACCGACCAACCGCGTGCCCTTCGAAGCTCGAGCATCTAACCCTAAGTCCGCCTCTAGAGTCTCTATCCGCCGCCAAACTCACTCCTCCCCCACCATCCCCACTAGCGTCGCTTGAGCGAAGAAGGGATCACCCCCTAACCCCCACCTTCTCACAAGCCACCGCCAAATACCCCGCATCAATCTCATACCCCATAAACCGCCCCACCCCCAGATTCTCCGCCGCCACCGCCGCATGCCCGATCCCCAAGAACGGATCCATCATCGTCAGCTTCGCCGCGTCCCGCCCCGTCAACCGCACACACCACTCCGCCAATTGCACCGGAAACGTCGCCGGATGCGGCCGCTCACCCGCGCGGCTCTGAATCGTCTGATACGGAATAAACCAGGTGTTCCCGCGACACCGCAAATCCTTCCCCTCGGTGTGCTCCCATCGCCCGATATTGCTCTTGTCCTGATACGGCACCCCCAAGGCCAAACGATCCAAGGGCACGTCCCCCTTCTTCGTAAAATGAAACACCGGCTCATGTAAATCCGTCACAAAGCGCTTCGAATTGATCGGCTTGAAATGCCCCGCACTCACCTGCTCCCCGTCCCGCCGCTCCACCGTGATCGACTTCACCCAGTGAAAGGTGTTCTGCAAAACGAAAAACTCCGAGAACAACAATGCCAACTGATGCGGTAAAAGTGGATTCTTCGGACTCGCCCCCACGTTCAAAAACAACGACCCCTCATCCGCCAGCACCCGCTTCACCTCCGCCGCCCACTCGCGACTCCACTCCAAATACTCGTCCCGCTCCTGTCCGTCGTCATACCCCGAGTAATCCACCCCCAAATTATACGGCGGCGAGGTCACCACCACGTCCACCTCCCCCTCCTTCAAATCCCCCCGCATCCCCGCTACACAATCCCCCTCATGAAGCAAAAACGTCGTGGTCCCCAAAGGCAATTCCATCGCCCCGCCAGCAAATCACGCCCCCAAGCACCAGAGAAGGCAATTTTCCCCTTGCGGCATCCCTATTTCTGATTCAAACGTATGTTTCAAACAACCGTTTAAATGCCTCTCGCCGATACCAAACTCCACGATCCCGCTGCCGCCGCAGATCCCACCACCAAGGATCGCATCCTCCTCGCCGCGGAAGAACTCTTCGCCGCCGAAGGCTTCGAAAAAGTCTCCCTCCGCGCCATCACCCAAGCCGCCGACGTCAATCTCGCCTCCGTCAATTACCACTTCGGTTCCAAAGACGCCCTCATCGACGCCATCATCGAAAACATCGTCACCCCCATCAATCGCGAACGCATCGAACGCCTCGACGCCCTCGAATCCGAACTCGACCCTGACAAAACCCTCCCCACCCGAGATATCCTCGACGCCTTCCTCCGCCCCCTCGTAATCGTCATTAAGGAAAGCGATCTCTCCGAACAAATGTTCTTCCGCCTCATGGGCCGCTGCATGGCCGAGCCCGACTACCGCATGCCCGAGTCCGTTGTTCCCCAATTCCAAAACGTTGTTCAACGCTTCTCCACCGCCGCCGCCCGCTCCCTCCCGACGCTTCCTCCCGATCTCATCGTCTGGCGCCTCTATTTCACCATCGGCACGCTCCTCCAAAGCCTCATGCACATCGAAGCACTCAACACTTTCTCCGGGGGCAAAGCCGGCGAACCCTCTCTCGACGATCTCCTCACCCGCATCATCGATTACTGCATCGGCGGCTTCGAAGCGCCCGTATCCAACAGCAAATGACCCGCCTTCTCACAACGCTCATCGCCTTCCTCGCCGTCGCGTCCTGCGCCACGGCCCCGAAGTCGCGCGTTGATGAAGTCGCCGAGGAGGTCCCCAAGGATTGGTCCGCCCCCGCCTCCGAAGCCCCCATCGATCACGCCTGGATCGATCGCTTCAACGACAAAACCCTCGAGTCCCTCGTCGACGAGGCGATCGAAAACAACTTTGATCTCAAAGCCGGCGCCGCCCGCATCGAACGCGCCGAAGCCATCGCGAAACGCACCGGCGCCGACCTCCAACCCCAGGTCGAAGCCACAGTCTCCGGCGCCCGCAACAAACAAAACTTCATCGGCTTCCCCCTCGGCGGGGACAATACCGGCGCCGATTCCTCGACCGTGTCCTCCTCACTCTCCAATAACTTCGGCACTTCCGTCGACGTCACCTGGGAACTCGACGTCTGGGGTCGCATCCGCGCCGGCGTCTCCGCCGCCCTCGCCGACATCCAACTCGCCCAGGCCGACCTCCGCGCCGCCCAAACGTCCCTCGCCGCCCAAGTCGCCAAGTCCTGGTTCGCGCTCATCGAAGCCAACGAACAGGCCAACCTCGCCCAGGCCACGGTGGAAGCCTTCCAAAATACCGAGAACAGCATCCGCAGCCGCTTCGAACTCGGTCAGGCCGACGATTCCGCCACCGCCGCCCAACTCCGCCTCGCCATGTCCGATACTTCCGGCGCCCAAGCCGACCTCGAAGCCCGCCGCGAAGACGTCGCCCGCACCACCCGCCAACTCGAAATCCTCCTCGGTCGCTACCCCGACGGCGCCATCAAAGGCCGCCGCACACTCCCCGATGTCCCCCCGCAACCTCCCGCCGGCCTGCCCTCGGAACTCCTCATGCGCCGCCCCGATTTCGTCGCCGCCGAACGCGCCTTCGCCGCCGCCGGTCAACGCACCGAAGAAGCCCGTAAAGCCTTCTACCCTCGCTTCGCCCTCACCGGCAGCGTCGGTACGCAAAGCGAAGACCTCAGCGAAATCCTCAATAGCGACTTCGGCGTCTGGAGCCTCGCCGGAAACGTCCTCCAACCCATCTACCAGGGCGGCCGCCTCCGCGCGGAACGCGACGTCCGCGTCGCCGAAGAAAAAGAAAGTCTCGCCCAATACCAGGAAACGATCCTCAACGGGTTTAACGAAGTCGAAACCGCGCTCGCCATCGAAAACTATCTCATCAAACGCGAGGCCGCACTCGCCGACTCGGTCGATTCCGCCGTCGAAGCGGACGAACAAGCCCGCGAAGAATACGCCAGCGGCATTGGCGATTTCCTCACGGTCTTCGCCGCCCAAAATCGCCGTCTCACCGCCTCCTCTCTGCTCATCACCGCGCGCCGCCTTCGCCTCGACAACCGTATCAATCTTTACCTCGCCCTCGGCGGCGATTTTCGACCTACAAGATCATGACCCGCCCACCCACTATCCATAACCGTAAGAAGTCACCGAAGACTCCCGCCATCCTCGGCGCCTCCGTCTTCACCGCGGCGATCGCCATCAGCATCGTCCTCTACATCTTCAAACCCGAGGCCAAGCAACAAGGACCCGATACCGCCGCCACGGCCGTGCGTGTGCTCAAGGTCTCCCCCGATAGCTTCCAACCCACGATCCCCTCTCAAGGAATACTTGAACCCCTCACCCGAACGACGGCAACGTCCGAAGTCTCCGGCAAGGTGGTCGAGGTCTTCCCAAACTTCTACCCCGGACAACTCTTCACCAAGGGTGGCACGCTCCTTCAAATCGATAGCTCCGACTACGATGCCGCGCTCGCCACCGCCGAAGCAAATCTCGCACAAGCCCGACTCAATCTGGAAACGGAAAAAGCCCGCGCCGTTCAAGCCAAGAAAGATTGGGACAAACTCTCCCCTGGTAGAGCCGCTTCCCCCCTCACCCTCCGCGGCCCGCAACTCGAAAGCGCAAGCAAACAAGTCACCTCCGCCGAAGCCGCCGTCGCCAAGGCCGCCCGCGATGTGAAACGCACTTCCCTGGTCGCCCCCTACGACGGACGCATCGTTTCCACGTCGACCGACGAAGGATCCTACGTCACCACCGGCTCGCCTCTCGCGGAGTTCTACGCCACCGATGTGCTCGAAGTCCGACTTCCCGTGTCCGTAACGGACTTCACATTCCTCAACATGGAAGGGACCCCCGATGCAACCCTGGTCGTCGGCGCCGGTACCGGCAAAGAGAGATGGCCCGCAAAAATCGTCCGTAGCGAAGGCGAAATCGATCGCGCCAGCCGCTCCGCCTACATCGTCGCCCAGATCGACATCCAGGAGGCCCTCGAAAAATCCGACGGCAGTGTCCACCCCGGCCTGCTCACTCCCGGTCTCTTCGTCGAAGCCGAACTCCCCGGCGCCACCTTGGAAGGAGTCTACCGCGTCCCCCGAAAAGCCCTCGTTGAAGGCGGAAGAGTCCTCGTCGTCGATAAAGACGATAAAATCCGCTTCCAGAATGTCAGCGTCCTCCGGCTCGACGGCAAAACCGACATGATCCTTTCCGCCGATAGCCTGAAGCCCGGCGATCGCGTCTGCCTCACACCCCTCGAAAGCGCCACCGTCGGCATGCCCGTGCGTGTCCTCGAAGAAATTCCGCCCGGAGAACAAACACCTCCCCCGCCCTCAAAGGAAATCGCCCAGCCCTGACCCTCCCCTAATACCAATTCTCATCCCCAATTATGGAAGGCATCATCCATTGGTTCTCAAAGAACCACGTCGCCGCGAACTTTCTCATGATTCTCATCCTCCTCATGGGATGGAAAGCATGGGATAGCCGCAAAAAGGAAATCTTTCCCGAGACGTCCATCGACGCCATCTCCATCGCGGTCCCCTACCCCAATGCCGCCCCTGAAGAAGTCGAAAAAGGAATCATCCTCCCCATCGAAGAAGCCATCGAAGACCTCAACGGCATCGATCGCATCACGTCCGTGGCCGCCCTCGGCAACGGGACGGTCATGATTGAAGTCGAGGACTCTTACAAAGTGCGCAACGTCATGAGCGACGTCAAAACTCGCGTCGACGCCATCGATAACTTCGCCGAAGACGCCGAGGAACCCGTCCTCGAAGAACTCCTCATCAAAGCTCAGGTGCTCAGCATCGCGGTATCCGCGGATACCGACGAAAGCACGCTTCGCCAAATCACGGAACGCGTCCGCGATGAACTCCGCCTCCTCCCCGAAATCACCCAGGTCGAGATCGCCAACGTCCGTCCCTACGAAATCTCCATCGAAGTCTCAGAAACCACCCTCCGCGAACTGGAACTGACGCTCCAACAAGTCGCCGACGCCGTGCGCGCCTCGTCTATCGACCTCCCCGGGGGGTCCATCCGCACCGAGGGCGGCGAAATCCTCCTCCGGGCCGAAGCCAAAAAATACCGCACCCCCGATTTCGAAGACATCACCGTGGTCACCCGCCCCGATGGCTCCGTCGTGAAACTGCGCGACATCGCGACCGTCATCGACGGCTTCGAAGAGGTCGATATCGACTCCAGTTTCGACGGCCGAAACGCCGCCCTCATCAATGTCTTCCGCACCGGCAATCAAGACACGCTCGCCGTCGCCAACGCCGCCACTAATTTCGTCAAAAACGAAGCCCCGAAAATTCTCCCCCCGGGCGTCACGCTCGATATCTGGCGCGATGAATCCGTCTTCCTCGACGGACGCATGGGCCTCCTCGCCAAAAACGGCATCGCCGGTCTCCTCCTCGTTTTCATCGTCCTCGCACTTTTCCTCCGACCCAGTATCGCCGTGCTCGTTTCGATCGGCATCCCCGTCTCCTTCGCCGGCGCCATCGCCACCATGCCCTTCACCGGCATCTCCATCAACATGATCTCCCTCTTCGCCTTCATCCTCGTCCTCGGGATCGTGGTCGATGACGCGATCATCATCGGTGAGAACGTCTACCGGCGAATGCGTACCGGCGAAGACCCGAAGATCGCCGCGCCCAAAGGCACCCACGAGGTCGGGGTGGTCGTGATTTTCGGTATCCTCACCACCGTTGTCGCCTTCACCCCCATGCTCTTCCTTAGCGGAGTCAGCGGAAAAATTTGGCCCAATATCCCCTGGATCGTGATCCCAACGCTCCTCTTCTCCCTCGTCCAATCCAAACTCATCCTGCCCGCCCACCTCGCCATGCTCCCCCGCATCGATCCCGAGGCGCCGGTGTCCAAGTTCCGCCAGTTCCAGCGCCGCTTCTCAAATGGCCTCGAACACTTCGTCGACCGCCACTACCGCCCCTTCCTCGCCCGCGCCCTCAACCATCGCTACGTGGTCCTCACCATGTTCATCTCCCTCCTCATCGTGGTGGTCAACCTCGTCGGCTTCAAACACATCAAGTTCCAGTTCTTCCCCGAGGTCGAAGCCGATATTCTCACCGCCAAGGTCGAAATGCCCAACGGCGTCCCCTTCGAGGTCACACGCGAAGCCATCCGCCAATTGGAAGAAGCCGCCTTCACGATCCGCGATGACTATACCAACGACGACGGAGCCCCCATCTGGGCGCACATGCTCGCCACAAGCGGCACCCAACCTCTCCAGGTCGGCTTCGGCGCCGTCGGCGGCCCTCCCCTGTCCAGCCACCTCGGGGAGGTAACGATCGAACTCCAACCCGCCTCCTCCCGCAGCGTCACCGCCCTCGAACTGGCTTCGGAATGGCGGGAACGAACCGGCCCCATTCCCGGCGCCGTCGAAGTCACCTTCCAAGCCATCTCCGCCACCGCCGGCAACGCCATCGATCTCGAAGTCACCGGCAACAATATCGAAGAACTCGAAGCCGCCTCCGCCATGATCCGCGAAGAACTGTCCAAGTTCGAAGGGGTGATCGATATCGCCGACAATAACCGTCGCGGCAAACGCGAGTTCAAACTAAACATTCTCCCCAGCGGCGAAGCCCTCGGACTCCGGCTCAATGACGTTGCCCGCCAGGTCCGGCAGGCCTTCTACGGCGAAGAAGCCCAACGTCTCCAGCGTGGACGCGATGAGGTAAAGGTAATGGTCCGCTATCCCCGCGCGGAACGGGAAGCGGTCGCCAATCTGCACGACATGAAAATCCGTACCGACGAAGGCGCCGAAGTGCCCTTCCTCGAAGTCGCCAACCCCACGCTCGACCGCTCCTACTCCTCCATCAAACGCTCGGACCGCCGCCGCGCCATTACCATCACCGCTGACATCGATAAATCCACCGGGGTCAACGCCAACGAAGTCGTCGCCGCCATCACCGAAGGCCTCGCACCGGAATCGGATTTCCAGATCACCATGCGCAACTTCACCAATTGGCTCCGCGGCCTCGCCGGCAAAGAACCCGTCGAACCCGAAAAAGGCGCACTCGTGAAAGCCAAGGAACAGTTCCCCGGGATCAACTACATCTTCCAAGGGGAACAAAAAGACCAACGCCAGTCCGTCTCCGAGATCGGGTCCGGCATGCTCGTCGCTCTCGTTATCATGTATGTCCTCATGGCCATTCCCCTCCGCTCCTATATCCAACCCATCATCGTCATGTCCGTCATCCCCTTCGGCATCGTCGGCGCGGTCCTCGGTCACGTCATCATGCGCACCGAACTCAGCATCATGTCCATGTGCGGCATCGTCGCCCTTTCAGGTGTCGTCGTAAACGACAGTCTCGTCCTCGTCGACTATGTCAACCGCCATCGCGCCGACGGCAAAGGCATCGTCCACGCCATCCGCGAAGCCGGCGCCCGCCGCTTCCGCCCCATCCTCCTCACCTCCCTCACCACATTCGCCGGTCTCACCCCCATGCTCCTCGAAACCGATATGCAGGCCAAATTTCTCATCCCCATGGCCATCTCCCTCTCCTTCGGCATCCTCTTCGCCACCACCATCACCCTCATCCTCATCCCCTGCGTCTACCTCATGCTCGAAGACGTGAAACGCCAATTCAAAAAGACGTTCTCGCGCCAGAAGGAGGAACTTGCTTCCGAACAACCGAAACCGGCATAGTCATACCCGCAAGGCTCGGGATTGTCCTCGACCGCAACCCAATCCAAGGGCCACGCTCAGGGATGGTTTTCGCCCGACTCATCTTCTTCAACGTTCGAGATGCCCCTCTCCTCATCGCGTGCATCGTAGCCTGGCTCCTCGGATATTTGCTTCACAAACTGATTCATCGACCCGCATGGGAAATCTTCACTTGGGAACCCAAAATCTATCTCGGCTCCTGGATCGCAGGCGGTGTCATCTCTTGGCTCGCCGGCTGGCTTCACGGGGATTGGATCGCCGCCATCATCTGCGCCATCGTCATCGCTGCCGCTCCCCTGTTCCTCTTTCGCCCAAGCTACTGGCCGGAATCAATCAAACACCGCATCCTCATGGGGCTCCTCTGGGGAGTAACGGTCCCCTTCGTGGTTCCGCTCGGCACCATCGCAGTGACAATCCTCTTCGCCCGCATGGGCATTGCTGGCGGCGAATAGTCGAGCCTCTTCTGGCTTAACTCACGATCTCCTACCGCCACTCCAGCCGCTTCGACAACATCCGCTTGTCCTCGAACACAAAATAAGCGTCAAACTTCCGGCCCTCGATCATCTCCGGCAGCCAATGCCGGTCATCTTCCCACATCTCCTCAAAGGGAATCTCATCCACCCCGAACCACATCGGGATCGCCTCGTCCGTCTCAATCAATTCCCCATCATAGCCCGGCGACCGAAATACCGTGCAATGCATGCTGAACCCATCCGTGAATTGAAAATATAAGACCCCCATTTCCTCCGGCGTATGCGCCACCACGCCCACTTCCTCTTCCACCTCCCGCAACGCCGCCTCCAATACCGTCTCCCCCGGATCAACCTTCCCTCCCGGCCCGTTGATGTTTCCCGCCCCCAAGCCACGCTTCTTCCGAATCAATAAAATCCGCCCATCCTGAATGATAAACAATAGGTTCGCCCGAACCTCCGCCTCCCAGGTCTCCCAGTCGACATCGTCGACCCGCCTAACGTCCGTCTCCGGCATAGGCCTCCACGGAATCACAAGTGCACACCAAGTGCCGATCCCCATACACGTTGTCAATTCGCCCGATCGCCGGCCAAAACTTGTGCCGCCGCGTCGCATCCGTCGGAAACGCCGCCGACTCCCGCGAATACGGCCGGTCCCAGTCATCCGACAACAATTCCTCCGCCGTATGCGGCGCCCGTTTCAAAACATTGTTCCCCCCGTCCGCTTCCCCGGTCGTGATCGCCCGTATCTCCCCGTGTATCCCGATCATCGCATCGCAAAACCGATCCAACTCCGCCTTCGATTCACTCTCCGTCGGCTCGATCATCATCGTCCCCGGCACCGGCCAAGACATCGTCGGCGCATGATAACCGTAATCCATCAACCGCTTCGCCACATCTTCCACCTCAATCCCCGCTTTGTCCTTAAACGGCCGCAAATCAATAATACACTCGTGCGCCACGTGCCCGTTCGCCCCGCGAAACAATATCGGATAATACTCCTCCAACCGCTTCGCCACATAGTTCGCATTCAGAATCGCCAACTCCGTCGCCGCCCGCAACCCCTCACCCCCCATCATCGAGATATACATCCACGATATCGTCAAAATACTCGCACTCCCCCAAGGCGCCGAACACACGACATACTCCGCCCGCTCCCCCACCTCCCGGTGCCCCGGCAAATAAGGCGCCAAATGCTCAGCCACCCCGATCGGCCCCACCCCCGGCCCCCCACCCCCGTGCGGAATACAAAACGTCTTGTGCAAATTCAAATGACAAACATCCGCGCCAATCCCACCCGGCTGACACAACCCCAACTGTGCGTTCAGATTGGCACCATCCATGTAAACCTGCCCCCCGTACTGATGCACCACCTCGCAGATGTTCCGAATCCCCTCCTCAAATACCCCGTGCGTCGACGGATACGTGACCATCAACGCCCCCAGGGTATCCCGGTGCTCCGCCACTTTCGCCAACAAATCGTCTAAGTCGATGTTCCCTTCCTCGTCACACCCGACCGCCACCACCTTGAACCCCGCCATCACCGCACTCGCCGGATTCGTCCCGTGCGCAGAAGTCGGGATCAAACATACATCCCGGCCCGTCTCACCCCGCGCCCGATGATAAGCTCGTATCGCCAGCAACCCCGCATACTCCCCCTGCGAACCCGCGTTCGGTTGCAACGACACCGCCGCAAATCCCGTCGCCGCCGCCAGCCACGACTCCAAATCGGAAAACATCGCCGCATACCCCTCCGCCTGATCCGCCGGCGCAAAAGGATGCAACTTCGCCACTTCCGGCCAGCTCAAGGGCATCATCTCCGCCGCCGCATTCAACTTCATCGTGCAGGACCCCAGCGGAATCATCGACTCGTTCAACGCCAAATCCTTCGACTCCAATCGATGCAAATACCGCAGCATCTCCGTCTCCGTCTGATACAAATGGAACACCTTTTGCGGTAACAACTCCCCCTCCCGAAGCAATCCCTCGGGCAAGTTGCTCTGCCAAGGCTCCATCGTCGCCGCCCCGTCCTCCATCGGCGACAATCCGAATACCCCCAACAAATCGTCGATATCCTCAGCCGTCGTGGTCTCGTCCAAGGAAATTCCAATCCGCCCGTCGCCCTCATAACGCAAATTCATCCCCGCCGCTAACGCCGCTTCCCGAACCTTCGCCTGCTCCGCGTCCGAACAGGAAATCTCCAACGTGTCAAAAAATGGCTCCGCCGAAACTTCAATCCCTCCTTGCCGCAATCGCTCCCCCAACAAACTCGCCAAATGATGCACCCGCCGCGCAATCCGCTTCAAACCCTCCGGCCCATGCCACGACGCATACATCGCCGCCATCACCGCCAATAAAACCTGCGCCGTGCAAATATTGCTCGTCGCCTTGTCCCGCCGAATGTGTTGCTCCCGCGTCTGCAAAGAAAGCCGGTATCCCGGCCGCCCTGCCGCATCATGCGACACCCCCACGATCCGCCCCGGCAACTTGCGCTTGCCCACGTCCCGACAGCCAATAAACGCCGCATGCGGCCCGCCATACCCCATCGGCACCCCAAAACGCTGCGCACTCCCCACCACGATATCCGCCCCCCATTCCCCCGGAGACTTCAATAACGTCAATGCCAACGGATCCGCCGCCGCCACCACCGGCACTCCCGCCTCCTTCGCCTCCGCCGCCATCATCCCATAATCAAATATCACCCCGTTCGTCGCAGGATACTGCACCAGCACCCCCAATACGTCGTCGCCCCCAAACTCAAATCCCAAGTGATCGCCCGTAACAATCTCAATCCCCAACGGCTCCGCCCGCGTCCGCAAAACATCAATCGTCTGCGCATGACAAAGCTCCGATACCAAAAATCGCTTGCCCCCCGGCCGCATCCCCGCGCACATCGCCATCGCTTCCGCCGCCGCCGTTCCCTCATCCAAAAGTGACGCATTCGCCACTTCCATTCCCGTCAAATCACAAACCATCGTCTGGTAATTCAACAACGCCTCCAATCGCCCCTGCGCAATCTCCGCCTGGTAAGGCGTATACGCCGTATACCAGCCCGGATTCTCCAAAAGATTCCTCTGAATCACCGGCGGCGTCACACAATCAGAATACCCCTGACCAATAAACGATCGAAAAACCTGGTTCCGCCCCATCATCTCCCGCATCCGCCCCAATGCCTCCTCCTCCGATAACGCACCCGGCAAATCCAACGCTTCCTCCATCCGAATATCCGGCGGAACCGTGGCGTCCATCAAGTCGCCCATCGTCCCCACTCCCAAGGCCCCAAGCATCACCCCCATATCGCTCTCGCCCGATCCCAAATGACGCGACGCAAAACTCCCGTCACCACCCGGGGCGACCCTCAATGTCTCGGTCTCAAGCGAATTGACACTCACGGTTTTCGTGGATACGAGCACGGCCCGTCACCCTGACATTCACCCAATCAAACCCTCATATCCCGCCCCGTCAAACAACCCGCCCAAATCCGCCCCCTCATCCACCTTGATCTTGAACAACCACCCCTCCCCATACGGATCGGAATTAATCAAAGAGGGGTCCTGCTCGACCTTGCTGTTCACTTCCGTGATCTCGCCCCCCACCGGACTGTATATATCACTCGCCGCCTTCACCGATTCCACGATCGCGACCGATTCCTTCGCCGCCACCTTGCGCCCCACCGCCGGCAACTCCACATATACCACGTCGCTCAGTTCACTCTGCGCATGATCCGATATCCCCACCCGCGCCCCGTCGGCGCCCTCCTCCAGCCACTCATGGGACTCCGCATACTTCAAATGGGTGGGAACATTCATCCCGTGTATCTATTCGCCGTTTCAGCGCTTGAGAAAAGGCTTTTTTACCACTTTCGCCGGGCAGCGCCGCCCCCGCACATCCACCGCCACCTCCGTCCCCACCTTCGCATGCGCCGCAGGCAGGTAGGCCATCCCAATCCCCACACCCAAACTCGGCGACATCGTCCCGCTCGTCAGTTCGCCGATTCTCTCCTCCCCCGAAAAAACCTCATAGTGCGGCCGCGGCGGCGGCCCCTTCCCATCGAACTGAATCGCGGCCAATCGATCAAATCCCCCCGCTTCCCTCTCCGCCGCCAACACATCGCTCCCGACAAATCCGCCCTCCTTCCCCAAATCCACAAAAAATCCCAACCCCGCCTGCACCGGCGTCCGGTCACGCATCAAATCCGACCCGTTCAAAGGATATCCCATCTCCAATCGCAAAGTATCCCGCGCCCCCAGCCCGCACGGCTCAGCGCCACCGGCAAGGGCCCGCTCAAACCAATCCGCCGTCGCCGACTCCGCACAAAACCACTCGAACCCGTCCTCCCCCGTATACCCCGTGCGACAAACAATCACTTCCCCGTCCCCCGTCTCCGCCCGCACAATCCCATTCCGCTCCGGCAACTCAATCCCCGTCCCTTCGGCCATCACGCCAAACAAGGCCGACGCCCCCGGCCCCTGTATCGCCATCGCCCCATAAGCCTCGCTCCGGTCCGCCACCTCGACGCCCTCGCCCGCCCGCTCCTCCAACCACGCCACATCTTCCTCCGCCCGCGCCGCATTCACCACCAGGAAATACTCCTCGCCCCCCAATCGATACACAATCAAATCATCAATCACGCCCCCCGCTTCATTCAACATCAGCGAATACTGCCCCTCTCCATCCCCCAGTTTTCCCAAATCATTGGTCAAAATCCCGTTCAACCACTCCCCCGCTCGCTCCCCACGCACAAACACCTCGCCCATGTGCGAAATATCAAAAACCCCCACCCCCGTCCGCACCGCCTCATGCTCCTTCAAGATACCCGCATACTGCACCGGCATGCTCCATCCCGCAAAATCCACCATCCGACCTCCCAGTCGCTCATGCTCCGATTGCAGCGGTGACTCCTTCATAGACCCCGCCATACTCGCGCCCTCGTCCCAAAAGTCAAAATCCTTGTCTTCACACGGGTTTCCGCCGTTACTAAACCCCGATCCCGCACTCGAAACCCGACGCGGGACACATTCCCGCGAAAATGAACCGCTTCAACAAAGCCGAGCAAAAATACCAACGCCTCGCCATCCCCGGCATCCTTCGCATCCTCGCCTGCTTTCAATTGCTCGTCTTCATTCTCGCCCACTTCCAGGGCGAGAGCAGTGCCTTCCTCGAAGCCATCAGCCTGAGTATCGCCAAAGTCCTCGACGGCGAAGTCTGGCGACTCCTCACCTTCATCTTCATTCCCCGCACTTTCAGCCTCATCTGGATCCTCATCGCCGTCCTCTTCATGTGGTTTATCAATGACGGACTCGAAAACGCCTGGGGCGCCTTCCGGCTCAATGCCTACGCCTTCGGCACGATGATTTGTACGATCGTCGGCTGCTTCATCACCTATTTCCTCTTCGGCATCAGCTTCTTCCCGGTAAGCGACGTCATCTTCCACGCCGCCTTCCTCGCTTTCGCGGTGATCTACCCCAATCAGGTCATCCAGTTCATGCTCGTGCTCCCTATCAAGATCAAATACGTCGCCTTGCTCGATGTCGCAGTGGTGGCTCTCATCATCCTGCGCGACCCAATCCACAACGCCATCCCCTACGCCTTCGCCTTTGTCCCCTTCGCCATCTTCGCCGGCCCCATCTTTCTCCAATACGCCCAGCACAGCGCCACCACCGCGGAACGCCGCGCTCGATTCCAAGCCGCTTCCGAACCCGAAACCGATTCCTTTCACAAATGCTACGCCTGCGGCGTCACCGAAAACGACGACCCCAACCTCGAATTCCGCGTCGCCGCCGATGGCGAAGAATACTGCCTCCCCTGCCTCAAAGAAAAAAAAGCCGCGGAACAAGCCAATTCCTGAATGTTCCCGAATCAAAGATCAACGCCCCGCTCTTCCAAGCGACCGACCGAAGGACCAAAGGACTGAAGGACCGAGCGACCGATTACCCCGAACACTCCCGCGACACCTCCTGCATCTTCCGCAAACTCTCCAACGCCTTCCCCTCCCCGATCAACTCGCGGCTCAGCGCGATCCCCTCGCGCACATTCTTCGCCAGCCCGCCCACGACAAACCCCGCCCCCGCATTCAAGGCCACCATGTCCAGCATCGGCCCCTCCACTTCCCCCGCCAGTATCCCCTCCAACAACTTCGCCTTCTTCGCCGCCGCCCCCCCCGTGAGCTTCGTGATCCCCGATTCCGCAAAATCAAACCCCTCCGGATCCAATACCCCATGCTCGATCGACCCATCCTCCGTCTCACTCACAAAACTCTTTCCCAAAGTAGAAAACTCATCCATTACCTTGCCGCCCGGCGCCGTCCCATGCACCGCCCACGCCCGGCGACGCCCCAAACGACTCATGATCTCCGCGAACGACCGCGTCATGTCCTGCTTGAATACCCCCACCAATTGATACTCCGGCCGCGCGGGCTGTGAATGCGGTCGACGCTGTTGGTGGTGAAATCACCCATCACTTCGTGAGTATTCGTGCTGTTGCGGCTTATATTGAATCCGATGCGGTTCAATTGCTGCAAAAAAATCGGGATTTACGGCTTACGCCCAATAGATCAGTACGCGCTGCGGGCAACCTTGTCCC
>JBCCIR010000057.1:0-30351 GCA_039028175.1 Verrucomicrobiota bacterium
GGGGGTGGTGTGTGGGGCGGGGGTCGGGGGGGGGGGCGCGTGGGGGGGGGGCGCTGGGGGGCGGGGTGGGGGGGTCGGGCGGCGCCCGGCGGGCCGGTGGCGGAGGGGGGGGCGTTGAGTCAGAAGGCGCCGGCGGAGGAGAAGGTGAAGAAAGGGATGATGTTCGATCTTTCGAAGATGATGGAGGATCCGGGAATGGCCGCGATGATCGAGCAGCAGCAGGGAGTGATGATTGACGGGATGTTCGGGCCGTTGTTCTCGGAGTTGGGATTAAGCGAGGAGGATTCCTCCGCGGTCCGGGCATTGATTCTTGAGAAGCAGATGGTGGCGACGCGTCTTGGATTACAGATGATGAACGAAGATCTTTCCAAGGAGGAGCAGAAGGAGTTGGGGGATGCGATCAAAGCGGAGACGGACCGGGTGAACGCGGCGATCAAGGAGACTTTGGGAGATGAGGGTTATGCGGAATTTGAACTTTTTGAAAAGTCGCAACCTGAGCGTCAAGCGCTGCAGGCTTACAAGCAATCTTTGAGCGGGCAGGGGATCGATTTGAGTTTCGACCAAGAGGAAGAGTTGATGTCGGCGATGTATGAAGAGCGCACGAGTTTCAATTTCAGCACGGGCGATTTTGGTGATCAGACGAAGAATGACCCGGAGCTTTTGGACAAGTTTACGGAGGCGAACGTGGACCAGTATCTGGGCGAATACCGGCAGTTGCAGGATCGAATTGTCGAGCGTGCGTCCGGGATATTGAGCGAGGATCAGTTGGAGGCATTCAAGGCGAATCAGGAATCGATGGTTAAGATGCAGGAGATGGGGATGCGGATGGGATTGGGCATGATGGGGAAGCGGGGCGAGGGCGGGGAGCAGCAGTGAGTTGGGGGCAGGGGGGAGGGCAGGGAATTTTTGAGCGGATGGGTGTTCATGGTGTAGGGTTTAGCGATGAGAGGCGTTATGCGGAGTCATGCCGGAGGGATATGGTCGTTGGTGGGTGTGATCGTGGTGCTGGGCCTCTGGGAGGAAGCGCCATCTGCCGATCGGGGCGGGCGGATTGTCTTGCCCAAAAGCGGCGAAGAGCGTGCGAAGATTATCGGGGAGGCGAACGCCTTGGTGACGCGTTACATGAAATTGGGTAAGGAGGAGCGGTTACCGGGGCAGGAAATTCCGCGACACCTATGGGAGGATGAATTGGATTCGCTCGAACCGGTTCGTGTGCGATTTGATCGAGTGAATGTTTTTATTGTGATGAAGGAGAACGACGAAGGCGAAGAGGGGTTCTACATCACGACGCCGATTTCTTCGTATCTTCCCGGAGGCAGCGATCGATTTGCGTTGTTGCGTCTTCTTTCGAAAGAGGGTGACGGAAGTTTTGGCGAGCTTTATCATTGTCGCATGAGGAAAGGAGCAACTGACGAGTGAGCAGCGGCGGTGAGGATTCGGATGGAGCGGGTCACGGTCTTGCGTTGCGGGTGTCCGCCGTGGTGGGGTTGCTTGGGGTTTTGTTGGGGGCCTTTGGGGCGCACGGTTTGGAAGCGCGTTTGGAGGCGAACGGGACGATGGGTGCCTGGGAGACGGCGGTGTTTTACCAGTTGGTGCATGCGGTGGTGTTGTGGGTGTTGGCGATGCATGGGCGCGGGGGAAGTCCGGCGTGGTGGTGTTTTTTCGCGGGAGTGGTGTCGTTCAGCGGGGGGATATACCTGGTGGCTTTGAAATTGGCGTCATGGGCTTGGCCGCTGGCGCCGGTGGGCGGTGTGTTGTTGATGGTGGGTTGGGGGATATTGATCCTGGCGGGCCGGCGCACGGGGTGAGGAATTTCGCTTTGCCGCGGGGTAAATTGTCCTAAGGTATGCGGAGAAACGGTCTCCGATTGGGGATTGGTCCGGGTGGCGAAGGGAGTGGCTCCGGAGTATGTTGAGGATCATGATCGAAGCGAGCGCTGGAACCGGAATTGGAGTGGAGGGGGTGGATTGATGAGCGTGGCCGGGGCACATGGGGAATCGGAGTCGAGGGTCTTTCACGATGCGGCGGGAAGAGTGGTGTCCCGGCTCACCGTTTGTCGATGGGTGGATGGATTGCGAAAATCAGCGGTGGTTTCGGGGTTGATTGGAATGGGGGGATTGGCGATTTTGCGCGCGGGCGGATGGGGCGAGTATGGCATTGAGTTTGCGGTGGGTTTGACGGCGTTGTGGGTTGCGGGGGCTGCGGTTTATGCGCTGAGTGGGCGTCCGCATTACTTTCGAGCGATGGCGCTTTGGGATGAGCGAGCGGGACGCAAGGAGGCATTTGCATCGGCGTTGTTTTTTGAAGGGAAGGCGGCGGATGAATTGACGGCGGGCGAGCGCCTGCATTTGGCGACGAGTGAGGAAAGCTTGGCGGGAGCGTTGGCGGGGATGCGGGATGATCTGCCGGTGCCGCGGATGAGGTGGCAGTGGTTTTTTCCGATCGTGGTGTTGGCTCTGGCGATGAGTCCGATCATGAAGCCTGGGTTGGCACCTGGCGATGTGACTTTATCCGAGGCGATGCAGGATCGTGCGCGGGAGGAGGCGAAGGATTTGGAGATGGATGAGAGGATTTTTGAGAGGATGGCTTCTTTGAAGGAGGGGGAGAAAGAGGAAATCAAGAAGCTGAAGCAGGACATCGGATCGACGGCGGAGGGTTTGAAGGACAGTGCGGAGAAGACGGCGCGGGAAGTGCTGCGGGAGTTGGAGGCGCGGGCGCGGGAGGCGGAAAAGCTGGCGGAACGAATGGGGGATCGTGGAGAGGAATGGGCATCCGAGGAGATGTTGCGTGAGATGAGTCAGCATGTGGATACGGCGGAATTGGCGGGGGCGATTAAGGACAAGAAGGCGGCCGCGGCGGCATCGGAATCGGAGACTATCGCCAAGAGCTTGGGAGTAAAGCGCCTGCGCGACGAAGCGCGGGAGCGGATGACGACGGCATTGAGCCGGACGATGACGGAGGCGACGGACGAGGATCATAAGCGTCCGGTGGGGCGGCATGTTGGCGAGGCGGCGGTCGATATGAGGGGTGAGCGGGCGGAAGAGGCGGCGCGTGAATTTGAGGAACTGGCGGCGCATTTCAAGCGCTTGGATGAGCGTGAGCGCGCGAAGGAGAAATTGAAAGAGATGGCCGACAAACTTCGCGAGTCGGGCGCGAACATTGCCGGAGAGGGGACGGGTGCGATGAAGAAGTTGGCGAATAATCAGGGACAGGCGGGCGACAGTGGGGCGGCGCCCCAAATGCAGTCGGCGCCCTTGCCGAACATGACGCCGATGACGGGTCAGGAGAAGGGGCAGCGGAGTCAGGGCGCGGGTCAGGCAACGTCGATGCCGAGCCCTGGGCTCAAGCCGGGCGAGGGGCAAGGAAAAGGGCAGCAGGGTATGGCGAGGGCGGGGCAGTCCGGCGAGGCGAAATCGGGTGGGCAATTGGGATTTATTCCCGGTGGTTCTGGAGGAACGGATCGCCCGGCGATTTTTGCGCCGATCCCGGGAATGGCGATGAGTGGAGGAGGTCCCCAGGCGGGGCATGGCACGGCACCCATGGAGGGGGCGGAAACAAAGGCAATGAAATCAACGCAGAGCGGGCTCGTGGATGCGCAGGTGAACCGCGATGGGGAGTCATCGGTGCGGGCCATTGAGGGTGGTCAACGCCGCGAGGAGGCGGACCGTGAGACGGCGGAACAGATTGTGGAGTTCCTTCAGGTGGAGGAGGAAGCATTGGACGGGCAGCCGTTGCCGGCGTCCCGTCGGGAGCACATTTTGCGTTACTTTACGGCCTTACGGGAGCGATTTGAAGAAAGCGAAGGGGAGTAGGGAGCCGTTGACTAGGGACCGGAGTGAAACGAATGAGCTTCGCCGTGTAGAAAAATTATGAGCAAGAGCGAAAAACTGAACAAGGAGCTGAAGGCGTTCGCCGAGCAGTTTAAATCTCTCAAGGATCAGGTGCAGCAGGCGATAGTGGGGTATGATGATTTGATCACGGATACATTGGTGGCGATCTTTTCGCAGGGGCACGTCTTGCTCGAGGGGGTACCGGGACTGGGGAAGACCTACCTGGTGCGGGTGATCGGTGAGGTGTTGGGGTTGGAGCCGGGGAGGATACAGTGCACGCCTGATTTGATGCCTGCGGATATTCTTGGGACGCAGATTGTGCATGAGGACGAGAGTGGTCGACCGACGATGCATTTTGAGGCGGGGCCGGTGTTTAAGAATGTGGTTTTGGTGGATGAGATCAATCGTGCGACACCGAAGACACAGGCGGCATTGTTGGAAGTGATGCAGGAGCAAGCGGTGACAACGGGCGGGGAGCGCCGGGAACTGCCGAAGCCGTTTTTTGTATTGGCGACGCAGAATCCGATGGAGATGGAGGGAACGTATCCGTTGCCGGAGGCGCAGTTGGATCGATTTATGTTCAAGATCAAGGTGCCGTTTCCTGATTTGGATGAGCTGGTTGAGATTTCGAAGCGTACGACGGGTTTTAAAGAGGTGGCGTTGGAGAAAGTGATGTCGGGGGAGGATTTGACTCGATTTCAGGAGATACTCACGCAGGTGCCGGTGGCGGATCCTTTGACGAAGTACGCGGCGCAGCTGGTTTTGGCGACCCATCCGGAGGAGAGTGAGAGCGGGGAGACCGAGGGTGCGACTCGGTATGTTTCCTATGGGTCCAGCCCGCGAGGATTGCAGGCTCTGATCAGGGGGGCGCGGGCGCACGCGGTATTGGATGGACGCACGGCGGTGGCGGCGGAGGACATTCAGCGTGTGGCCAAGGCGGCGTTGCGGCACCGGGTGATTCTGAATTTTGAAGGGGAAGCGGAGTCGGTGGATGTGGATCGTCTTTTAGATGAACTGATCGAGAAGACTCCGACTCCGGCGCAGGCCGCGTGAGTGTTGTCGTGAGGTGCGGTGCCCCGAGTTCGATCAAAGAGAGAATGAGGTTATTGTCGCCGCGCCAGTTGTGATGGCCAACAAGGGAACAAGCGACGGGAGGGATGTGAGCGAGGAGCTTTTTGACCCTCAGTTCCTGGATCGCTTGCGCGCGATGTTTTTTAAGTTGCGCAAGCGCAAGCAATTGCGTCGGAAGGGTATTCAGGCGACGCCGGCAACGGGATTCACCCGGGAGTTCAAGGATTTTCGTCATTACACGCCCAGCGATGATTATCGGGCCATTGATTGGCGTTTGTATGCCCGTTTGAAGCGTTTGTACATCCGGTTGTATGAGGAGGTGCAGGAGTTTCATTTGCATGTGGTGATCGACACGAGCGGGTCGATGGCGGAGCCATACGGCGAGAAGCGGCAGGCGGTGCAGAAACTGGCGGTGGCCCTGGCCTATCTCGGCTTGGTTAGCCAGCACCGGGTGACGCTTTACACCATGGGTGACCGGATGGTGAATTCGCTCCCTCCGCTGAAGGGTCAGGGAAACATTCAGAAGGTAGTGGAGTATGTGCAGGGAATCGAATTTGGGGGACGGACGGACTTGGAGGCCTGTTTTCGTGAGTTTCGACCGAGTCGACAGCGGTTTGGGATTATTTTTGTGTTGTCTGATTTGTTCGGTAGCGAGATCGGATCGGCGCAGCAAGCGCTGCGTCTCACGAATTCCTGGCCCGGGGAGTCTCATTTGATCCATGTTTTTCATCCCCGGGAGCGGAAGCCGGAGCTGGAGGGGGAGGTTGAATTATATGATGTAGAGACGGAGGAAGTGAGGCGGTTGTGGTTTACCAAGCGGGAGTTGGCCCGATACGAAGCGGCTTTCCAGGCTTTTTCGGACGATCTGCAACGAGGCTGCGTGCTCCGGCAAATCGATTATCTCCCGTGGTCGACCGATGAGGCGTTTGAGGACATGTTTATCAGCTTGTTATCGAAGGGGTCGGTGTTGGCGGGGAAGGGATGATGATGAAACTGTGGCATGTTAAATGGGCGTCCTCGCCGCGATAAGATTGATGCAAATCCTTCAGCCGACATATCTGTATTTGGCGCTTCTTGGATTGATTCCGTTGGCCTTGTATTTTTTTCGACGGAAGTCCCGGACCGTACCGGTCAGCACATTGGTATTTTTCAAGTCCCTGGCCAAAGAGCATCAGGAGTCGGCATGGTTGCGACATTTGAAGAAGGTACTGTCGTTGTTGTTGACGTTATTGGTTCTTGGAGGCGTAATTTTTGCCTTAGCGCGGCCGGTGTTTGCTCCGAAGACCGAGGGATTGGAGAGCATTGTGGTTTTGCTGGATCGATCCGCATCGATGAATGCCGTGGATGGGAGTGGCGAGAACCGGCTTGAAGCGGCAAAAGCGGAATTGCGGACGCGTTTGGCGGGGGTGCCGGAAGATGTGGGTGTGTCCTTGATGGTTTATGATGGGCGTCCTGAGCTTTTGCTGCCGAAGAGCTACAAGCGGCGTCAGCTTTTGGCGTTGGTTGATCAGGTGGATACCCGTCCCGTGCCTGACGACGAAGAGAAGGCGATGGGGCAGGCGCGGATGATTGCTTCCCTGGATGAGCCCGCGGAGATATGGCATTTTACCGATCGCGAGGCCGCGGAAGTGGAGAGAGACGAGAGCGAATTGGCGATACGGGAGAGGCGTTTTCCGATGGGACTGGAAGCGCCGACTAACGCGGGAATTACTGCGTTTCAAGTGCGCAAGGTGCCGTTGGTGCATTCGCGATATGAGGTTTATGTGCGTGTGATGGGCGCCTCGTCGATGAGCGGGGCGGGGACGGCGGAAATGGAGATAAAGGTGGGCGGGGTCCCGGTCCAGATTCGGGAGTTGGATATCGAGCCGGGTGTGGGTGAAGGGATCATTTTGCCGCTCGACGGTGTTGCGGGGCAGTTGTTGGAGATACGGCTTCAGATGGAGGGCGATTGTTTCTCTGAGGACAACTATGTGGCGGCGCGGTTGCCGGAGGAGGATCCATTGTTGGTGGCGTGGATTACGGCGGAGGCGGATCCGTTTACGGAGTTGGCGTTGTCCTCTATCGCCGAGGAGGGCAAAGTGGAACTGTGGAAGGGCGGTGCGGGCTCGTGGCCCTTGGATGTGTCCGTGGATGTGGTAATTTTTGACGGATGGTTGCCTGAGGAGTGGCCGGAGGGAGTCCCGGCAATTGTCTTGAACCCGCCCGGGTCTGCGGGGCCGGTCCGTGCCGTGGCGCTTGAAAGCGGCGGTATTCCGCACGGTGCCGTGCGGGCAGCGAACGGGGATCACCCGGTTTTGTTCCGGGTGAACAGTGGGAGGGTGTCCTTGACGCAGACGGCGGTCTTGGACGGAACGGGATCCTTGGAGCCATTGTGGTTTGCGGGGGGCGATCCGGTACTTTTGGCGGGCGAAGTGCGAGGGCAGCGTCTCGTAATCATGGCGTTTTCAGCGGAGCGATCCGAGCGATTGCCTTTGATGGCGTCGTATCCGCTTCTATTGGGGAACGCGCTTTTCTGGTGTGCCAACGCGGTGCGTGGGGACGAGGTTTTTGGGCGGTATCGGACCGGGGAGGTGATCGACGTGGAAGATGCGGCGATTCGTTGGCGGGAATTGACGGAGGCGGGTTTTCGGGATGCGACTGATGCTTCGGAAGGTCAATTGATTGAGTTGGATCGAGTGGGATTGTGGGAAGGGATCGATGGGAGGGAAGGTGTTTCGTTGCTTCTTTCCGGTCAGGAGACAGATATGCGTGGCGTCAGTGGGATAGTGAATGAAGATGGTGAGAACGCGGGGAGTTCGGTGGCAAAGTGGTTTCGGGGTGAGGCGGTACAATGGTTGCTTTGGATTGTGTTAGGGGTCTTGTTATTGGAAAGCTGGCTCTTTCATCGGCGAGCGGTCTACTAGGCCGGATGCATCGATACGAATGGATTGGGAATCACCATATTACCTGCTACTAGTACCGGTTTTGATCGGGCTATTGTTCTGGTTTGATGCCGGGACGACGCACCCGATGTCCGCGGGACGGCGGCGCGCGTTGCTCATTATTCGTTCAATCCTGGTCTTGGGAATACTAGCTGCGTTGGCGTCGCCGTGGTGGACGGTGAAAACATCAGAGCAGGCGGTGGTCTTTGTGATGGATCACTCTCAAAGTTTGGGCAAGCGTGGGCTGGCGAAGGTTTATGAGCGGACATTGGCGTTGCGCGGTGAGTTGCCGGGTGATGTTGCGGTGGAATTTGTGGCTGCGGGGGATCGGGGTGTATTGCTCAGCGATCCGTTTCCCGCAAACGAGGATGAGGGGGCGATGGTCCGGGAGGAGTTGATGAATGAGATCGGGGCGCAGAGTAATTTGGGGGCCTCGGTAGCCTATGCGCAGGGGTTGTTTCCGGCGGGAACGACCCGTCACATTGTGCTGGTAAGCGACGGGTTGGAGACGAGGGGTGATTTGGCGAAAACGGCGCGGGAGTCGGCGGTTACGGGCATCCGGATTCATGGGGTGCCGGTAGGTGGAGACCGGCGCCCCGACGTGCGCGTCGCGCGATTTGAGCGGAGCCAGGGGCGGTTGAGCGAGGGTGCGAGTCTCCGATTGACCGCAGGCATTGAGAGTTCGATGACGGGAGAGGGCGTCGTGCGATTGTTTGAGAATGGATTAGAAGTGGACAAGCAAGACTTGGCGATCGAAGAGGGGGAGGATGTGGAGGTGGTGTTTGTGCGGACTCCCGAGGAGCGGAACATTTATGATTATCGGGTGACCGTGTCGGGATTCGACGGTGACGCCATTCCTGAGAACAACGAGGCGTTGACGATCGTGGATGTTCGAGGAAAGCCGCTCTTGATGTATATCGAGGGAGAGGAGGGGGAAGGGGAGTTTCTGGTGGACGCGATGGCGCGCGAGGGAATTCGACTTGAGGCGAGGGGATTGGACGGAATTCCGCGAAGTTTGCCGGAGATGGCGGGGTATGATGGCATTATTCTATCCGATGTTGCGGCTCACCAGGCGGGAGAGGAGTTTATGTCGTCCGTGCGGGAGTATGTGGACAAGCTAGGGGGCGGATTCGTGATGATCGGGGGAATGAACTCGTTTGGGGTGGGGGGGTATCATCGAACACCGATTGAAGAGATATTGCCGGTGCAATTGAAAGCACCGGACCACGAGGAGCAGCAGTCGTCGGCATTGGCGCTCGTGATCGATCGGTCGGGTTCGATGTCGGGCCAGAAGATTGAGATTTGCAAATCCGCGGCGATTGCGACTTCTGAGATATTGACGCGCAAAGATTATATTGGGGTTTATGCGTTTGATTCGGAAGCACATATCGTAGCTCCGATGACTCGATTGACTTCGGGATCTTCAGTGGCGGGGCAGATTGCCATGTTGAGTTCCGGAGGTGGGACCAACATTTACCCGGGGATGGTATTGGCGCGCCAGGAATTGGGGCGGGTGCGCGCCAAGATCAAGCATATGATTGTTCTCACGGATGGGCAAACGTCGGGGCAGGGGTATCAGGCACTCGCGGCGCAATGTCGAAGTGAGGGGATCACCATTTCGACCGTGGCGGTGGGATCGGGAGCACAGGTGGGGCTACTGCAAACAATCGCGACAGCGGGCGGTGGAGAGGCTTATGTCACGATGGACCCGACAGCGATTACGCGGATTTTCACTCAAGATACGCTTGTGCATACGGGGCGTATGATTCGGGAGGAAGCGTTTCAACCGAGCCTCGCGGAGAATCATCCGATGCTGGCCAATTGGGTGGAAGGGGAGGCGCCGCCGTTGCTTGGGTATGTAAAGACGAATCGGAAGGCGACGGCGCAGGTGCCATTGGTTACGGATCATGGGGAACCGCTCTTGGCGCACTGGCGATTTGGGTTGGGGAAGGTGACGGCGTTTACTTCTGATTGCAAATCGCGCTGGGCGCCGCTCTGGGTGGGCCGGTGGGATGGGTATAGCCGGATTTGGGCGCAGATACTTCGTGAAACGGCACGCCCGCCGCAAGGTCAGCATATGGATATACGATTGGAGGAGGCGGGAGAAGTGGTCCGCTGTTTCGTTGATTTGTTAGAGGATGCGGGGACACGAAGGAACAATGCCGAGGTGGAGATGGATGTCTTCTTTGTAACAACTGATGCCATGGGCGGCCGGATGCAGTCGATGGAAACCCGTCCTCTATTTCAGGAGGGGCCGGGTATGTATGCGGGATCGTTTCGTCCTGAGCAACCGGGTGTGTATTTGGTCCGGGCGCGGTCGGGGACGGGAATGATATCGGCAGGGCACGTTCATCAGCCGTCGGCGGAGGTGGCGACGGGACGGGTAAACGGCGACGTTTTGCGTCGTGCGGCTGAGGTGACGGAGGGCGGGTATTTGGATGGCGAGGAAGGAAGGTTGGAGCTGGGTGGAATGAAGACGGAGCGGTATGTGGCGTTATGGCCGTATTTGTTGATGGTTTTGATTCCTTTGATACTGGTGGATGTGATGGTGCGGCGTTGGGAGCATGTGCGGGGGGTCTTGGAGCAGATGCATGGCTTAGTGGCGCCCCGGGCATGAAGGCGAGGTGGCTCGAATTATCATAATTTCTGTTTCTACTTGATTATCAGGGTAATATTCTGTATTTAGGGAAATCTGATATTTGTCAGATTTACCGTGCATGCTTGAGTTGAAGGAGAGTGCCTGTTTGGCCTTCAGGTGTCCGTATTGTGGGCGGGCGTTGTATTTGCCGATCTCGATGGGGGGAGCGATGGGTCCGTGTCCATCCTGTCAGCGGGAGATCGAAGGGCCCCGTTTGATTGTGGACCCGGACGCCGCGGAGGTGGCCGGGGGGGGTGCAGCGAGCATGCCTACGGCGGTGGAGCGGGTGGGGATGACCGGTGGTGTTGGAGGCGAGGAGGCGCCGGTTTTGGATGCACGGGTTCGCGATGAAAGAAGCCGATTTCAAGCACGGCACCGCATTGTGCCCTCGGCGGATGGCGATGGGGACGACAGTTGGAGGAAAAAGCACCACGACATTCAGGAGGAGTTTCGCAAGCGGAAGAAGCGGGAAGAATTTGCGGCGAAGCTGGCGACCAAGAAAGTGGCGTTTTTGTTGTTGTTGGTTTTCAGTGTGGTGATGGGGTTTGTGCTGTATCGGAATTATGAGGTTAGGGTGGATGCCGGGGCGCGGGAAGACGGCTCCGTGCCCGCGATGGTGGAATCGGCATTTACCCCCGGAGGGTAGCGTTTACCGGGGGTTGAAGATATCGTCGTTCTCGAGGCCGGTAATTTCTCTCAGTCCGCGGACGAGATACCAGAAGGCGAAGGCGCCCACGAGGAGCATAGGGATGCCCGCGACAATGAGGCTGCGGTAGATAAGGTGGCCGAGTTCTTTGTCGAACTCGACGGAACCCGGTTCGCTTTTGAGGGTGTAGACGGCGACGAGGAAGCTGAGGACGGAGGCGACGAGCATGGAGAGGCCCATCAGGAGCGAGCTTCGCCAGAGGAGTGATTGAAAATCGTTTTCGCGCTGATTTTTTTCCACCAAGTGTTCGATTGCCTTGATGTCCATGATTTGTGGGGTAAGGACGAGTTTTCCCAGGAGTGGCTTTTTAGTTTTGGCAGAAGCCACGAAGGCGGCGCCGAGCACGAGGGGGATAAGGCCTTCTTTGATGGCGATAACAATGGCGTCCACTTTGAGAAGACCGAGGCTTCCGGTAAGGATCACGCTGACGATACCGAGGGAAGAGAAGAGATTGATCTCGCGACGGCGGACATAGTCGTAGATTCCGTAGGCGAGTGGGAGAGCGGTGGCGATAACGAGCGCGAGAACGGGTCCGAGATGTTCCTGTCCACTGAGTTTGGTAAGGACGACAACGGGGAGAATGATGTTGAGAATAAGGCTCAGGAGAGCGTTTTCCTCTTTTGGCTGCGAGGAAGAGGAAGAAGCAGAGGGCGCGGTGGAATCGGGAGAGTCGCTCACGTAGGGTGGGATTGGACGGGAAAGGGTAGCAGTGGGGAGGTGGGCTGCAACTTGAATCTGGGCAGGCATTGTGGGGTGCCGGGGCCTTGGGCGGGTCTCTTGCAATCGAGAGCGAAAGCCGTTAGAAGATTAGGGAGAATATGAGTGCCAGTATCGATCTGCTTTGTCGCGCGGTGACGCAGGAGAAGGGGAATGATTTGTATTTGCGCGAGGAGCAGGTTCCGCGAATTCGAATCGCGGGTGAGGTGGTGCCGCTAGGCGACGAAGTGGTGAGCCGGGAGGAGATGGAAAACTTCTGGAAGCTCTGTGGGGGAGAGGGCGACGATGTGTTGGACCGGGACACGAGTTATACGGCAGCGGACGGGACGCGATACCGGGTGAATTTGCACCGGCATCTCGGGAAGCGAGGAGCGGCCTTGCGGCCGATTATGAGCGAGATTCCCGATATGGAAGATTTGGGATTGTCGGAGGAGTTGTTGACGCCCTGGCTAAGCAAGAGTTCCGGGGTGATCCTGGTGACGGGAGCTACCGGGGCGGGAAAGTCGACGACCTTAGCGGCGTGTGTCCAGTGGATCAGCGAGAACATGGCTCGCCATGTTGTGACGATTGAGGACCCGATTGAGTATTTGTTTGAGGATCAGTATTCGATTATCACGCAGCGGGAAGTCGGATCGGACACGGATTCGTTTGCGAAGGGGTTACGCAGTTCATTGCGTCAGAGTCCGGACGTCATTTTTCTGGGAGAGATACGAGATGCCGAGACGGCGAGGATCGTCTTGCGTGCGTCGGAGACGGGCCATTTGGTTTTGACTACGATGCACAGTTCGAGTGTATCGGATACGCTGGAGCGGTTCTTGGGGTTATTTCCCCAAGAGGAGAGGGAGCCGATTCTCTTTATTTTGTCACAGCAATTGGTCGGGGTGGTGAGTCAGAAGTTGCTGCCCGGGACGGAGAGAGACTTGGAGCTCATTCTGGAACATTTTCAGAATGAGGCAGCTACGAGAAACTGGATACGGGATGGAGAGTTTGATAAGTTGACGGATTTTGTGGTGCGTGGCGATAGCGCGAACAACCGAGCGTTCATGGCCTCTCTGGTAGAGGCGGCGAGGAGCGGTCGGGTGAGTGAAGAGGATGCGGAGCGGGCATGCGGAAACGCACAGGAATTTCGACGAGCGCTTCGGGGTATTAGCGGAGGCACTGGTGTCGGGAGGTGAGCGACAATTGAAGGGATTGATTTATGGCAACGCGTGATTTAGTAGATTACCTTGAGCTGACTTGTGAACGCGGGGGTTCGGATTTGCATGTGTCCGTTGATTCTCCGCCGATGGCTCGTGTGCATGGAATCTTGTCGCCGTTAGAGGACTTTAACCTGGACCGGGATACGTGCCAGACGCTGATTCTCGACGTCTTGTCGGAAACGCAACGGGCGACCCTGGAGGAGACTTGGGAATTAGATTTTGCGTTGCAGGTGGAGGGGGTGGGTCGTTTTCGGGGCAATGTGCACTTTAACCGGGGGCGGATGGAGGCGGCATTTCGGCATATTCCATCGGAGATACCTGAGATTGAGGATTTGGGGCATGCGGAGATCGTGGAGAAGCTTTGCGATGTGCGGGAGGGATTGATCATCGTGACCGGAATTACCGGTTCGGGGAAGAGCACGACACTTGCTTCGATGGTGAAGCGAATCAGCGAGCGCCGGTCGGGCGTGGTGGTATCAATCGAGGATCCGATCGAGTATGTTTTTGAGCATTCGATGGCCTTGGTGAAGCAGCGTGAGGTGGGGACGGACACGCAGAGTTTTGGTGCGGGATTGCGGCATGTGCTGAGGCAGGATCCGGATGTGATCCTTGTGAGTGAGATGCGTGATTTGGAGACGATTCAGACGGCGGTGACGGCATCGGAGACGGGGCATCTCGTTCTCAGCACCCTGCACACAATCGATGCGCCGAAGGCGCTTGATCGATTGATTGATGCGTTTCCGCCCGACCAGCAGAATCAGATTGTTGCGCAGTTGGCAAATGCGCTCCATGCGATTGTCGCGCAACGTTTAATTCCGCGCGCGGATGGTAAAGGCCGGGCGCTGGCGAGTGAGGTGATGATCATGAACCATGGGGTGCGGGCGTGTTTGCGGACGAAGAAGTTTGAGCAGCTAGTAGGTTTGATGGAGATCGGCGCAGCCGAGGGGATGCATACTTTTGATGAGAGTCTTGGGGCGTTGTTTGCGGCGAGGGAAATAACGGAGGGAGAGGCGTTGGCGCATGCGCGTGACCAGCAGCGGGTGTTGGAGGAGGGAGACCAGAAGCGGGGGCTATTCAGGCGGCGAAAATAGGAAGGTCGATCGTTGAAATCGTTTCTAGATTGCAGCGGGGAAATCCGGAGGGCGTTAAGGTGCGTGGGAGTTGTGATGATGGGTATTGGGGTGGTGGCCTGCGATCAACTCGAGCGGCCGGATCCGAATTACGAGTATCTTATGACGCGTGTGGACGAGTTGGAGGAAGAGGTCCAAGTGCTTCGGCTAAAAGTGGAGCAGTTGGGCGAGGTGGGAGAGGAGGGAGATATGGAGGCTGTCTCGTCGATTGCCCTGGACGGGGGAGCGGCGCCGGTGATGTTGGATGGTTCATCCGAGGTCGCCGATGCGCTTGCCTTGACGCCTTCCGGGGGCACAGACTTGGAATCGCAGCTAAGAGATGTTGAATCTCGTCGAGATTCGTTGGGGCTACGGGTGCGTCAATTGGAGAGTGCGCCCCGGGCCGAGTTGCCGCTGTTGTTGGAGAAAATGGGTGTGACGACGCCTTCGTTGTCTTCCTTACATGCTGCGCGACGCGGGTTAATGGGGCGGCTGGCGACCCAGTCGGCGGGGGATGCGGGAGCATCTGATCTTTCGGAGGCGATTCGGCGCATCGATTTGAGGATTGAGCTGGCGGCAGACGAGGCGCGGCGGCAGTTGATTGAGCGGGAGCAGGCGGAGGCAGCTCGAGTGGGTGTTTTGCAGGAGGGGCTAGGGATAGGAACGGCGGGGGGTTCGGCGGTTTCGAGTGGAGGGACGGGGCCGGAATCGGTGGTGTTGCCAGGCATCACGCCGGTTCCCTGAGGAAGGGATGTTGGGAATGGAGGCGTTTCTTTGGGAGCGGGAGGGGCCTCGAAAAGACTGGTGGTTCGCACGATTCGGCCTTAAGATTTCCAACCCGCCGGTAGGCGGTTGGTTGTAATGTCCAAGAACGTCACGGCACTCTCTTTCCGGAAAGGCTTAGACTCGAATTTGTTCGAGCGGATGGTCAAATCGGCTGAGGAGACGGGCACCGCTGAGGAAAATGGCAATTTGGAGGCGATGGCTGAGGAGTTTCTGGTGGGTGACGCGACGACTCTTGGGGCTGTCTCGTTTTATGATTTCCTTAAGAAGGAGAACGAGGGGAAGCGGGTATTTTTGTGCAATGGGTCGGCTTGTCTGTGTGCCGGAACGCAGGGGGGGTTGCGGGGCGCGATTTCAGCGCATGTGGATGAAAAGGAGATCGGGCATATTTGTTGTCTTGGGCGTTGTCACGAAAACGGCGCTTTTCAATATGAGGAGCAGAATTATTCCGGGAGATCAGAAGCGGAGTTGGCGACTTTATTTGATTCGGGCGAGGGCGATTCGAGTGATCGGTATGTGATGGAGTCCAACTTGGAGACGCCGGTGTTGTTGGCGGATTTTCCCGGGATTGATGCTTACTATGCGCCTCTGGGTGATTTGTTTGGTCGTGAGCGCGATGAAGTGGCGAGGGAGTGGAAGGAAGCGTCCTTGAGGGGGCGAGGCGGAGCCGGTTTTCCGATGGGGATCAAGGCGGATGGTTGCCGGTTGGCGAAGGGGAGTCCGAAGTATGTTGTGTGTAATGCGGACGAGGGGGATCCGGGCGCTTACATTGACAAGTATTTAATGGAGGAGCGTCCGCATTCGGTGTTATTCGGAATGATAGCGGCGGGCTGGTTTGTGGGAGCATCTGCCGGTGTGCTTTATATCCGCGCGGAGTATCCGGACTCGATTCGAATCATTGAAGATGCGATTCGGGATTTGATGTCGGCGGGATGGTTGGGGGACGATATTCAAGGAAGCGGCTTTTCGTTTTGTCTGAAGGTAATCAAAGGCGCAGGAGCTTATATTTGCGGGGAAGAGACGGCGTTACTTGCGTCGATTGAGGGAAACCGGCCGGAAGTGCGAACGCGTCCTCCGTTTCCCGTCGAGTATGGGTTGTTCGGGCGTCCCACACTTCTCAACAACGTGGAGACCTTCGCGAACCTTTACCCGATCGTCACGATGGGGCATGAGGCGTATCGGGCGATTGGCACGAAGGAGTCTAAAGGCACGAAGTTGTTGTCGTTGGACGGCCAGTTTGTGCGGCCTGGTTTGTATGAGGTTGCGATGGGAACGTCGTTGAGGGAAGTGGTATACGACATGGGGGGTGGATTTCGGGTTCCGGTGAAGGCGATTCAGGTGGGTGGGCCGTTGGGAGGGATTGTTCCTGTCGGAAAGATCGACAAGTTGGATGTATCATTTGAATCCTTTCAGAAAGAGGGATTTCTCTTGGGGCACGCGGGCGTTGTGGGGATACCGGAAACCTTTCCGATGATCGAGTATATTGAGCATTTGTTTCAGTTCACCGCGGACGAATCGTGTGGGAAGTGTTTTCCGTGCCGATTGGGATCGGTGCGTGGGCAGGAGATGATGAGTAAGGCCCGGTCAGGCGAGTACGAGATTGATCGGGCGCTGTTGGATGATTTGTTGGATACAATGCAGTTGACTTCCCTTTGTGCGCTCGGCGGTGGTGTTCCGCTCCCGATTAAGAATGCGCTTGAGTATTTTGGGGAGGAGCTTTCACCGTATTTCAAGGAGAACGGAGCCTAAGAGATGATAAACCGAACGACGTCGCCAGTTGCCTACATTGATGGTGAGGCATACGAGATGGAAGAAGGGGAAACTCTTTTGCAGTTTGTGGATCGACACAAGGAGAGGGGGCACGTGCCGACGCTTTGTGACGCGCCGCAATTGGAGCCATACGGGGCATGCCGGGTGTGTTCGGTGGAGGTTGCGCAGGCGGAAGACGGGCCGAGGCGGGTGGTGGCGTCTTGTCATACGCCGTTGTCGGAGAATCTGCATATCTTCACGGAATCCAAGCAGGTTTTAAATTTGCGCCGGAACATCGTGGAGCTGGTTTTAACCGATCATCCTTTGGATTGTTTGACCTGTGAAGTGAACGGCAACTGCGAATTGCAATCGGTGGCAGCGAAAGTGGGGGTCCGTGGGGTGCGATATCCCGAAGGTGCGAATCATTTGGATAGGGAAAAGGATTTGTCCGCGGCCTACTTGACGTCAGATCTCTCGAAATGCATCAATTGCAGCCGTTGTGTAAGGGCTTGCGACGAAATTCAGGGGCAGTTTGTACTGAGCATGCACGGTCGCGGGTTTAACGCTCGGATTATCAAGGGCTTAGATGTAGATTTTTCGGATTCGGAGTGTGTCAGTTGCGGAGCTTGTTCGCAGGCCTGTCCGACCTCTGCAATCAGCGATATCTTCCAATCGAAGTCGATTGAGGCAACGGAAAAGACGCGGACGGTGTGCACGTATTGCGGGGTGGGATGCAACCTTGAAGTGGCGACGAAGGGTGAAGAGATTTTGTCGATTCAGGCGCCTGTGGATGCTGAGGTCAACTATGCGCACACGTGTTTGAAGGGGAGATACGCGTTTCGTTTTTACAATCATCCGGACCGTTTGCGCACGCCGTTGATACGCACGAACGGAAGTTTTGAGGAGGCGACGTGGGAGGAAGCGTATAATCACATCGTTGAGAACCTAACGAGGATTCGCGAGGAACACGGACCGGACGCGATTGCCGGGATATCATCGGCCCGTTGTACCAATGAAGAGAACTACCTGATGCAAAAGTTTATCCGGGCGGTAGTGGGGACGAACAATATCGATTGTTGTGCGCGGGTATGTCATTCACCGACGGCGTTTGGAATGCAGCAGAGTTTCGGGACGGGTGCGGCGACGAATTCCATTGCGGATATTCAAGATACGGAGTGCATCCTGGTTATCGGGGCGAACCCGACGCAAGGGCATCCGGTCACCGGCGCGAAGATCAAGCAGAAGGTGATGAAGGGAGCTCCGCTGATTGTGATTGATCCTCGCGAGATCGAGATCACGCCTTATGCGAAGTATCATTTGCAGCTCAGGCCGGGGACAAACGTGGCGATGCTGAATTTGTTCGCTTACTACATTATCAAGAACGGATTGGTTGACGAAGAGTTTGTTTCCAAGCGGTGTGAGGACTGGGAGACCTATCGAGAGGAGATAGAGCGGCTCGACGTGGATGCGATGGAGAAGTTAACGGGAGTTGATCGTGAATTGGTGGAGGCGGCGGCTGTGGAATATGGGAGTGCCAAGGCGGCGATGAGTTTTCATGGATTAGGGGTTACAGAGCACAGTCAGGGCGCGAGAGCGATCATGTTGATTGCGAATCTCGCGATGATGACCGGGAACATCGGCCGACCCGGAGTTGGGGTGAACCCGTTGCGTGGGCAGAACAACGTCCAAGGCGCGGCGGACATGGGCTGTCAGCCTCACCAAGGCGCGGGGTATTTACCTGTCACGGACGCGGACAATCACCGTATCTACGAAGAGTTTTACGGGGCGCGGATTTCGGAAGAGATCGGTCTGAAGATTCCGGAGATGTTTGAGGCGGCGCGGGGAGGTGCTCTAAAGGCATTGTGGTTGATGGGAGAGGATGTGGTGCAGACGGACCCGAATTCGGATGCGGTGGCGGAGGCGATGAATAGTCTCGAGTTTTTGGTGGTGCAGGAGATTTTCCAGACCGAGACGTCCAAGTTTGCGAATGTTATTTTGCCGGCATCGTCGTTTTTGGAGAAGAGCGGGACTTTCACGAACGGCGAGCGTCGGGTGCAGAGAGTGAACGCCGCAGTGGAGCCGCTTGAGGGGACGAAACCTGACGGCCAGATCATAGTTGAGATCATGAATCGGATGGGTTACGAGCAACCGGACTATACGCCGGATGGTGTTTTGGAGGAGATCAGCCAAGTGGTGCCTTTTTTCAAAGGGGCAGTGTGGGATGAGTTGGGAGACAATGGGAAGCAGTGGCCGATCGCGGAAGGGGGTCAAGACACGAAGATTTTGCATACGGAAGAATTTCGTCGTGGGCTGGGGAAATTTCACTTCTTTGATTTTGAGGAATCGCACGAGTTGGAAGAGCATCTTGACCAGTTTCCGTTTATCCTGACAACGGGAAGGGTCCTTGAGCACTATAATTGCGGGACCATGACTCGACGTACGAACAACAGTCGTATTGTCGACGAAGACGTGCTTGTCGTGAGTTCCAAAGATGCGCTGGAGAAAGGTATCGAAACGGGCGACCGGGTGCGTTTGTTTTCTGCCCGCGGCGAGGTGTTTATGAATGCGGAGATTTCGGATGAAGTGAAAGCGGGCGTTCTGTATACGACATTTCACTTCCCGGAATTGATGATCAATCGGTTGACGAGTCATGTGACGGACAAGCACACGCTTTGTCCGGAGTACAAGGTAACGGCGGTGGATGTAGAGAAGGTGCCGGTGGAAGTTGAAGGAAGTAAGAAGTCGGCGTCGCCTAAAGAAGTCTATGTCAAGTAGGTGTGTTGGGTGTGGAAAATACGGGTTGAGAAAGAGCAGGTTCGCGGGTATTGATGAGGGCTTTTCAGCCGCAGTGTGCCTGATTTGGTATTTGGAACCGGTCGGGACAAGGCAGTAGAGCTCACGTGGCGGAATTGGTAGACGCGCTAGATTCAGGTTCTAGTGGCAGCGATGCCGTGGAGGTTCGAGTCCTCTCGTGAGCAGTGCGGCCCGAGATTGTTGGTAGGCCGGGCGACTTGTGGTTGATCCGGAAGGCGTGGTCTGACGTTATGGAACAGTGGAGGTGACGAGTAAGGATCAGGACCCGGAATTTGTGAAGCGGGCATTCGGCGGAATTGCCCAGCGGTACGTTTTAGCGAATCACGTCTTAAGTGCGGGTATTGACGTCTTGTGGCGTCGGCGGGTCGCTCGCATGATTGCCAATGAGAATCCCAACTCCGTTCTCGACGTTGCGACTGGGACCGGGGATTTAGCGTTAACTGTCACGAAGTTCTGTCCGGAAGCCAATGTGACGGGGATTGATTTCTGCGAAGAGATGTTGATCGAGGCGAACAAGCGGGGGCTTGCAAAAACCATGGTTGCCGATGCGATGAATCTTCCCTTTGAAGATGCCTGTTTTGATGCGGTAACGGTGGGGTTTGGGTTGAGGAATATGGAATCGTGGGAGGGGGCTTCTGGCGAGATGTGCCGAGTGATTCGCAAGGGAGGCGTCTTGGTGGTTTTGGATTTTTCTCTACCAGAAGCGGCGGTTTTGCGTGGTCCCTATCGATTTTATCTTCATCACATGCTTCCGCTCATTGGCGGTATTTTGACGGGGAGGGGTGAGGCTTACCGGTACTTAGGTGATTCGATCGAGCGCTTTCCATCGGGTGGGGCAATGGAGAAGTTGTTGATCAGCGCGGGCTTCTCGGATGTCTCCTCGACATCTTTGAGTGGCGGAATTGCTTCGATCTATCTTGCGCGGTGCTAGGGGGCTGAGGTCGCTTCGGGGAGGGCATCTATAATTTGCCGCACGGTGGTGCTTTCGATGAGAAACACGTCTGGAGAAGCGCCGACCCGTCCATAGTAAAAGGCCGGATCTGTTGGATAGCTTGGCAGGTCGGTTTTGGCGGGCGGAACGGGGGCAAAGAGGATCGAAACGGTTTCTTCGGTCAGGCCACCGGTCACTTCATTCGGCACTTCCAGGGTCAGCGAGAGTGTGAGTTCCGGGTGAGACAGAGCCTCGTATGCGTCTGCGCCGGCAGCGAGCCAATCGTAAGCCGTAAGATTGCTAAGGCTCGTGACGAGAGATTCGGCTTTATCGGGGGCGACGTTGTGTTCTGCGTCTTCCGCGGTCAGTAGCCAGCGATTTTGCGCGAAGTCGTGCGAGAGAGTTTGGGCCGGGGAGGAATTTAATTGGGCGGAGAGGGAGCGAAACTGAATCGGATTGAAGGCGATGATACCCAGCCCTCTCCACCGGGGAGCTTGAGTGGGAAGGAGAGAGAGGAATTCGGGATCAATTTTTGAGACCGAAGGCTCGTCATTGAAGCGAGCGAAGACTTGTTCTTCGTCACCGAAGAAGTCTTCGATGAGGACCCTTCCCAAGGCCAGGTCGAACACGGCAGCGCTGTCCCCTGATGGATCGGTCAGCCAATTGGCGGCATCGCCGGATTCGGGGAGGCCGAACGCAATAAAGTGGACAACTGCGGCAGGAGTTTCCAGGCCGTAATCAACCAGGTCTTCGGGCTCGATATCGATAATCTCGACGGCTTCGGCAGATGCGAGCTCTTTAAGGAACTTTCCGACGCGTTCGGTGTTCGCGGGTTCGAGGTGGCGCATATCACCACGCCGACTCAGGCGCCAGAATTGCGGGTCCTTTTCGCTACGGAGGAGGTGGAATTCCGGGTCGGTAGGGCTTTGGACGGTGATGTGCTGGACCTCCCGCAGAGGGATTCGGGTGGGGTGAGGATCACGAAACTCCTCTGCTGGAGTGTCGAGAAATCTTGGCAGATCCTCGCGAGCTGCGAGAAGGAGCGCGTGAGGGCGTGTGTTGAGTTTTAAGACGAGGAGGTCCAGAGGTGAGCCTTCGGGGGGACCGTAGATACTCACGGTGGTACGTTCCCCGTTGGTGCCGGGAAAGGGGTCGACGGCGAGCGTGGCAAGGTGATCGCCGGGAGTGGGTGCCCCTATGTCGGTCTGGACGGACTGGGCGCGGACGTTCCAGAAGGGATCCAAGAAGGTCAGTATCTGATCTTGGTGGGCGCGAGCGGCGAAGGGATACTTCACGTGCCAGAGCGAGCCGGGAGAGGAGCGGTTTAGAGATACGTTGTTTGGGCTGTCGGTAAGTGAGACGTGGCGGGCATCGGCGAACGGGAAGTCAAAAATGGCGGTGTCGCGAAGGTTGTCGATGGGACCGGCGGCGAGCGCGTGAAGGTTGCCTTCGACGAGATAAATATGCGGGTACTGGGAGTTGTCGGGAAAGGAGATATAGGTGGAGTTTCCGAAGGCTCCCGTAGCTCCAATGAGGAAGGTAAGTGGAGCTGCGGCTTCTCGTTTGATTGTGACTTTGATTGCATCTTCCGCGGTGAGGCCGAGTTCGGATGGATTCACGGTGGCGGTTTCGAGCTCGCTGGAGTCAATAATGTCTATGACTTGGATATCGTTCAGTGTTTGAAGCCAGTCGTTGGTGGCGCTGGGATCGGCCCGATCAGATATGGGGTTAGTGATAAGCCATTGAGACGCGACTTTTTCGAGGATTACGGACGTATCCGGCCGGGCGATTTCTATCGAGTAGGCGGCATCGACCTCGAGTGAGGGATAGCGTGCTTCGGTCGCCTGGCGGGTATTGGGCTGGAATCGTTCGACGATAAAGACAAACGCGAGGAGAGAGGCGGCGATTAGGGCGAGGATGCCGGTGGTCTTCATGTCGGCGAGAGGTCAGGCGCGGCGTGCGGCCCAAACGGCGATGGCGAGAAAGAAAGCTCCGATGGGGAGGATGAATAGAACGATGGTCTGGATGCGCGAGAACTGTTTTGGGGTGAGGGTGAGGGTGTATTCAGTGGGACTTTTGGGTGCGATGCCGATCAATTCGCGTCGATCGAGAAGCCAGTTTATGGAGGAGAGAACGAAATCGTGATTCGTTTTGATGCGACGAGGGGCGAGATCAAGGAGATTGGCATTACCAACGACAACCATTCGGGAGCTGTCGACACGAAGGTTGGGGTCTGCGACGGCGTCCTTTTCAACAGACGCCGCCAGGTAGAGAGGATCGGTATTGTCTGTGAGTTCGTCGAAGGTGACGATTTCGTTTTGGTAATCGGTCTCGCCCCAAAAGCGCGAATCAGCCACGATCAAGGGTGTGACTTCGATATTGATGGATTCGAGGAAGCCGTCATTGGGCAGGACATGAAGGGATTGGGTGATGCCAGGGAAGACGGTTTCGATTCCGATCAGATCTTTGGTAATGGGAGACCCGGGAAGAAAGACAGCGGGGACATTATAGGATTTGCCCTTTCCAACCAGTGACAAAAGGCGATCGTTTCGGGGTGGGGCACCGAATTCCCTGAGAAAGGCGTACAGGTTCGGTGTAGACGCGGCCGGGTCCAGTAGAACAAGAAGGGAGCCTTTGCGGTCGATCCAATATTCTCTGAGGGCGCGCATTTCATCGGGGTTGAAATCGGAGCTAGGAGCGAGAATTATCAGGGTGCTGCAGTCCTCGGGGACGTTGCCGGATTCGGCCAAGGAGAATGAGACGATCTCGGCGTTTTGGCGTTCAAGCAGGCGTGAGAGTTCCGCTTTCATGTTTTCTGCTTGATCGAGGCGCCGATGACCGGAAGCGACGTAGAGGCGTCGTTTATCTTGCTCGACAGTAGCGATTAGCGCAGCGGTTACGGCCTCTTCTCCGCGGAAGCCAATCAGTTTACCTCCTGCTTCGGATTGGCGCAGAAGCATCTCCTCTTCGGTGACGAGCCGCGTATTCTCCCCGGTGGAGATAATGATGGCATTGCGGGCGCGTTTTGAATCGAGTTGGAGATCGAATCTTTCCCGGACATCGGTCGCTCGGGAGGGGTTTCGGACGGGATCGAGCATCTCGATCGTGATGTGTCCATCGCTGTATCGTTGATACTCTTCGACGAGCGCTTTGACGTCGGCGAACAGGGGTGAACTGGTGGAGAACGCGACGATTACATCGGCATCTTTTGACAGGGAATCGAGAAAATTTGTTGTTGCGGAAGAGAGTGTAAAGCGCTGGTTTTGAGTTAGATCCCAATGCCGGTGGTGTCGGCAGCTAAGGTAATTGACGGTAACGAAGATTACGAGAAGCAGGATCAACTGAACTGCGACGTTGAAGGCCACGCGCATCCGGTGAATAGAGCCGGGGGGAGCGGATGGGCGGGGTGCGCTGGAAGGTTGTTCGGGCATGAAGATCGAATGGGGAGGCGGCGAGTCAGACCCGCCATTTGCGGTATTCGAGAATCTGGTGAGTGATGATGAGGATGAAAGCTGCGGCGGACAGGTAGTAGACGATGGGTCTGGTGTCGACGAGACCATCGGCAAACATTCGCATGTGCTCGTAGGAAGACGTGTAGGTGACACGATCGAGGACCTCGGCGGGCAGGTGCGTGGTGAAGAGGTGAAAAAAGCCGACGAAGAAGTGTAGAAGAATAAGAGAGAAAGCGGTAACGGCAGCGACGATTTGATTGGATGTCATGGATGAGGCCATACAGCCGATGGCGACATTGAATGCTCCGAGGAGAAAGAGCATCAGGTAGGTTCCGATGAACGAACCTTCGTTAAATGCTGCGCTTTCTCCGCTGATCCATTGAAATACGGCGAAGTTCAAGAGGCTTGGGACCCAGAGGGCGCAATAGAAAATGAGAGCGGAGGTGTATTTTGCTAGGACGACGTGTGACGTGCGAACCGGGGCGGTGAGGAGAGATTCCAAGGTTCCAAGTTTTTGTTCTTCTGCGAAGAGGCGCATCGTAATGATGGGGAAGAGGAGGAGGAAGGACATCCAGAACCAACCGCCCAGGGTAAAGGTGAGGTATACGAGACTGTGGGGAGAGGGGCCGCTTTGCATGCGGAGGAGGGAGAGGACGAAGGGGACGCCGTTTAGGACCATGAGGAAGGCCATGACGATGTACGCGAGCGGCGAGAAGAACGCGGCTTTAAGCTCTTTTCTGAGTAGGATGAAAAAGGGGCGCACGATGATTGGCGAAAGGTGAAACGAGGAGGGTTATGCTGTCGAAGGCGACTCCGAGATAGACATGGAATGTTCGGTGATATCTGCGAAGACATCTTCCAGTGACGCGGAGTGTTGCGTGAGTTCTCTTAGGGTCCAATTTTCCTGGAGGGCGAGGTGAAAGAGGTCCTCGCGGATATCTGCTCCGGACTCGACTCTTAGGGTAAAACGAGTCCATTCGTGTATAGAATCCTCCTGAGTAACACGTTTGACAGCGCGAGTCGTCTGGAGTTTAGCGAGAGCTTCGGGCGGTGCTGATTTAATATCGAGGGAGACAGTGCCGGCGGTGCGGAGGCGTTGCACCAGGTTTCTCGGAGTATCTGCGGCCATGATTCGTCCGCGATCAATAATTATCACGCGATCGCAGGTCATCTCGACTTCATGCAGAATATGTGTCGAGACGAGAATGGTATGTTCCTGACCGAGATGATGAATGAGGTCGCGGGCGTGGCGAATTTGGTTGGGATCGAGGCCGTTTGTGGGTTCGTCGAGGATCAGGAGATCCGGAGAGTGGACGATTGCGTCTGCGAGGCCCACCCGCTGCCGGTAACCTTTGGAGAGGGTACCGATTACTTTTTTTCGCACGTCGGTGATTCCGGTCTCGTCCATTGCCGCGCCGACGGCTTGGCGTGCATTGCGACCGCGGAGGCCGCGAAGTTGTGCCCGGAAGCGGAGGTATTCCTTTACGCGCATATCTGCGTAAAGAGGAACGTTCTCGGGCAGGTAGCCGATCTTTTTCCGCAGTTTGAGAGAATCGTTAAAGACATCGCATCCAGCGACTGTCGCGGAGCCGGAGGTTGCGGAGAGGTAGGTGGTGAGTATGCGGAGCGTCGTGGTCTTTCCGGCCCCATTTGGCCCCAAGAATCCGACAATCTCTCCTTTATTGACCTCGAAAGTGACACCATCGAGAACGGTGCGCCCGGCGAATCGCTTAGTAAGGTTACGGACTTCGATCATGTGGGGAGCGGCGGGCAGCTAGGAAGAAAGTGGAGTCCTGGGCATGAGGCAAGGCGAAATTCGGAAGAGGCAGGGGTTATTTTGACGTGGCGACGAGTTGGATAATCAGACCATGGAAGGCAAAAAAGGTTCGAGATTTTCTTCATTGTAAGGCAAGTAGAACAGATGGAAAGAGGCCTCTTAGCGGTGTTTGGAGGGCAAAACACTGGAAAAGACCGACAATGAACAGTTCGCCAACGGTTTCCCCGCATTTAAACGTCGAATTGCTCGATGAGAAATACGCGTTGTGGAAGGACGATCCGAAGTCGGTTGAGGCGACCTGGGCGGCGTTTTTTGACGGGTTTGAGCTCGGCTGCGCCCATCTTAAGGCTTCCGGGGGTTCTGGGACCGGAGTAGCGGGAGGGGAGGGATTGGAGCTAGCGAAGCGGGCGCGGATTGTGAGTTTGGTTTATACGTTTCGGACCTTGGGGCACAATGGCGCCTGGGTGAATCCATTGAATCGCAATCCGCCGGATGAGCCCCGTTTGTCACTGGGGGAACTTGGATTTAGCGAGGAGGATTTGGACAAGGAGGTGGCTACCCAGTTTTTCCGTGGAGGTGAGCGGATGAATTTGGGTGAATTAATTGAGGAGTTGCGAGCGATTTACTGCGATCGCATCGGGTACGAGTTCATGCATATTCAGGATGCGGAAGCGAGGAACTGGGTGCGAGACAGGATTGAGAATCGGACCCGGGCCGGGGCTATTCCGACAGAGGCGAAGCGGAAAGTTCTGGGATGGTTGATCGAGGCGGAATCGTTCGAGCGGTTTTTGCATCGACGTTTTGTTGGGCAGAAGCGGTTTTCGCTTGAGGGTGCTGAATCCTTGATTGTGGCCTTGAATGCGATATTCGAGGGCTGTCCGGGTGCGGAGATACGGGAGATTGTGTTGGGCATGGCACATCGTGGGAGGCTCAACGTGCTGGCGAATTTTTTGCGAAAGTCGTTGAAGATATTGCTTTACGAGTTCTCGGAAAATTACGTGCCGAACCTGGTGGCGGGCGATGGCGACGTGAAATATCATCTCGGATACGAGACGCGCCGGACGACGGAGAACGGGGAGGATGTGGCTATCTTTTTGGCGGCTAATCCCAGTCATTTGGAAGCGGTGAACGGGGTGGTGGAGGGGAAGGCGAGGGCGCGCCAGCGTATTGTGGGAGACATGAAGGAGCGGCGTACGATTTTGCCATTGTTGATTCATGGGGATGCTGCTTTTGCGGGTCAAGGGTCGGTGGCGGAGGTGTTGAACTTGTCCCAGTTGCCGGGATACCGGACGGGAGGAACGATTCATTTGGTGGTTAACAATCAGATTGGGTTTACGACCTCACCGGCGGATGCGCGCTCCTCAAACTATTGCACCGACGTTGCGAAGATGATTGAGGCGCCGATTTTTCATGTGAACGGGGATCATCCGCTGGAGGTTCTCGCGGCGGCGGAAATGGCGTTGGAGTTCAGGCAGAAGTTTTCGCGGGACGTTGTGTTGGATATCGTGTGCTATCGGCGACATGGGCACAACGAGGGCGATGAGCCTGCGTTTACCCAGCCGAAGATTTATCAGAATATTGCGGGGCATGAGATGGTGACGACATTGTTCCGACGGGAACTTGTAACGAAGGGGGAATTGTCCGCAGAGGAAGCGGATGCAATGGAGGCGGGGTATTGGGAGCGTCTGGAGCGGGAGTTTGATGAGATCAAGGCGTTAGAGGCGAAGGGAGCGGGGAACGCGTTCATGGAGTCGACGGGGACGAGTCAGCCGGAATTTTCTTTTGAACCGGTCGTGACCGGCATTGCTCGCGAGCGGTTACGGGAGATCGGGGAGCGGCTGACGCACACGCCCGAGGGGTTTCGGCTCAACGATAAGATCGCGAAGCGTTTTCTAGAGCCGCGCCGGCGAGCAACCGCGGAAGGAGGGCCTTACAACTGGGCGTTCGCGGAGTCGCTCGCGTTCGGTTCATTATTGATGGAGGGCAAGAGTATTCGTTTGTCTGGACAAGATTGCCGGCGTGGAACATTCAGTCAGCGTCACGCGGTTTTGTATGATGCGGAGACGCGGCAGCGTTTTATTCCTTTGCGTCAACTGGCTGAGGAGCAGGGGCACATCAGTATCTTTAACAGTTTGCTGTCGGAATTTGCGGTGCTGGCGTTTGATTACGGCTATTCGCTGATGGATCCGGATACTTTGGTTCTTTGGGAGGCTCAGTTCGGGGATTTTGCCAACGGGGCTCAGGTGATCATTGACCAGTTTATTTCGTCAGCTGAGTCGAAGTGGCAGCAGCCGAGCAGTGTGACGATGTTGCTGCCCCATGGATACGAGGGGCAGGGACCGGAGCACAGCAGTGCGCGATTAGAACGGTTTTTGCAGCTTTGCGCGGGGGGGAACATGCAGGTATGCAATTTGTCGACACCGGCGCAGTATTTTCACGCGCTGCGACGTCAGATGAAAAGGCCTTTTCGTAAGCCGTTGATTTTGATGACACCGAAGAGCCTTCTTACGCATCCAGAATGTGTGTCCACGGAGGGTGATTTTGTGGAGGGAGGGCATTTTCATGAGATACTGGACGACCGGCAGCTCGTGGAGGACCCGACCCGTGTGACGCGACTGATTTTTTGTTCAGGGAAAGTGTATTATGATCTTTTGGAGTATCGGAACGCGAACCGTCTCCGCAATGTAGCGATCATCCGGATTGAACAGATTTATCCGTTTCATGAGGAGATGTTGACAGAGATTGTGTCGAGGTATCCTCGTTCGAATAAGAAGTGGGTTTGGTGCCAGGAGGAGCCGTTGAACATGGGTGCGTGGACTTTTCTTTGGCCTCGTTTACAGCGTCTTACGAAGATGCGAGTGCGGTATGCGGGGCGGGCGACCAGCTCGAGTCCTTCGGCGGGCTCGAAGGCGGTGCATGTGCGGGAGCAGCGGAAGTTGATTGAGCGGGCCTTCAGTGTTTGATGGGTAGGTGACGATGAGTTTTGAAGTGAAATTACCTGCGGTTGGCGAGTCGATTGCGAGCGGGACGATTGCGCAGTGGCACAAGCAGACGGGAGATTACGTGAATCGCGGTGAAGTGTTGGTGACGATTGAGACCGACAAGATTTCGACGGAGCTGGAGGCGGACAAGGCGGGGATTCTTGAGATAAAGGTGCCCGAGGGGGAGGAAGTGCCGATTGGAGCGGTGCTGGCGGTGATCGCGCCGGGTGAGGCTTCTCAAAGGGCGGATGAGGATGAGTATGAGGAAGATGGCGGGCCGGTTTCTGAGGGTGTCGAGGCACCGGTGGCATCTCCGGAGGAGCCAAGGCCAGTTCGTAACGAGAATGACGGAGGCGGAGCAGGGGAGAGCGCCGGAAAGAGTGAGGCCGCCGACGGAGGTTCGCACGATGATGTGGGAAGGCCGAAAATTTCGCCTGCGCTGACGGTGGTCGAATCGCGGCCAGTGCCTGCGGCGTCTGATGGAGAGACGACGTCGGTTGAGCGTGAGGATGCGCCGGATGGCGATCGGGCGAGTCGCCGGAAGATGTCGCCGTTGCGAAAGAAGATAGCGACCCATTTGGTGTCGGCGCAGCAATCGGCGGCGGTGTTGTCGACATTCAATGAGTGCGACATGAGCGCGGTGATGGCGTTGCGGAAGACTTTGCAGAAGGTATTTGTGGAGCGTCACGGGGTGAAGTTGGGGTTTATGTCATTTTTTGTGAAGGCGGTGGTATCTGCATTGCAGGAGGTTCCCGGGATCAATGCTCGAATTGATGGGGATCACATTGTGACGAATCACTATTTTGACATCGGTGTGGCCGTCAGTACTGAGAGAGGCTTGATCGTGCCCGTGATTCGAGATTGTGAGGCCAAGAGTTTTGCCCAGATTGAGAAGGACATTGTGGAGGCGGCGACGAAGGCGAGGGATGGGAAGATTGTTTTGGAGGACCTGCAGGGAGGGGTGTTTACGATTTCCAACGGGGGCATTTACGGGTCTTTACTGAGCACGCCCATATTGAATCCGCCGCAGAGCGGAATTTTGGGGATGCATACCATTCAGGAGCGACCGATTGCGGTGGATGGTGAGGTGGTGATTCGCCCGATGATGTATTTGGCCTTGAGTTACGACCATCGACTGGTTGATGGGCGTGAAGCTGTGCAGTTTTTGATTCGGGTAAAGGAGTGCATTGAGGCGCCGGAGAGATTGTTGGTGGAAGCGTAATGAATGGGATGGCCGGATGGATTCGAGTGGTGCGCTGGCTTGGAGTGGTGCTTCTTTTGCCTGGCATGGTCGGCTGTGGGGGGGATAGGGAGTCGGCGGGCGATGCGAAGCCCTTGGTGGTGGGGATGGAATTGGCATATCCGCCGTTTGAAATGCGCAATGCGGCAAACGAGCCGGACGGAATCAGCGTGCGGATGGCGGAGGCTTTGGCGACGTATTTGGATCGGCCTCTACGAATTGAAGATGTGCAATGGGATGGGATTATCCCGGCTTTGAACTCGGGAAAGATCGATTTAATTATTTCGTCGATGACTCGGACGGAGGAGCGTGCGGAGGCGATCGATTTTTCTGACGGATATGTGACGAACGGGCTTTGCATGTTGGTGGGGAAGGAATCGTCGATTGAGAGTGTTGCGGATATGGCAGGAGACGGGGTGACGGTGGTGACGAA
>JBCCIR010000058.1:0-30266 GCA_039028175.1 Verrucomicrobiota bacterium
AACGATCGATCGGATCTCCTCAAAGTCATAGTGCTCCGACCACGCCGGCCAATATTCAAAGTCCTGACGTGTCAGATACTCCTCTCCACGCTTGATCCGGAATTTATCGGTGGGAAAGGCCATGCCATTTTTGAGCATAACATTGTTTAGGTAGAACTTTTTCCACCACTTATTTGCTTAGGTAGAACCCGGGATAGGTAGAACGCGACCCTCCTTTTTGCATCAATTGCCAAGCTGCGAAGCAATTATTTAAGTTTTCCATATTTTCTAGGTGTGATATATTATTCTCACAGAGTCCGGTTATATCACACTCCTCAGCTCACGGGCAACTTACCGTGATCGGACTCGCGACAGATGAGTGATAGAGGCTCCGAATCGGATTCCTCCAACTCTTGGGCGGACCGATTGTTAAACGCCGAAGTGCCTCACTTGAGGCAGCAGGATCGCTTCTGGTGGCGAGTCTGGATTCTCAGATTTCTGAAATTTTGCCGCCAAGAGCCAAAACACGAGGGCCATGAGCTTTGTGATCTCGCAAAAGGCTATCTCGCAATGTTGTCGGGAGATCAAAATGTACCCGATTGGCAGACCGACCAAGCGCGCGAGGCGCTGAGGGCTTTTTTCCGGGGAATTGAGAATTGGCATTGGGCCCAAGGTAAGCCGCGCTTTCGCCTCAAAACCAAGTCAAATGATCCAAGTGTGCAATCTCAAGAACTCCCGCAGTGCCAGCTCCCGTATATGGAGCCGAACGCCGCGCCAGCGGGCATTCCTAAAGAGGATCAGGCTCATTCGATTCCCGCCAACTGGCAACACCGGCTCATGGCGTCTCTGCGTGTCCAACACTATGCCTATCGCACCGAGCAGACCTATCTGAACTGGTGTCGTCGATTCGTTTCATACTGCGTCGCCAAAAATCACCAACAACTTTGCTTAGGCTCCGATCCCCGCCACTTCCTTGAGCGACTGGCCACTCGAGATCGAGTGACTGCGAGCACCCAAAATCAAGCTTTCTCCGCCATCCTTTTTCTCTACCGCACTCTCTGGAACAGCGATCTCGGCGATATGAAATCCACCATCCGGGCCCGGCGGAGTCGACACCTCCCAACGGTGCTTTCCGCAAAGGAAATTCGGATCTTGCTCGGAGAAATGTCGGGGTCGTCCCGTATCGCAGCCGAACTGCTCTATGGCTGCGGATTGCGGGTTTCCGAGTGCATGCGGCTTCGGATAAAGGATGTCGATTTTCATCGGATGACCGTTGAAGTCCGAGCAGGAAAAGGTCGAAAAGATCGGATTGTGATGTTGCCAGAATCGATAGTCTCCTCTCTTCGCGATCACATAAAGCAAGCGCGAGTCTTGTGGGAACTTGATCGCACCAACAATGAACCGGGAGTAGCTCTCCCCAACGCCCTTGAACTAAAAATGCCAAAAGCCGGGGAATCATGGCCGTGGTTCTGGGTATTCCCGGCCAAGCACAACTCCCAGGACCCCAGAAGCAAAATCATTCGACGCCACCACGTTCATAAGAATTCAATTCAAAAGGCGATCAAGAGAGCCGCGCAAAGAGCCCAAATCACTCGCCGAGCCGGATGTCATGTCCTGCGCCATAGCTTTGCCACTCAGCTCCTCGAACACGGTGTCGATATTCGGACGGTCCAGGAGCTCATGGGGCACAAGAGCGTGGAAACAACTCAGATATACACACATGTCATGCAAAAACCCGGTATCGGTGTCCCCAGCCCACTGGACATCTAACGGCAAGCTGCCGCCCTTGGTCGCAGCCTGCCCGCAAGCAGTGGACCAGCTCTCGCACCCTCATGGTTCCAGGCTCTTCAAGCGAGACATTCGCCCAAACAGTTCTAACCATTTAGACTGTCTAGGTAAAGCAATCCTTCCGCATTCAAACGATGCCGCCATCTCACCCAACGGCACCGGCCGCCTACTAGCCCTTCTTGGAGATATCCTTGATCCTTAGATTCCGAAAGGCCGCCCCATGCCCATGATCCTGCAGCGCAATGTGCCCAGCTCCGGTCGTCCCGTATAACTTCCACTTCCCAAACTTGGCCGCGGCAATCTGCTCCTTCCACTGGTCGCTGTGCATCTCATACTCGGCCGTCTTCACGTCGTTCAACCAGTAGGTCACGCGGTTGCCCTCCACGAGGATCCGGCTGCTGTTCCACTCGCCGACAGGCTTGGTGGCGTCCTCTAAGGCAGGCTCCACCGCGTAATGCGAAGCAGTGTATTCCTTCTCCGTAACCGCTTGTCCATCGCCGCCCCGGAAACCCTCGTTATCGAGAATCTGATACTCAGGCCCCGTAAGATAAGGCTGCTTCGGGCCCTCCTGAACATGAAACATGAGCCCCGAGTTGGCACCCGGCTCAATCTTCCATTCCCAGCGCAGGTCGAAGTCATCATACTGCCCCTCAGTCATAAGGTTGGCGTAACTGCCTTTCGGCGAGCCGCCCTTCAGAACAAGAGTGCCGTCCTCGACACTCCAAGCGTTCTCGATGGGATCTTCCATGTAGGCTTTCCAGCCCTCGAGGGTCTTGCCGTCAAATAGAGAGACGAATCCTTCTTCTCCCGCCGCTGGCTGGGCGAAAGATGGTGCGGCAAAAGCAACGACAATAAGCAAGCTCAGGAGAAGGCAGGCGACGTTTTGTTTCTTCATCATGGTAAGTGGCTGGGTATTGGTTGAATTCAAGTTAAGAAACTATGGCTCCCGAACAGGGCCAATTGCCCAGAGATGCTCGGCGCTTCGAAGGTATAAAACACCGTCGACGATTGCTGGGGTGGCGTAAATCTCTTCCCCGAAATCGTTCACGGCAAGCACATTCAGTTCGTCGCTGCCGTCAAGAACCAGCACCATCCCACGATGGGCACAAAGGAGCACCCGGTCCCCCCACGCCACCGGGCTCGCGTAATACTCGCCACTCACCCCGCAACGAGCCGGCCCAAAAATCGCCTCCCCCGTCTCCGCGTCGAGACAGGTCACCACGCCACCCGATTTCACAAGGTAGAGGCGCCCTTTCACCAGTAAGGGCGACGGCACGTAAGGCAACGCCTTGGTCACGGTCCACAAAACACCCTCGCCTTCGCTCAAAGCACCGTCCCGCCCAGCTTCCACAGCTACCATGAGGTTGCGACCGGGCGCCGAAAGGCCCGCCATGATCTTGTATTCCTCCAGTGTCCAGAAGCCGTCATCGTCCCGATCGACAAACCGGAAGGCGTCCCGTCCGCGACTGTCCGGCAACTCGCCAAGGGCCACCTTGCCGTCGCCATCCTCGTCGAACTGCTCGAAAAACCAGGCCGGATCCTCTGCCTGCTCTTCGGTAATCTCAAGGTCACCCCAAAAATTCGCGCGGAACTGCTCCTCGCTGTCCGCATTCGGAGTCGCCCAAGCCGCAAAGTAAAGCCGCTCCCCGTCCCCAACAGGGGTGGTGCAGGGAAAGACGCAAAGATCATCCACCCACCAAAACAAGCGACCGTCCTCGACGTCATAAGACCGCAAGGAGTTCGTCCCCGGCACAACGACTTCGGTCCGTTCGCGATTCCGCCAGGCAAATGGCGACGCATACCCGTGGCGAAGCCCCGGCCGCGGCGCTTTCCAGCGCACATCGCCGCCGTCGGCGTCAAAACACCAAAGCGCCCCGTCATCCCCACCGTCCTTCACCAACAGGACCGCATCATCGATCAAAAGGGGCGAGCTGCCCGTGCCGAAACTGCGCTCGGTAAACGGAAATCGCTTCTCCCAAAGAGTCTCCCCGCTCTCGGCATGACACGCGATCAAACCATACCCGCCGAAATGAAAAACCACGCGTCCACCATCCGTGCACGGCGTGGGCTGTGCCGGACGAGCCGCGCGATGAACGTACCCATCCTCGGCTTCACCGTCGACACGACGCTGCCAGGCGATACTGCCGTCCTCACGATGATAAGCTGTCATGACCAAAACACGGCCATCCTCTTCCGCGGACGAGAGATAGATGTAATCGCCCCAAATGCAAGGCGAGGAATGCCCGCTCCCCGAAGGCACTTTCCAGAGGACGTTCCGATCGTTTTCCCCGAACTGAATCGGCGCGACACCATCGGCATCCGATGCGACGGCCAAGCCACCGGGACCAAGGAACCCGGGCCAAACCGCCGCATCCTCAGGCTCGTCCCCGCGAACAATCGGGCTCACCACCAATGCCAGCAACAACCCCAAGGGAAACGCACGCCAACGAAGCGCGGCCAAGTGACGATCAAACATGGGACGGACCCTACAGGCTTTCGCGGTCGCCCTCAACGTCCCGCAGGCAAGAAATCAATGCCGGAACCTCGGCCAAACCGACCACTTCGGCGGCGGCCTCTCCTTGTCCTCTTAAAAATCCCCGTCAACCCGTCCTACTTCACCGGCTTCCCACCATGAGGCGGATGCCGATGATGCTTGTGCCCCCCGAACAAAAAGATCGGCCGCGGCACCACCCGGATCGCCGGCGCCACTCCCGCCGCAGCACCCTCCGATTCTTCAATGCTCGTCACCATCTCGTCCTCAAACTTAATGGTCACTTTCGTATCCTCCACCTTCACATAAGAAAACCCCTCATAAACTCCCCCGCCCGGCAATACCGACAATCTCCCGTTGCCCACCGCCACATTCTTGTAAGTGATAAACTCGAAGGTATCCTTCCGCCCATCCTTGTCCAAAGTCGTGCTCTTCTTCGTCGGATCCCCCATCGAACGCACCACCTCGCCAATCGTCATCCCCAACGCCACCTGGTTGTTCGCAATCAAATCCTCCACCAACACCTGCCGCTCATACAACTTCCGCAAGTTCTCCTTAAATTCCTCCGTCATCCCGCCGATATCCGCCGGCCGCACCCAACCCGATACCTGGTCGTGCTGCGCCTGTCCCTTCACCCGAAACGCCCGGTCCGTCATCGCCAACAACTGCACCTCCCGGTCCGGAACCAAAGTCCCCACATTCCGCTGCGCACTCAAATCCAAATACACCGTCGTCGGTCGCAATACCTTCAACATGATCGGCTGCGGAATCACATCTTCCAAATAAATCGCCCCCGCCTCACGATTCAGCCGACTCGCCTCCAACACACCACTGCCCAAGAGACTCAACCCAAAGAGCCCCAGAACAACAGCCCGAACATGACTTCTGTTGTTCATCGTTTCTATCGCTAGACTACCAAAATCAATCCCCCCTGCAATCCCCCATTCTCATACTTACAGACGCCCCCAAACACCTTTTCATTCAAAGAAAATTCTGTCTTTTCCGTTAATTCTGTAAGATTACCCCACCCATGACCCGCGACCTCTCCCAAAAACTATACAAGACCGCCAAAACCCTCATCCCCGGAGGCGTCAATTCCCCCGTCCGCGCCTTCCGCAACGTCGATGGCGAACCCTTCTTCGTCCGCCGCGCGAAAGGCGCCTACATCTGGGATATCGACGATAACGACTACATTGACTACATCGGCACCTGGGGCCCCGCCATCCTCGGGCACGCCCCTCAACCCATCCTCGACGTCATCCACAACACCGCCAAAGACGGCGTGTCCTTCGGCATTCCCAACCCCCTCGAAGTCGAAATGGCACGCCTCATCGTCGATTGGGTCCCCTCCGTCGAAAAAGTACGCATGGTCAATTCCGGCACCGAAGCCACCATGTCCGCCATCCGCCTCGCTCGCGGTTTCACGAAGCGAGACCTCATCATCAAATTCGAAGGCTGCTACCACGGCCACGTCGATTCCCTCCTCGTCGCCGCCGGCTCCGGCGCCCTGACACACGGGGAACCCGATTCCGCCGGCGTCCCCAACGCCTTTGCCGATCTCACCATCACGCTTCCCTTCAACAATACCGAACGCGTCCAACAAATCTTCGAAGCCGAAGGCGACAAAATCGCCGCCGTCATCCTCGAACCCGTTCCCGCCAATGCCGGTCTCATCATGCCCCACGACGGATACCTCCAGTTCCTTCGCGACATCACCACCCAACACGGCGCCCTCCTCATCTTCGACGAAGTCATGACCGGCTTCCGCGTCGCCAAGGGCGGTGTCCAGGAACTCACCGGCGTTACCCCCGACCTCACCGCCCTCGGCAAAGTCATCGGTGGCGGACTCCCCGTCGGCGCCTTCGGAGGACGCGCCGATGTCATGGACCAACTCGCTCCCGATGGCCCCGTCTACCAGGCCGGCACCCTCTCCGGTAACCCCCTCGCCATGGCCGCCGGTCTCACCCAACTCAAACAACTCGAACAAGCCAAGGGATGGGAAAAACTTGAAGCGATCGGTGCCCAGTTCGAATCCGCCGTCCGCGATGCCCTCAAAGCCGCCAACAAACCATACCGCTTCAACCGCATCGGCTCCATGTTCTGCCTCTTCTTCAACGATCGCGAAATCAACAACCTCGATGACGTGATGAGTGCCGACAAAGAAGCCTTCAAAAAATTCTTCAACCACTGCCTCGACCACGGCGTTTACTTCGCCCCCTCCCCTTACGAAACCGGCTTCCTCTCCCTCGCCCACTCCCCCGAAGACATCGCCGATACCGCCAAGATCATCTCCGCGGCCCTTAAGGCGCCCTAGATCACCTTTCGTGGTGACCGCCGCGGGAAGAATGGAGGCGCGGGCACCCGACCGCGCTGCCTCCCGTAATCGCGACCGCCGATCACGGTTCCCCTTCCACGATCCCTTCACCACTAAGTGAAGCCCCCAGCGCTCCCTCGCCAAAGGCACCCTCCAACGACGCCCCCCACCTGTAGGAGCGCAGCACCGGCTGCGCGATTCCCTTACACCCAGAACATCCCACCATCATCATGGTCCCGGAGGGACCAAAGAAAGTAACCGGTGGTGCAACCACCGGATCCTCCCATCACGATCGCCATGCACCCCGGAGGGGTGCCAGAAACACCCGACCGCGCTGCCTCCCGGTAGCCGCGACCGCCGATCACGGTTCCCCTTCCACGATGCCTTCACCACTAAGCGAAGCCCCTGGCGCTCCCTCGCCAAAGGCACCCCCCAACGACGCCCCCCCTGTAAGAGCGCTTCACCGGCTGCGCGATTCCCATACACCCAGAGCATCCCACCATCATCATGGTCCCGGAGGGACCAAAGAAAGTAACCGGTGGTGCAACCACCGGATCCTCCCATCACGATCACCATGCACCCCGGAGGGGTGCCAGAAACACCCGACCTCCCAAACTCCCGCCCCAGCCCAAATCACCGATTCCCAAATTCTCCCAAAACCCCCCATTTCGACCCAAAAACACCTCAAATTGGCCAATAAATGCCCAAAATCGACCCATTCCAAAAAAATACCCATCTAGATTAATAGTTGATTTTCCATAATTATCGTATAAAATAGAAAATATCCATCCGTTATGCCCTCCATTTCTGACCGTCCATCTCCATACCAGCATGAAAACCAAACTTCTCTCCTGCCTGCTCGCCGCCGCGACGGCTCTCTGCCTCACCGCCGAAAACGCCTCCGCCGGCCTGATCGTCACCATGATCGATGACTTCGTCTCCGGTCCCCAGTCACTTAATCTCAGCGGTACCACCGGTACCTTAACCGACGCCGCCTCCGGCAACCCCGCCGATATCCTCGGCGGCGAACGCAACCTAACCTTCAACGTCGGCGTCAATCGCTTCGGCCTCAGCGCCACCGCCAGCGTCAATCCCGCCGTCAACGACTCCTTAAACGTCGACCTCGGCCCCTTCGTCAACGGCGACACGACCGTCACCTACGATGGCACCGGTAGCTCCGGCCTCGGCGGCATCGATCTCACCAGTGGCGGCGGCATCGCCCTCGCGATCGACTTCATCGCCACGAACCCCATCACGGTGACCGCAGAGGTCGTCGACACCGCCAGCAATGTCGCTACCCTCACTTTCCTGCAGGCCACGCCAATCATCACCCCGGAACGCCTCGTGCTGCCCTTCGCCGCCTTCGCCAACGCTGCCCAAACCGACTTTTCCCAAGTCGACCGCGTTAGCGTCAACTTCGCTCCGCAAAACAGCGGGAACGACTTCGGCGTCGGCCTCATCGGCACCACCAATTCCCTATCTTCTACCCCGGAACCCGGTACGCCGCTCCTCGTCCTGGCAGCAATTACCCTCGCGATCACTCATCGCAGCCGCAGGGTCCACCACATTGGTTAAACTTTCCTGACATTTAACAATCTATCCCCGATGTGGATAGATTGTTAAAAACCACGGCTTCACGGCTTGCCGCGCGGCCGTTTGTTCTTCACGATTGCTCCCCGCGTAATCGAACCAAACCGTCTCTCACACCATGAACTCTCACCATCCCCTCCGCGGGACGGCTCTCGCCGTCCTGTCCTCTCTCCTCCTCGGCGTCCTCCCCCTCAACGCCATGACAATCATCACGACGATCGATTCCCTCTCCTCCGGAGCCCAAACCATCGACCTCAGCGGTACCACCGGGTCCTCCACCGATACCTTCACCGGCGGCGGCGGCTCCATCATCGGAGGCGAACGCGATCTCACCCTCACCGTCACCGCCAATCCTCAAAGCGCAGGTGCCGAGGTCATCATCACCGCCGGAACCTCAAACCTCCTTGTCGCCGACCTGGGACTCCAAGTCGAAGCTGCCACCGAACTGCTCTATAACGGCGTCGGAGCCGCCGGCCTCGGCGGAGTCGACCTTACCTCCGGTGGCGCCAACGCATTTGCCATCGGCATCGAGTTGCTCGACCTCGATCTCAATATCGAAATCGCCGTGACCGATACCGGCGGCGACATCGCAACCTTCTCCACCACTGAGCCCGGCGGAATCTTCTCGTCCACCACACGCGAGTTCGTCTTCTCCAACTTCTCCAACCTCGGCGCCACGGATTTCACCAGCGTCGATTCCGTCCGCCTCACCTTCGCCACCGACAACCCTGGTGCCGATCTCGTCCTCGACGTCCTCGGTACCTCTTTCGTCCCCGAACCTTCACGCTCGCTGACCATCCTCACCGGCCTCGCCCTCTGCTTCCTCAACCGACGCAGACCCGCGCTCCGCTCATAAGCCCCGCATCGCGTTGCGCAAATTCCGCACCTTCTCCCGGGCCGTCTTACCACGATCCGATACCAGGTCGCCTTCCTTCCCCAACAAGCGCTTCCACGCCACCCCCTTCGACTGCAACAACTCGTTGCGCAACTTCGCCAACTCGCGCGTCGCTTCCAATTCCTCCTTCAACGCCGCCCGCTCCGCCTTCAACGTCGCATTCACCTCCGCCAAACCCGCACCCTCCGCCACCGGCGAACTCCCATCATGCGCATTCACCAGCTCCTTGTTGGGATATGTCGCCAGTTCCGGCAACCCATCGTCCAATCCCAACACCATCTCCTCGAGCTCCTCCTCCGTCCACTTGCCCAACCCTCTCGCCAATAAAACCTGCAACATCCCCCCATGCAGCGCGGAGATGTTCCCACCACTCGCCCGCACATAGCGACCAAACCGCCCCCGCAACTCACCATCCTCCCCCAATTCCTCTGCCAAATCCCGATACAAATCCAAATGCATCCGCAGCATCTCCTTCAGCAGCGGCGCCGGAGCCACATTCATCGTATTCGATTCATGCACCCGATACCGCACCAACGGCTCCTCCACCAACTCCAAACCACCTCGCACCACCGCCTGCGCCAAAAAATAATAGTCGTGATTGAAGCGATAAGGTCGGAACGGAAACCGCCTCGCAAATGAAGTCCGCGCCACTACATTGCTCGTCGTCGCCACAAAATTCCCCGTCCCCAGCCACACACAATAATCCCGCGGCTCCAAATCCTTCATCGACCAAATCGCCCGAAACCACTTCGCCCGCGCATGATCCATCGACAACGCCTCCCCGTTGTCATCCATAATATTAAGCTCACTGCACACGACCTCCACCTCGGGCCGCATCTCCAAAACGTTCACCAAGCTCGCCAGTCGCCCTTTCTCATACGCATCGTCCGAGTTCAAAATACTCACCGCATCGCATTCCTCCCCCTCAGCCCATTCCACCAACTCGTTGATCGTCGCGTGCGCCCCACGATTCTCGCGCCCCCGCCAAGAAAACCCGTCCTCCCCTTCAAACCCCTTGATCACCTCCACCGACCCATCACTCGACCCGTCGTCAATCACTAACAACCGCTCGGGTCGCCGCGTCTGCCGAAGCACAGACTCAATCGCACCCGCGATATAGCGCTCGTGATTATAACAGGGTATGATCGTCGCAATCTTCATCGGCTAGTGTGATGTCACAATCTTAATGATCCCCCGCCAACTGACCATACCATTCCTCGTAAAGCGCCGTCCGGTCCGGCTCCTCCCAGCGCGTCGGCGGCCAGCGCAACTTCAACGAACCAATCTTGATCCGCCGACGCCGCGTCGGCATCCGCAAATCCAGCCCCCATTCCTTCGGCTCCGCCCCGGAACAAATTTCCCGCAACTCGCCTGCTCCCACCCCACTCCCGCTTTCCACCCCCACCGAATACGTCACCCCCGCCCGCTCTGCCACTAACTGCGCCGTCTTCCCCATCGACCCACGGCACGCATGCACATGACGAATGCCCTCCTTCGCGATCACCGCCGCCAAATGCAACGCCCGCCGCTCCACGTCACTCCCCCGTTCACCGCCTTCCCCCGACATCTCCCACTCCGCATCCAAAACCAATTCGTCCGGCAGAAACTCAATCCCTTCCAAGGCCGCTTCCACCGGCCGATCCTCCCACCACTTCAATCGCTCCGCCGCTCCCATCGCCACTACACGAAACCGCTTGTCTTGCACCAGCCACGCCACCTCGGAATTTAAAAGCGAATACTCATCCCCCGGCCACTCATCCACCAAACACAAAACCGTCGCCTTCTCCCGCGGCTCACTCTCCGAATGATCAGCCTTCACCGCGCCTCCCATCAATTCCAACAACTGCCCGGAGGTCTTCCCCAATTCAAAGACCGCCCGCGCCCGTTCCACCCCCGCCTCACCAAAACGCTTCCGCTCTCCCCCATCCAAAGCCAAGCGCCGCAAAGCCCCCGCCAATGCCCCCTCATCCCCAGGCTCCACTAACAACCCCGTCTCCCCATCAACCACCATCTCAGGTACCCCCACCAAGCGCGTCGAAACCACCGGTAATCCCGCCGCCATCGCCTCCGTGATCACCGTCGGCAAAATGTCCGACGCCCCCTTCCCATCCACCACGCAAGGCAACGCAAACACGTCGCTCCGCGCCAACTCTCCCTTGATCTCCTCCTGCGTCTTCACCCCCGGCAAACTCACCACTCCACCCAATCCCAACTCTGCCACCAACCCCTCCAACCGCTCCCGCCACTCGCCCTCCCCAACAATCACACACTCCACGTCCACACCGCCATCCCGCAATTCCCCACACGCCCGGATCAAATGATGAAAGCCCTTGAACTCAATCAAGCGACCCACACTCACAATCCGAAATGGCGCCGCCACCCCGCCCGGATGCTCACGCTTCGGAAAATCATCCGGCTCCAATCCATTATACACCCGCGTCACTTTCCCCGCCGATTCCGGACACTTCCCCCGCAACAAGCCCGCACTGAAATCACTGACCGCCGCCACAAACGACGCCTCCCGACACAACTCACACAACAACTCGTCACTCCCCAAATCCACCATGAAATCCTGCGCGTGCGCCGTCACACTAAACGGCATCCCCACATACGCCTTCATGAACAAAGCCGTGTGCGTCGCCCGATTCGTAAAATGCACGTGCACATGCTCCACCCCACGCTTCCGGAATTCCTGCGCAAAATACACCGCGTTCCGGGCCCGAACCCACGCCTTGAAAGACTCCCCATACCGCGCCTCATGATCCTCCGCCATCGCCTTCAACGCCTCCCACCCCTCGCCCCCGTCCGCCTCCGCCTTCTCCATACGCGCCTTCATCACCCGCCCCGGCGCCCCATACACCACCTCCGCCCTCAACTCCCGAAATCGCTCATGCCGAAACATCGACGGCGGCGGATTTATCGATCCCACCACCAACTCAACCCCCTCACGCGCCTCCAATGCCAACATCTCCGAATCACAAAAGGTCTGCGAAAATACCGGATACCGGGAGTAAAGATAACCTATGCGCAACACCCTGCCTTTCCTGATCTGATGCACGGACCTTAACCCGCCTCACTAAACCTGCGAACCCTTTTTCACCCCGGTCCCGCCACCAACTCCAATCCTCCTAAGGCCCCAACTCCTCAATCACCGTCGCGTTGTTCATCAACTTGTCATACTCCCCGTCCACCTGGTCCCCCTGCGCCGTAATCTCCCCCACCAAACGACGAATCCCGTTCGATGACGTCGGCCGATTGTTCACAAATGTCCGAATCAGTCGCATGTAATCCTGCAACGCATCGACATAATCCAACGTCCGCTCGTCCAACACCGGCCGCAACCGGTTCAATGCGGAAGCCGCATCCGCAAACTCGTCATCCTGCAATCCCGTCCGCTCGTCCAAACGCTTGCCCTTCAACGCCCGATACGCCGGCGCCGTATACCGATCAACATAATCCAATGAACCACCAATACTCAGCTTCTTCGGCCCACGCCCCACCGCCTTCGCATACAAAATCCGCGCCGATAAATGATTCGGAACCTTCTCCACCACCTCCCGCAACCGCGCCGCCACCTGCGGGTGCGTCAGTAACCGCTCCCCGTTCGGACGCGACAAAACTTTCTGAATCTCGCCAAACGACAATAGCCCCTCCTCCACTTCCGCCTTCCGGTCCGCGCGGGCAATCCCCAATGCCTCCTCAAAATTCTCCAACGAAAATATCTGTATCCGATGAAGCGGCTCGATCCCCTCCATTAACATCAAATCCTCCACGTCCCGCACATTCTGAATCGGCACCGCCACCAACTCACAATCCTTCTTCGTCGCCCCGCGTATCTTCGCATCCACCCCGCCGATCGGCTGCACCGCCCCGTCCGCATTCATGTCGCCCGTCACCGCAAATCGCTCGTCGATCGCATACCCCTCCACCAACGAATCCAACAACAACGCACACGCCACCGCCGCCGACGGCCCATCCTTCGGATTATACCGGTTCTCAAAACTGATCTCCACCGAATGATCCTGCGGCCAGCCCCCATGCCGCACTTCCAAAAATTTCCCCACCTCCACCAACGCCGACGACATCAATTCCCCCACATCCTGGTTGAAGCGCACCCGCCCATTCCAGTTCTCCCCACCCACCGCCGCCGTGCTCGCCGTCGCATTCATCTCCGACGCCTTGCCCGCGTCACTCTCCCCCTCCAAATCCACCACAAGCAATCCTCGAATCTTGCTCTGCTTCTTCTGAAAACTCGCGTCCCCGGATCCCGCCGGCATCTGAATCTCCCCCTCCGCATCGACCCCGCCACCATCCCCGTCCACAAGAAAAATCTCGCCCCACGACAAATCATGCCCGTCCTGCCGATACAATTCAAAATCCAACACCGCATCCTCGTTCTCCTTGTCCAACGCCGTCGAAATATCCATCAAGTGCACCGCCAAATCCGCGTCCGCTTCCTCACCCGTCTCCGATAACCACTCCGCCATCTGCCACAACTGCTCGGAAATCACCATGGCATCGCCGTTGAACTCGACCGAGTCCGGCGGCACCCCACGCTTCCACTGCAAATGCGCCCCCAACAAATCACGATACCGCGGATTCAATTGCAGTCCCACCGCAATCGCCTGCGCTCGCACCCGCGGCGTCACCGCATCATTGTCACCAAAATTTCGCGCCAGCGCCGCCAAACTCGTCAACAACTGATCCTTCACCTCGTCCTCCAAACTCAAGTCTTCCACCGCAATGAAATCCTTGCTCAAGTCCGGCTCAGGATAGCCGGCACCCCGAACTTCATCCCCGAATAAAAATATCATCCCCGCCACGCCCCATACGACCCACGACCACCGAAAAATGAGAGAGTCAGTTCGATTCATCATTACTAACCATTATGAGCTTCTTTGATCCGCGTAAGCAACTCTTCTCTCGCCGCCACCATCCGCCCTCCGGCCTCCCCCATCTCCCGCGCCTTCTGCTGCGCCTGCGTCGTATTCCGGTTCCGGAACCCCAATAATTCCGTCGCAATCTCCAAAACATCCGCCACCGCATCCCCATACGCCATCGCCTCCGGATGCAACTTCGGCCGCAAATTCCGAAACTCAAAAAGCTCCTCGCTCCCCCCGGGTCCACCGACACTCGTCGTCGTCGTCGTCGTCACCGCCCCTCCCGTCGCCCCCTCCAACGACGCCAATGGCCCCGCCGCAACCGACTCAATCGCCAACATCGATCCCGCCAACGAACACTTTGCCCCAAGCTCCCCACGCCCATACCCCAACAAGACCTTGGCCGATAAATGATCCGGACACAGCAACACCACCTTCTCCAACCGCTCCTGCACCGCCGGATTCCGCACCAACGCCTCCACACTCCAGTTGCCCCCCAATAATGCCCGCACCTCGCCAAACAATTCCATCGCCTCCTCCACAGAAGCCTCCCGCTCCCGCATCATGTAACGCCCCGCTTCATCAATCGTTTCAATCCCAAACACCTGCGTCCGCATCAACGCTTCCACATCTCCACGTATCGCCACATCCTCCAAATGAATCTCATCCTCGCCGGACATCACCACCGAACCAATCTGCCCCTCCGACGCCGCTTCCAAAACCTCCGCCACCCGCATCGTCCCCAATAACTTCCCCTCCGAATCAATCTCCCCTCCCAAGGCAAACCCCTCGTCCAATTCCGCCCCCAAGGCCATCGCATCCACCAATACATAAAACGGCGCCTCCACACTTCGCAAAGAAATCTGCCGCGGCTCTTCTAAGCCCCGCTCCCGAAGGATCAGCTCAATTCTCGTCCCCTCAGGAATCGCCCCATGCTTCCCGCGAAACCGATCGCGCGCCCCCATCAATACCTTCCGCGTCCCCTCCGCAATTCCCGCTCCCGAATAGATCGTCCGCCCCATTCCCCCAGGACCCGCCCCTCTCCCCGGCAAACCGGGCCCGCCATCCACATGAATCGCCGCCGCTAACTCGCCCGGTTCCACCGAGTTCCGCATCCAAAATTTGGGGTCACCCAATCCGTTGTCATCCGTCACCGATAAAATAACGCCCACCTGCGCTTCCGGAATCCGAAACGACGCCACCGGACCCGTCACCTCCGGCTTCGGCTCCCCGACAACCTCCGGACTCGGAGGCGGCAACACCCCGTCCATCCCCTCAGACATCTCCTCCTCCTCCCCCGATTCCGAAACCGCCACCACCTTCGGCTCCTCAGGTGCCGGCTCCGGCACTGGCTCCGGTTCCGGTTCCACCGCGGGCTCCGGCTCCGGAACCGATTCCAAGGTCATGACCGCCGCCCACTCCAATGAGTTCCCCTCCTTCTCCAAAACCTCCTCCATGTCCTCCCGCCACGCCTTCTTCTCCGATAACCCCAAGGCCACATCCATCAAATACCGCGCCAATACTTTGTCCTCCCGCTCCGGCGATTCCATCAACGCCGTCACCGCATCCCACAACTTCATCGCTGCCTCCTCCCGCATAAACAACTCCAGCTCAGGCATCGCCCCCTCACCGATCAACGCATCATTCAACTGCCGCGTCGCCAAGTGCATGCTGTCCAATCGTAACGCAATCGCCATCGCTTTCTCCGCCACGTCCATGTCCTTCGCATCCCCCTCCAACAAGCCCGGCACCACCCCCGCCAATACCTCGATCACTTCCTCCCGCGCCTCCCCCTCCAAGGTAATCGCATCCAAGACAAACAACCGCTTCGCAAAATCCGGCTCCTCATACACCGCCCCATCCACCGCCCCCCCCATCACCATCACCGTCGCCACCCCCAACCACACCACACCACACACCACCCCCCGAATCCTCGCCACTCTTCCCATCTGTCCTGCCATTCCGGCCATCACCCTCCATTATCCCTCGGGCCACCCCCCTTTGCAACGCTCTTGCCGCCCACCCCGCCCCCGCCTACACTCAAGCCCCATGCCCGGCCAATCACCCTCCATCCAAACAGAAGAAGAAGTCATGTTCTTCGATACCGACGCCGGCGCCGTGGTCCATAACCTCGCCTACCTCCGCTTCATCGAAACCGCCCGCACCAAACTCGGCACCCAACTCGGCCTCAACCTCACCGAAATGGCCGCCCAAAACCAATACGCCGTCCTCCTCCGCACCGAAGTCGATTACAAAAAACCCGCCCGCCTCGGCGATACCCTCCACATCCGCGGTCACCTCGATTCCATCGAAAAAATCCGCTTCTGGTGCGCCTTCGAAGTCCACCGCCCCGTCGATGAAACCCTCCTCGTCACCTGCCGCCAACAACTCGCCCTCGTCCAACTCCCCGAAGGAAAACCATTGCGCCTCCCCAAAGATTGGCAATCCTACTCCACCCCCTCAATTTCCTAATTCCTAATTCCTAATCGCTGATTCTCCGTGATGTCCCCCCAAGAACAACTCGACCTCCTCACCAAAGGCGCCGCCCAAATCATCTCGGAAAAAGAACTCCTCGAGAAACTCAAAGAAGGTCGCCCCCTCCGCGCCAAACTCGGCGTCGATCCCACCGCCCCCGATATCCACCTCGGCCACACGGTCGTCATCGAAAAATTGCGCCAGTTCCAGGAACTCGGACACCAGGCCGTCCTCATCATCGGCGATTTCACCGCCACCATCGGCGACCCCAGCGGCCGCTCCGCCACCCGCCCCCCGCTCACCCGCGATGAAGTCCTCGCCAACGCGGAAACCTACACCGATCAAGCATTCAAAATCCTCGACCGCGATAAAACCGAGGTCGTCGCCAATGGCGACTGGTTCCGCAAAATGTCATACGAAGACATCCTCCGCCTCAATGCCCGCGTCACCATGCAGCAAATGCTCCAACGCGAAGACTTCAAAAACCGCCTCGCCACCGAACAGGAAGTCCGCCTCCACGAAATCCAATACCCCATCATGCAAGGCTGGGACTCCGTCGAAGTGAAAGCCGATGTCGAACTCGGCGGCACCGACCAACTCTTCAATATCCTCGTCGGCCGTGACATGCAGAAATCCCAGGACATGCCCCAACAAGTCGTCCTCACCATGCCCCTCCTCGAAGGCACCGACGGCGTCAAAAAAATGTCCAAATCCTACGACAACTACATCGGCGTCAACGACAGCCCCGATGACATGTTCGGCAAGGTCATGTCCATCTCCGATGAACTCATGACCCGCTACTACCTCCTCCTCCTGGGCGAAACACTCGACCCCGCCCTCCACCCCATGGACGCCAAAAAATCCCTCGGCGAAAAAATCGTCGCCCGATACCACTCCGAAACCGACGCCTCATCCGCCCGCGCCAACTTCGAAGCCCGCTTCTCCTCCGGCGCCGACGACGCCGAATGGCCCGAAATCGACCTCCCCGAAGCCCGCGACATCATCGCCGTCGTCGCCCATGCCTACACCGCCGCCTTCGACCAAAATCGCTCCAACTCCGACGTCCGCCGCCTCATCCAACAAGGCTCCATCCAACTCAACGGCGAAAAAATCACCGACCCCAAAACCACCCCCAACTTCTCCCCCGGCGACCTCCTCAAACTAGACAAAAAACGCTCCGTCCGCATCCGGTAGAGCTCCCACGACAGGTAGGGACGATCCTCCGGATCGTCCGGTCGCCGCGGCGACCTCCTCCCAGAATCCCCACAGCAAATCTCCCGCTAAGACTTCCAGAGAGGGTCTAAAGCAGCTACGGTATTCCCCAACCACCGGCCGCAATGAAGTGCGAATTCTCCACTGACCTCTCTCCCAATGAATGCCTCGACCGCATACGCGATCAAACAGACGTATTGTCCCGCTGGAAGGGCCTTTTAGGCTTTCAATACAACAAGGGGAATCAACCAATCGTGTCAAAAATTGATGGGCACGGATTCCGGCTACACAAAAGACTTTGGTTCCGCAACGGCTGTCAGACGTTCCTCTACGGAATTCTCGACAACCAAGGTCAAGGAACATCAATAAGGTGCGAACTCGGAATGAGCCGAACGACTAAGGGCATTATCTTCTTTGTAGTCACCTTCGCAATACTGGCTGGGATCGCCAACATGTTGTTCGGCAACGAAATTCAAGACCAAGCCGGCACTGGCATCCTAAGCATGTGCGCCTGGTCTCTCAGCCCAACAATTGTTTTGGCTATTGCTGCCACCTTCACGCTGTTTGGAAGGTTTTTGGCGCGGCACGAGGCAAGTTTCCTTAAGCAATCTCTCACGAGCATTTTGGATGCTCGAGCGGTCTAAAGTTTCCCCGTAGAATACATTTTTCACTAGCTCGGAATACCAGTCACGATGCCATCACAGACTCCCGCCTCACCCAAAACCCGCCCCGCCCCCGTCTGGCACTTCCGCGCCACCGATTCCCCCACCCCACCCGATCCCGCCCCCAATCCCAAAAACCTCCCGCCCCTCGTCGCCCAACTCCTCCACGACCGCGGCCACACCGATCCCGCCGACATCGACAACTTCCTCGCGCCGCGCCTCCAGAACCTCTCCGATCCCTTTCTCCTTCCCGACATAACCCCCGCCGTCGATCGCATCCTCAAGGCCATCGACGAAAACCAAACCATCGTTGCCTACGGCGACTACGACGTCGATGGCGTCACCAGCCTCACCCTCCTCTCCAAAATCATCGGCGCATACGGCCACGAAAACTTCCACACCTTCCTCCCCCATCGGATGGACGAAGGATACGGCCTCAGCGTCGAAGGCCTCGAACGCTGCCTCGAAAAAACCCACCCCGATCTCCTCATCGCCGTCGATTGCGGCACCTCCTCCGTCCACGAAATCGCCTGGCTCAAGGAACGTAACATCGACACGATCATCCTCGATCACCACGAGCTCAGCGCGGAACACCCACCCGACTGCGTCGCTCTCGTAAACCCGAAAATGGGCGACGACTTCCACTACCTCTGCAGCGCCGGCGTCGTCTTCAAACTCGCCCACGCCCTCCTCAAAACACGACCGCTCGAAAACTTCAAACTCCGCGACCACCTCGACCTCGTCGCCGTCGGTACCGTCGCCGATATCGTTCCCCTCATCGACGAAAACCGACTCCTCGTCCGCCACGGCCTCAAACAACTCGACCACACCGAGAATTACGGCCTCGCCGCCCTTAAATCCGTCGCGGGTGTCGGCGCCCGCTCCCAAGCCTCCGATGTCGGCTTCCGCATCGGCCCACGACTCAACGCCGCCGGCCGCCTCGACACCGCCCAGGACGCCCTCGATATCCTCCTCGCCGAAGACCCCCTCGCCGCCCGCGCCATCGCCCAAAAACTCCACGCCCGAAACGACGACCGCCGCAACGTCGAAGCCCGCATCGTTCGCGAGATCACCACCGACCTCGCCTCCCTCCCGGCAGACCAAAAAGCCGTCGTCCTCGGCTCACGCGATTGGCACCCCGGTGTCGTCGGTATCGTCGCCTCACGCATCGCCCGCAAACATCACCTCCCCACCTTCGTCATCGCCGTCGATGAAAACGGCATCGGCAAAGGCAGCGGACGCTCCGTCCCCGGCGTCTCCCTCGTCGCCGCCCTCGATGCCTGCCGCGATCTCCTCATCAAAGGCGGCGGACACGAAATGGCCGCAGGACTCACCATAGAAGAACAAAACATCGACCCCTTCCGCGAACGCTTCGCCCAATACATCGCCGATAACACCACCGAAGAAACCCTCCGTCCCAAAACTCTCGTCGACGTCGAAGCCGATTTCGCCGACCTCGATCTCTCCCTCCTCGACAGCTATGAACAGCTCCACCCCTTCGGCAGCGACAACCCACAGCCCGTCCTCCTCTGCCGCGGTGTGCAACTTCTCGAAGAACCGCGCGTCCTCAAAGAGAAACACCTCAAATTCAATCTCTCCCAAAACGGCACCCGCCGCGAAGTCCTCTACTTCGGCGGCGCCGATGAAAAACTCCCTCGCCCCCCGTGGGACATCGCCGTCACCATCGACCGCAACGAATTCCGCGGCCGCACCTCCCTAAGCATCTTCCTCCAATCCCTCCGCCCCGCCGAACCCTCCTAGCCTCAACCCTACGCCCCGTCTCTCCCATCCCAATCGATCCTCCATTTCCCCCCCGATTTCCGCGCGCCAACGAGCGCGCGCCCTCTGGATCGAACGTCACGTTCGTCCCTAAACTTCGAGAGCGCCGCTCCTGGGAGGGGAACGACGCTCTCTTTCTCTCCGCGTCCTATGTTGTTTATCCACAAACAACACCTGAACAACTTGTAGTGCTATTTAACCAACAACCTAAAATTCAATACGCTCTCTGAACTATTGGGGATTCTTTTTTTCGTTGAGGGGAGGCGGCTTCGCTACCTCTTCGTCCGTGCTTCAATACTGACCCCTTCTTTGACCCCCGCCAACCCAATTCGTTGAATCTTTTTCATTAATTTTCGGAAAAAAGTCAGATGCGATCTTTTACCCCTCAGACACGGCAGATCTAACCCTTCGCAGCGCCCGCCAGGTGCCCCTTCGCGAACTTCTCCATAATCACATTCCGGCTCGTCCGCGCGCTGTCATCCACCACGTTCCCCGCATTATCCACGATCACCAAAGCCGGAAACGAACGCTGCGGATTCAACGGCACCCCGCGCGTCCCACGATCCTCAAAGTTCATCGCCACCCAATCCATCCCGTATTCGCGCATATACGCCAGCATCTCCTCCTGGTTGTTGTCCTCGTTGATCAGGATCACCTCAAAACTCGCCCCGTCCCCCTTGGCATGATGATCCTCATAAAAATCCACCAGCTTGGGCGTATACGCCCGGCACGGCGGACACCAACTCGCCGAAAAATAAAACACAAAATAATCCGGCTCCGCCCCCGCTTCGAAAACCACCTCCGACCCGTCCGCCCGCACCATCATCCCCTCCAACGACTCCGACACCGTCTGCCCCTCCGGCAAATCCATCAACAAATCCTGGTCAATCACTTGCCCGCCACACCCCAACACCAAAAGCCCCAACAACAAAAAAACCAATCGCCCCTTCATGTCCCTACTCTAACCGGGCAATCACCGTCAGACAACCCTCCCCCTTCCTCCCCGTCGGGATTCAAACATCAATTCGCCACCACGTTCACCAGCTTCCCCGGCACCACGATCACCTTCCGCACCGTCAATCCTTCCGTGTGCTTCTTCACCCCCTCCAAGCCCAAGGCCTGCTCCTCGATCACCTCCTTCGCTGCATCCGTCGCCACCATCATCCGGTCGCGCACCTTCCCGTTCACCTGCACCACCATCTCAATCTCATCCTCCACCAGGTAAGCCTCGTCATACTCCGGCCACGCCTGCTCGCTCAATAAGCCCTCCGCCACATTCGCAAATCGCGACCCCAACTGCGACCACAACTCCTCCGCCAAGTGCGGCGCAAACGGACTCAACACGTGCAAAAACGTCCCCAACACCCGCGCCGGCACTTCCTGAGCCTGCTCCAATTCCTTGTTCAATACCATCATCTGACTGATCGCGGTATTGAACTTCAACGCCTCAATGTCTTCCCCCACTTTCTTCACCGTCTCATGCAAGGCCTTCAGTTGCCCCTTCGTCGGCTCGCAATCCGTGATCTTGTCACTCAAGCGCCAGTTCCCTTCCTGGTCATCCTTCATGAACAAACGCCACACCTTCGCCAAAAAACGATGCACCCCTTCCACCCCCTTCATGCTCCACGGTTTCACCTGCTCGAGCGGCCCCATGAACATCTCATACAAACGCAACGAGTCCGCCCCATACTCCGCAATCACATCATCCGGATTCACAACGTTGCCGCGACTCTTCGACATCTTCTGCCCGTCCTCGCCGAGAATCAGTCCCTGGTTCACGAGGCGCTGAAACGGCTCCGGCGTCGAGACATGCCCCAAATCAAACAACACCTTGTGCCAGAACCGCGCATACAATAAATGCAACACCGCGTGCTCCGTCCCCCCAATGTACAAATCCACCCCGCCCGCCTGCTTCCCGCCCCCCATCCAATACCGCTCCGCTTCCTCCCCCACAAAGCGCGCCTCATTCCGCGCATCCACATACCGCAAATAATACCAGCACGACCCCGCCCACTGCGGCATCGTGTTCGTCTCCCGCTTCGCCGTCTCACTATACGCAATCCATTCCGTCGCCTTGCTCAACGGCCCCTCCGGCGTCCCCGTCGGCTTGAAATCCTCCAAGTCCGGCGCCAATACCGGCAGCTCTCCCTCAGAAACGGCTTCGTGCACAAAGCGCGGCTCGTCAGAGCCGCCTCCGGGTGAAGCGGCACGCTTCCAGATCACAGGGAACGGTTCGCCCCAATACCGCTGCCGGCTAAACAACCAATCCCGTAACTTGTAATTCACCGCCTCTTTCCCCAAGCCCTTCTCCTCCAACCAAGCCGTGATCTTTGCCTTCGCCTCCTTCGTCTCCAATCCGTCAATCAACGGCGAATTCACCGCCGTCCCTTCCCCCGTATAACACGTCTCCTCCACCCCCTCCGGTGCCTTCACCACTTCCACGATCGGTATCCCAAACTGCGTCGCAAATTCAAAGTCCCGCTCGTCATGCGCCGGCACCGCCATGATCGCGCCCGTCCCATACCCCATCAAAACATAATCCGCAATCCACACCGGTATCTTCTCGTCGTTCACCGGGTTCACCGCATACCCGCCCGTAAACACCCCCGTCTTCTCCTTCGCCAATTCCGTCCGCTCCAAATCACTCTTCGCCGCACATTCCTCCCGATACGACGACACCGCTTCCGCCTGCTCTTCCGTCACCACCGCATCCACCAGGGGATGCTCCGGCGCCAAAACCATATACGTCGCCCCAAACAAAGTATCCGGCCGCGTCGTAAACACTTCCACCGGCGTCGCCTCACCCGAATTCCCAATCACCGAAAATTGAACACTCGCCCCCACCGACCGACCAATCCAATTCCGCTGCAACATCTTGATCCCCTCAGGCCAGTCCAATCCCTCCAACTCGTCCGCCAAGCGATCCGCATACGACGTGATCCGCAACATCCACTGACGCAACGGCCGCCGCTCCACGGTGTGCCCCTTGCTCCGCCACTCCTCCACTTCCTCGTTCGCCAATACCGTCCCCAAATCCGGCGACCAGTTTACCGGCACTTCCGCCACATACGCCAAACGCACCCCGTCAATCTCCTCGCGCGACCACCCCTTCGCCTCCAACTCACTCACCGGCCGCGCCTTCCCGGTCTCCTCATCCACGTAACTGTGATACAACTGCAGGAATATCCACTGCGTCCACTTCACATAACCGGGATCCGTGGTGTTCACCTCGCGCGACCAATCATACGAAAATCCGATCCGCTTCAGCTGCCGCCGAAAATTGCCCACGTTCTGCGCGGTGTTGATCCGCGGATGCTCCCCCGTCTTGATCGCATGCTGCTCCGCCGGCAAGCCAAACGCATCCCACCCCATCGGATGCAACACGTTGTATCCCGTCATCCGCTTGTGACGCGCCACAATGTCCGTCGCCGTATACCCCTCCGGATGTCCCACATGCAACCCCGCCCCGCTCGGATACGGAAACATATCCAGCACATAATACTTCGGCTTCGACCCGTCGAATCCCTCATCCCCGGGATTCCCCACCCGGAAGGTCTCATGCTCCTCCCAATAACCCTGCCACTTGGGCTCAATCTCATCAAAAGGATACGCCTTGCGCCGCTCACTGCTCATGGTCTCAAAATTACGGACCCCAAGAGAACCACGATTCCCCACCTTGTCACCCCATTTTCTTCCCTACCTCAGGTCTCATCTTGGGATTTCAAAAATTGAAAATTGAAATTTATTTGGAAATTGGAGAGTGATTATTTTCCTATCGTAGGCTGGTCCCTTTCTCAATCGGCCTCGCCTCACATCATCAATAAAAAATCCTCCCACCCCGTCGTTTACCCGCCGTGGCGGGTTACCTCCTGTAAAAACTCCCCCATGCCCACCCTCGTCGTCGCCACCAAGAACGCCCATAAAACCGAAGAAATCGCCGCGATCCTCCATGACCTCGTGGACACGGTCACCGACCTCACCACCCACCCCGAGATCCCCGCCCCCGTCGAAGACGGCGACACCTTCGAAGCCAACGCCGCCATCAAAGCCCTCGCCGCATCCGCCGTCCTCCCCACCGATACCCTCGTCCTCGCCGATGACTCCGGTGTCGAAGTCGATGCCCTCGACCGCGCCCCCGGCATCTACTCCGCCCGATACGCAGGCGAAAATGCCTCCGACGAAGACAACCGCCAAAAACTCCTCACCGAACTCGCCGCTACCGGCGCCCGCGGCAAAGAACGCACCGGTCGCTTCCGCTGCGTCATGATCCTCGCCCGCAATGGCGAAACCCTCGCCACCGCCGATGGCACCGTCGAGGGCATCATCACCAACGAAGCCAAAGGCGAAGGCGGCTTCGGATACGACCCCCTCTTCATCCCCGACGGCCATTGCGAAACGTTCGCCCAACTAAATCCCGATACCAAAAATCAACTCTCCCACCGCGCCCGCGCCCTCCAACAAATCCGCACCGCCCTTCAGGAGCTTCTCAGCCCCTAACCCAACAACAAAAAAGAGCCCGCGGTAGCGGGCTCAATAATCTGCGCAATACGCGGTCGCCGATGGCGACCTCAAGGCCGGCGAAGCCTTTTGGGTATAGCATGCGCTAGCATGATCATCTGTGGTTAAAACTGCCTCCCCCCCCTACACCAACGCATCCAACTTCGCCGCCAATGCATCCTTCGGCTGCACCCCCACCACCTGGTCCTTGATCTCACCCCCCTTGAAAAACAAAAGCATCGGAATCGAACGCACCCCATACTTCGCCGCCAAACCCTGGTTCTCATCCACGTTCACCTTCGTGATCTTCACGCTGTCCCCCTTCTCCGCCGCCAATTCATCCAGCACCGGACCAATCATCTTGCAGGGCCCACACCACTCCGCCCAAAAATCCACCAATACCGGCACCTCCGCGTTCTCAACCTCCGCGGCAAAGTTTTCCTCGTTCAAGTCTACGATCGATTCGTGAGCCATGCGCGCATACTTCACTCCCTCCCCCACCCTGTCAAGTCTCCGACATATAACCACGCCAAAACACCGACCCACTCAGGCCACCCACACCGTCAACCAACGCAACCGCGTCAGACGATCAATCAACCACCGAACTTCGTCCACAGCTCAATGCCGAGAACGACAATGGCCAGGATCAATACAAGAATAGCAAAGGGCATGATGTTCGCTTCCGCGTCTTCTTCTTCAATCGTCTCACTCACCGCCGTCGCGGCAACCGCAGGCGCCGGAGCCCCCGCCTTCTGCAACTCCGCCGTCGGAGGCTGTCCCGCCGCCAATGGCTGAGACTTCTGCAACTGCACCGTCGCTTTCGGCAAAGGTCGCGCCCCACCAGGCGTCGCCGGACGCGCCGCAGGCGCCTTCGCCAAGGGAATCGTCTTCGCCCCCGCCGGACGCGCCGCCGGTGCCTTCGCCAAAGGAATCGTCTTCGCCCCCGCCGGACGAACCGGAGCCGTGCTCGTCCCGGAACCCTTCGCCGCAGGCGCCACCGGCGCCGTCACCGTATCCTCACTCACCCCACCAGCCGCCGCTGCCGGAGCCGTCGGAGCCGTCGTCGTCGGCGTCGTGGTCGTCTCGTCATCCCCCGAAGGCCGCGCCTTCAAGGTGATCCGCACCGTCTCCTTCTTCAAAGGAACCGTGCTCGTTTTATGCTTCGCCGCCGCCTTGGGAGGCGGGGGCGGTTTCGGTGAATCAGAATCTGCCATGCTGCTACTTGTCTATGTCTATAAGGGTCGGGGCCGGAAAATTCTAAAATTTTCCAGTCCTCCTTTATCGCAATCCCCCCTCCCCCTGTCAATCCCTTAAATCACCCCCAAATTCTTGCCTTGCCGCCCCCCAAGCCACAGCTTACCTTCCCGTCCCTTGAAAATCCTAGTCACAGGCGGCGCCGGCTTCATCGGCTCCCACACCGTCGAAGCCTGCCTCAAACAAGGTCACGAAATGATCGTAATTGATGATTTCAATAATTACTATTCTCCCCAGATTAAGCGCCACAATATCGCCCCCGTCCTCAACCAAATCGAACTCGTCGAAGGCGATATCCGTGACCCCGAAATCATCGCCAACGCCTTCGCCAATACCCAAATCGATACCATCATCCACCTCGCCGCCCGCGCCGGCGTCAGACCCTCCATCGACGACCCCGAACTCTACCTCTCCACCAACAATAGCGGCACCTACCACCTCCTCGAAGCCGCCCGAAAAAACAAAGTTAAAAAATTCCTCTTCGCCTCCTCCTCCTCCGTCTACGGCGTAAACGAAAAAGTCCCCTTCGCCGAGTCCGACCTCATCGCCTCCACCATCAGCCCCTACGCCGCCACCAAACTCTTCGGCGAACAACTCTGCTCCAATTACGCACACGTCCATAACCTCCGCACCGTCTGCCTCCGCTTCTTCACCGTCTACGGACCCAGACAACGCCCCGACCTCGCCATCTCCAAATTCACCCGCCTCATCTCAGAAAACCAACCCATCGACCGATACGGTGACGGTACCACCGGACGAGACTACACTTACGTCGACGATATCGTCCAAGGCATCATGGCCGCTCTCGATTACGAAGGCCCCATGTTCGATATCTTCAACCTCGGCGGCTCCGAACCCATCCTCCTCAAAGACCTCATCGCCGCCATCGAAACCACCCTCGGCAAAAAAGCCACCATCAACGAACTCCCCGAACAACCCGGAGACGTCCCGCGCACTTCCGCCGATATCTCCAAAGCCCGCGAACTCCTGGGATACAATCCCCAAACCCCACTCTCCAAAGGCATCCCGAAATTCATCGAATGGTATCAGAAAACCCCCGCCACCGGCGAACCCTATCCCAAACCAGCCTCCGTCGCCTGACCCTCCCTCTCCCTCGCCCTCACCCTTCCCTATGAGTCCCAACGACGCGCTGCCCAACTCCGTCGTCGAGCTCCTCCAACAACTCATCCGCATCCCCTCCGTCAACCCCGACGGCGACCCCGGTCTCCCCGCCCATCAAACCGGTGAACAAGCCTGCGCCGAATTCGTCGCCGCCTTCCTCAAGTCCTGCGGCGCCCACGTCAACCTCGACGAAATCCAACCCGGCCGCCCCAATGTCATCGGTCGCTTCCCCAATACCAACCCCGCCGCCGCCGGCAAAAAATCCATCCTCTTCGGCCCACACCTCGATACCGTCAGCGTCGCCGGCATGACCATCGACCCCTTCGCCGCCGATATCCGCGACAACAAAATTCACGGCCGCGGCGCCTCCGATACCAAGGGCTCCATGGCCGCCATGCTCTGGGCCCTCTACCAATCCCGCGACCTCCTCGCCAATCTCTCCACCCCCGTCGCCTTCGCCGGTTTCATGGGTGAAGAAACCGGCCAGTTCGGCTCCCGACACTTCGCCGAACATTACGCCAACGATTTCGCCTTCGCCCTCGTCGGCGAACCCACCGACGGACACATCGTCCACACCCACAAAGGCTGCCTCTGGGTCCAAGTCGATGCCCCCGGAAAAGCCGTCCACGGCTCCACCCCCGAACTCGGCGACAACGCCATCACGAAAATCGCCACCCTCATCACCGCCCTCGATACCAGCTTCCGCCAAAAACTCGCCACCCACACCGACGACGCCCTCGGACATGCCACCATCAACATCGGCCTCGTCGACGGCGGCTCGCGCGCCAATATCGTCCCCGCCCACTGCCAAACCACCCTCGACCTCCGCCTCACCCCGGACCTCCCACCCGCCAAAGCCCTCTCCCTCCTAAAAGAGTTCCTCCATCACCACGATCCCACTCTGACTCTCACCCCACTCCTCGAGTGCACCCCCCTCGCCACCGACCCCAACCACCCCGTCATCCAACAACTCCTCGAAATCCCCAGGACCCGCAAAGAAAACGAAACCCCCACCGGCCTGAGCTCCGCCCCATGGTTCTGCGACGCCGCCATCCTCGCCGACGCCGGCATCCCCAGCATCGCCATCGGCCCCGGCTCCATCAACCAAGCCCACACCAAAGACGAATTCATCGCCATCGAAGATCTCGAAGACGCCGCCGCCTTCTTCCAAAACTTCATCCAAAGCCTCTGACCAAAACGAAAAACCTCCTCGCTCGCGTTCGCCCAAAAACCGAAGGTGGGGCTCGTTGTCCCCAACGAGCCTCCGCAGCGAAGCCCAAAGGGCGAAGTGAGGACTGCCTCTCTCTAGCACCCTAAAACGAACCGATAGCTCTATCAAGCTGCCTCCCTCTCCCCCGCACAAAAGTTCAAGCCAGCGACCCAACAAGATGCATAAACATATAGTTCGTTTCCTCCTTCTCCTCTTCACGATCGCGTCATTCCACAGCGCCAACATCCTCGCCGCCGATCCCCAACAAAACTGGCCCCAACCCGCCGGCCCCAATCACAACTGGCAAGTCGACGGCAAAGCCCCCACTCATTGGAGCGTCACCCGAAACGAAAACATCCGCTGGCGCACCCCCATGCCCGAAGCCGGCATGAGCAGCGTCACCATTTGGAACAATCGCGTCTTCACCACCACCCACGTCCCCATCGAACGCGAAGAAGATAAGAAAGCCGTCACCGATATCATCGGCTTCTGCCTCGACGCCGATACCGGAGATATCCTCTGGCAAATCACCCTCCCCGGCTCCGCCTTCATCTCCCTCGCCGGCGGCTTCACCGACGGCACGGTCTTCGCCCCCATCACCGACGGCACCCACGTCTGGTTCTTCAACCGCTGCGGCGCCATCGGTTGCTACGATATGGAAGGAAACGAAGTCTGGCTCCGCCAATGGAAACCACGCTTCAAACACAACAACCGCCAGGCCGAACCCTTCCTCCTCAACGACACGCTCATCTATGTCGAGGTCGCCGATAAAACTCACGGCGCCAAAATCCAGAAATGGGACGCCCCCGGTGTGAAATCCAAATCCACCGGCGTCCCCGATGACGTCGACCCCAAACAAGTCTGGACCTACATCCACGGCCTCGACAAAAACACCGGCGAAGTCCTCTGGCGCGAAGAAGTCGGCACGTCCGTCCACAACACTCCCGTGCTCGGCTTCACCGCCGACGGCTCCCCCGCCATCGCCCACGCCCGCGGCGGCGGCCACGGCCCCCTCGAAAAACCATACGGCCACAGCCTCACCAGCCTCGCCAAAGGCAAAGAAGGCACCACCCTCTGGAGCGTCGATCTCGACAGATACGACCCGCCCTTCGCTTCCCACTGGAACAAACGCCACACATTCGGCTTCCACGAGGGTCACCACCTCGTCTTCGATACCAACACCGGCGCCCTCCTCCACAAACACCCCCTCTATACCAACGCCACCCTCCGCACATTCGACTCCGACAAAAATACCTGGACCACCCAAACCAACGCCGACATCACGGCCGGCAAAGGCCACCCCAACACCAACCAGGCCAACATCGCCGTCGGCGATCACCACTGGTTCCTCTCCCACAACGTCCACTACCTCGGCCGCGTCCACGCCGAAACCGGCGCCGTCGAATACCTCGAACTCCCCGCCCAACTCATCGCCCATCCGAAGTCTCGCAAAAAAGACCAACTCCTCTGGGGCAAAGGCCATCCCTCTAACAAACCCCTGAACACGCAAGGCTTCGCCGTCGGCGATAAAGGACACGCTGGCACCGGCTGGGGCCATATCTCCGCCGCCAGCCCCATCCGCGTCGGCCGATACCTCTACTGCCCCGTCGTCTCCGGAACGGTCTACGTCATCGATACCCACGCCGATCCCCTCGACGAAAACGCCCTCGTCGCCGTCAACGACCTCGGCCCCGGCACTGAAACCTGGACCCTCGCCTCCCTCTCCTTCGCCAACGGCCGCCTCTACGCCCACACCATGCGCGAAATCATCTGCATCGAATAACACAAAGGTTCTCTCTTCCCGTGCCTTTTTGGAGGGCCGCGCTCCCGCGTGGCCGCTTCCCAGCCCACCACGCCGCATCTTCACAAACACTCCCGCTCGCCCCTCGATCCCCACCCGGGCGCCAGCCTTACCCCGCCCCCCCGGAACATTTACCGATCCGCCCCGCGGGTACAACAGGTAAATTCAAACCACCCCAACCCCCCCAAAAAATTACCACACCCCCCCACAGGTACCACAGGAATAATAAAAACAACCCAATACCACCCCCCCCCACAACCAAAAAATAACCACAACCCCCACGACCAAACACCACCGCCCCAAAAAAACCCAAAAAA
>JBCCIR010000059.1:0-30195 GCA_039028175.1 Verrucomicrobiota bacterium
GGGAAAGCTGTAAATTCCGAGGAAAATCGGGTGAAAAAAGGTGTATTTTGTAGCTGCAAAAGGTTGCAAAAACGGGTGGATGAACCTTAAAATCTCCCTTCAGATTTGACGATTTTTTTCGGAGTGAAGACGCCCTGAACGGGGCCTCAAAACGGCATGGCAGAAGACAACTCAGCGAAGACAGGCAAAGCATCTAAAGCAGGCAAAACCAAGGGGAATCAGGAAGGGCAGACAGCGGTCGGCAATCAGGATTACGGGGCGGCGCAGATTGACAAGCTCGAGGGCTTGGAGGCGGTTCGGAAGCGGCCGGGGATGTATATCGGCGATCCGGCGACGGAGCGAGGATTGCATCACACGGTGTTCGAGGTGTTGGACAACTCGATCGACGAGCACCTGGCGGGCTATTGTGACAAGGTTACGATTACGATTCACGCGGATGGATCGGTATCGGTGGAGGACGATGGCCGGGGGATTCCGGTGGAGATGCATCCGAAGTTCAAGATACCGGCGGTGGAGTTGGTGCTGACGAATCTGCATGCGGGCGGGAAGTTTGGGCAGGGGGCGTATAAGTTTTCCGGTGGATTGCATGGGGTGGGAGCGAAGTGTGTGAACGCTCTTTCCGATTGGTTCAAGGCGGAGGTGTTTCGGGAGGGGAAGATTTATTCGATCGCGTTTGAGCGTGGGGCGACGACCAAGCCGTTGGAGGTGGTGGGGGAGTTGGAGGATGACACGAAGACGGGGACGAAGATTTCGTTTTTTCCGGACACGACGATTTTCACGGGTGGGATTGAGTTTAACTTCGATTATTTGACGTCGCGGCTTCGCGAGCTGGCGTTTTTGAATCCCGGTCTGACGATTGAGTTGGTGGACGAGCGTGGGGAGGAGGAGCGGCGGGCGACGTTTTTCTATGAGGAGGGGATCCCTGAGTTCGTGCGGCAATTGGGGGAGAACAAGGATTTGATTCACGAGAATCCGATCGTGTTGAAGGGGAAGCGGACGGTGGAGATCGACGATGCGGGGAAGACGGTCACGGACGATTGTTTTGCGGACATCGTGTTGCATTACACGGGGGACTATCACGAGAACATTTTGTGTTTTGCGAACTCGATTCCGAACGGGGATGGCGGGGCGCACTTGAGCGGGTTTCGATCGGCATTGACGCGGACGATCAACCAGTATGCGAAAGCGAACAAATTGCTGAAGGAGAAGGATCCGGCTTTATCGGGCGAGGATTGTCGTGAGGGGATCATTGCGGTGGTGTCGATCAAGCATCCGAATCCGCGTTTCAGTTCGCAGACGAAGGAGAAGTTGGTGAACAACGAGGTGGACGGGGTGGTGAGTTCGATTACGCATGACGGTTTGAGTGCGTACCTGGATGAGAATCCGCAGATGGCGAAGCGGATTGTGGAGAAGGTGGTGAACGCGGCGCGGGCACGTGAGGCGGCGCGCAAGGCGCGGGAGACGGTGCGGAAGTCGGCAATGGCCGGGGGTGGATTGCCCGGGAAACTGGCGGATTGTTCATCGCGCGTTCCGGACGAATGCGAGATATACATCGTGGAGGGTGATTCCGCGGGCGGATCGGCGAAGCAGGGGAGGGACCGGCGGACGCAGGCGATTTTGCCGATTCGCGGGAAATTGATCAATGTGGAGAAAGCGCGATTGGACAAGGTTTTGCAGAACAAGGAGATTCAGACGATGATCACCGCGATCGGGACGGGGATAGGTGATGGGGAGGGTGAGGGAGCGTTTAATTTGGACAAGGCGCGTTATCACAAGGTGGTGATCATGACGGATGCGGACGTGGACGGGGCGCACATTCGGACCTTGTTACTGACGTTCTTTTGCCGGCACATGCCGGAGTTGGTGAAATCGGGGTATGTGTATATCGCGCAGCCGCCTTTGTATAAGATTTCGCGGAAGAAGAAGGAGCAGTACGTGGCGGACGACGCGCAGTTGAATCAGATTTTGATCGGTTTGGGTGCGGACGATGTGGCGTTGAAGGCGGGGAAGAACGGGGGTGGGTCGGAGTTTTCGGATGATTCCTTGAAGGAGATATTGGGGTTATTGGCGAAGTTGAGCCGGTATGGTGAGGTGATCAGTCGGAACGGCGGAAACTTCGAGGATTACCTTGGGCATGGGGGCGAGGGAAAGCTGCCGGAGTATTTGGTGCAGGTGAGGGACGGGAACGAGGTGTTTGTGCGGTATTTCATGGATGAGGCGTTGCTGGGCGAGTTTGCGTCTGAGAATCCGGATTTGCATTTGTTTGGCCGGACGGATGATGGGCCGGACGAGAAGGGGGAGAACGGAGGAAGCAACGGCAACGGATCGATGCCGAGCGGGACGCGGCGGGCGCGTTTGATCGAGGTGCATGAGGCGAATTCGATTTCGAAGTTGCTGGGGCGCCTGGCGGAGTTGGGATTGGATATTGAGCATTTTTCGTCTCAGGACGAGCCCTTGTTTGAGATTGTGGAAGGGGACGGTGAAGGGGCGCGGACGCATGCGGTGTTCAGCGTGCCGGAGATTCTGGAGAAGGTGTTGGAGATCGGTAAGCGGGGGATGGAGATTCAGCGTTTCAAGGGCCTGGGCGAGATGAATGCGAAGGAGTTGTTTGCGACGACGATGGATCCGGATCACCGGAAGCTGTTGCGGGTGAACATGGATGTGGATGCGGATTCGATGTTGACCCGGCTAATGGGCGAGGCGGTGGAACCGCGGCGGCGCTATATCGAGGACAACGCGTTGAATGTGCGGAACCTCGACGTGTGATCGCGGAATCCAGACGGAAGGAACAAGCAATCTCTCTTAATTTTATCTGACTGAATACAAGTGGCTGACGAATCTGATACCCCGACCCCGAATCCTGCTGAGGAGGAAAACATCGCGCCGGTAAACGTGGCGGACGAGATGTCTCAATCGTTTTTGGATTATTCGATGTCGGTGATTATTTCCCGAGCGTTGCCGGACGCGCGAGACGGCTTAAAGCCCTCGCAACGGCGATTGCTGTATGCGATGCACAATGATTTGTCATTGTCGCCGCCCAAGAAGCACTTGAAGTGTGCGCGGATCGTGGGTGAGACGATGGGTAAGTATCATCCGCACGGGGATGGCGCGATTTATCCGACGCTGGTGAACATGGCGCAGCACTGGTCGATGCGGAACACGCTGGTGGACGGGCAGGGGAATTTTGGATCGGTGGAGGGGGACCCTCCGGCGGCGATGCGTTATACGGAGGCGCGATTGACGCATGAGGGGTCCGCTTTGATGGCGGACATGGACAAGGACACGGTGGATTTTGTTGCGAACTATGACGAGACGAACAGCGAGCCGGCGGTGTTACCGGCGGCGATTCCGAACTTGTTGGTGAATGGTGGGACGGGGATTGCGGTGGGGATGGCGACGAACATTCCGCCCCACAACCTGGGAGAGGTGGTGGACGGGATTTGTGCGACGATCGACAATTCAGAGATTACGACGGGGGAATTGATGGGATACATCAAGGGCCCTGATTTCCCGACGGGATGCACGATCTTGGGACAGCGGGGCACGACGGATTACATTACGACCGGCCGAGGCAGCGTGCGTGTCCGTGGGCGGGCGGAAATTGTGGAGGACAAGCGTGGGCGTGAGCAGATTATTGTTTCGGAGATTCCGTTCGCGGTGAACCGGGCGCGATTGGTGGAGCGGATTGCGGAGTTGGCGAACACGAAGGTGATACCGGAGATTGCGGCGGTGCGTGACGAGTCGGATGAGAACACGCGGATCGTGGTGGATTTGAAGCGGGATTCGCGACCGCAGGTGGTGTTGAACAATCTATACAAGCATACGCCGTTGGAGACGAGTTTCTCGGTAAACATGCTGGCGATCGACAATCGGCGTCCGCGTTTGCTGAACCTGAAGGATGCGATTGTTTGTTACATCGAGCACCGGCGCGAGGTGGTTTTGCGGCGGACGCGTTATTTGCTGGCGCAGGCGGAGAAGAATGCGGAGCGCTTGGAGGCGTATCTACTGGCGTTGGGGAACCTGGATGAGTTTATCGCGATGATTCGGGATTCGAAGACGCGGGACGAGGCGCGGGAGAAGATCAAGGCGTTTACCTTTGAGGCGAAAGCGGCGGAGAAATTAGGGATATTGTTGCGCGGGCAGGAGAGTTTGCAGATTGAAGAGGGGCGCTATGTGCTGACGGACAAGCAGGTGGATCACATCTTGGAGCTGCGCCTTTACCAGCTGGTGGGCTTGGAGCGTGAGAAGATCAAGAATGATTACGACGAGCTCATTGAGACGATCAAAGATTTGGCGGACATCCTGGCGCGTGAGGAGCGGGTATTGCAGATCATCAAGGACGAGCTGAGCGAGATTAAGGAGAAGTATGCAACGCCGCGGCGGACGGATTTTGCGGAGTATGCGGGGGAGATTGCGAATGTGGATTTGATTGCGAACGAGGCGGCGATCATCACGATATCGCATCACGGCTATATCAAGCGCACGCAGACTTCGGAATATCGTGTGCAGGGACGCGGGGGGAAGGGATTAAAGGGGATGGAGACACGGGAGGCGACGGCTGAGGAGGAGGAATCGGATTTCGTGGAGCACTTGTTCACGGCGACGGCGCATGATTACCTGATGTTTTTCACGAACACGGGGCGGGTGTATGTCGAGAGGGTGTATCAGATTCCGGAGGGGAGTCGGACGGCGAAAGGGAGGTCGATCAAGAATTTCCTAAATCTGAAGCCGGAGGAGAAGATTGCCGCGGTGTTGCGTGTGGTGGCGCAGGGGCAGGAGAACAAGGATGCGACGTTTGTGGAGGATCAGTATGTGTTGTTTGCGACGCGGAGCGGGAAGGTCAAGAAGACGCGGCTGAGTGATTTCCGCAATTACCGGGAGAATGGGATCATTGCGATCAAGATTGAGGAGGGGAACGAATTAATCGACGTGGTTTTGACCTCTGGCGAGGATGAGATTTGCCTGGTGACGAACCAGGGATACTGCGTGCGTTGCCGGGAGACGGACATTCGGCCGATGGGCCGGCCGTCGGCGGGTGTGGCGGGGATACGACCCCGGCCTGAGGATTACGTGGTTGCCTTGGTGGTGGCGGATGATGCGGCGTCGTTGTTGATTGCTTCTGAGAACGGGCTGGGCAAGCGGACGCCGGGTGCGGAGTATCCGACCAAGGGGCGTGGTGGAAAGGGTGTGATCACGATGAAGGTGACGGAGAAGACGGGCACGGTGGTGGGTGGATTGATGGTTGAGGACGGGGACGAAGTGATGTTGATGACGAGCGAGGGGCAGAGTGTGCGTATTCGGGTGAGTGATGTTCGGCCGACGGGCCGCAACACGCAGGGGGTGCGGTTGATGAATCTGGCGGAGGGCGAGAGTATTCAGGACATCGCTCGCGTGGTGAAGGATGACGCGGTGGGGGACGAGGAGGAGGTCGGTGACGACGAGGATGGGGAGGAGTCCGCCACCGAGGGTGAAGCGGAAGAGTAAGCGGGATCAGCTTTCAATTTTGGAATCGATGGAGATGGTGGGCTGGGGCAAATCGTCCGGATTCTGGGGCGGCGATTCGTCGGGGAAGTAGACGAAGATATTGTTAAAGTTATCCGGTCCCCATTGGTTTTCGTGAAGGAGCCAGTTTCGGACGAAGAGGGCGACGGAGCGGCGGGCATCTTCGCGGACATCGGATCGTTCGGTGTAGGAGCCGGCGCGTTGGGCGAGTTTTTCAGTGAGGCTGTCCTCGAGTTTCTCGAGGTTTTCGTTTTTGTCGAAGCGAGCCCAGCCGCTTCGGGTCTTTTTTTCCATGCCGGCGGTATCGATGGCGACGGGGAGGGAGGGGCGCAGGGCGGGGGCGTGGACGATGCAGGTATTATTGTCTTCCACGGAGAGGTTCCAGGAATCGTGGAGGTTGATGTGAAAGCGGTAGGTGGCGGGTACGGTGATGTCGGAAACGGTGGTGCCGAGGGGGAGTTCGGTGTCCCAGTATTTGATGGGAGCGCTGGAGCGGGAGAAAGATTCCGTGGCGTCGGCGGTGGCGACTTCGAGGACGGCGCCATCAGTGGACGTGGATTCGATTTGGTTGAGGATGAAGGTTTCGGTGATTTCTTCGGTGGCGAAGCCGTTCGTGATGTCCTGGACGGCGGCGCTTACTTTATCGAGGGTTCGGAGGTAGACGACCGTTCCGGTTGCGAGGCCGGCGAGGAGGCAGATGGCGATTGCGATGAGGAGGTAGGGAGCCCTGGATTGGGCCGCCGAGCCGTTGGATGGATCAGGTTCTCGCTCACGGCCGCTCCTATGGTCCTGTGTGGGATCGTCGTTCATTTGGTGCGCGGTTAATCGCCGGTGGCGGCATTGACGGCTTTCTCGAGCATACGGCCGGGATCGGGAATGTTTTTGGCGCGCCAAACGGGATCGGACATGGTGCCTTCGCAGGAATATTCGAGGAGCATGGAAACGGGGAAGAGGAGGATGCCGGGGGCGCCTTTGGCGTTCATGCGGACGTGGAAGTCGACGATGTCCTTGGCGTAGTTGACGCTGCCGCTGCCGCGAATGCGGAAGGAGTTGGTGTGAGCTTCAAAATCTTCAGTGGCGATGGTTCCGTTTTGCAGGACGAAGCTGGCGCTGGCTTCTCGGGCGATGCTGTGACCGGCTTTCTTATCTTTAAAGAGATCGCTGATGAGCGGTGAGAGGGGGCCGAGGAGGGGGATGGAGAAGAGGTTTCCGTTTGTGATGGAGGCTTTTCCTTTGCCGGCGAGGGTGGAGTAGTCATCGCCGTGACCGGTGAAGTCGAAGAACCCAGTAAGTTCGCCTTTGGTTTCTTCGTAGTCGGAGTAGGTGCCGGAGAGTTGTTCAAAGCGGACAGCTTTGACATCGAGTGTGCAGGAGTAGTTTTTGGTGGTGGAGAGATTGTTGATGGCGAGCTGGGCGATGGTTTGGCCTCCGAAGAGACCGGCTTCGAGGCGGGATTGGGCGAGGGCATCGCCTTTGAAGTGGAGGGCACCCCGGGCGTTCTGAAAGGGGAGAGTGGCGCCGAGGAGGGTGTAGTTGGTGGCGCCGTTTGAGGAGAAGTTGAGATGGAGATCGGTCTGGGTGCGGTTGAGAGGATCGGCGACACCTGAGATGCGGCATTCGGGCGGGGAGGAGAAGCGGTATGGCTTGAGCTTTTCCGCGACTTTATGGGCGAAGCACATGAGGAATTCGGTGGGCCACACGGTGCTTACGGCGTTGTCGAAGCTGGTGACCTTGGTGAGGGTGTGGTGTTGGATTTCGTCAGCGGTGAATGTTCCTTCTTTCCGGGTGATACGGACGTTCCGGTAGACGTGTTCGACACCATTGATATCGATGTCGAGTTCGGCTCTTTCGACGGGGACATCGTTGTATTTGAGATTTCTGACGTCGATTTCGCCGGTGGAGGTCCAAGTTTTTGGCGAGAGTTCGGGGCCGGTTCCGCGGAAGGAGCAGAAGATGGTGGATTCCTCGTTGAAGCCGCAGTAGCCGAGGAATTTTCGCGTGCCTTCCGTCCTGACGAAGGGCATGAACACGCGCGGGTCCATTTTGATCTCCGCCTCGTATTTGATGCCTTCGGCGTCGACGAGGGCGGTGCCGGTGGAGGCGCCGGTTTCGTGCGTGAGTTTGATATTGCGGAGGTAGTAGAGATCGCGATCGACGCCAAAATCGACATTGAGGCCTTCGAAGATGACGCCGCGGCTGGCGACTTTGTTGCATTGGAGGGAGCCGACGAGGAAGAGGGGCGGTCCGGCGCGTCCAGGATCGGGTTCGAGGTGGTATTCGCCTTCGACGTAAACTTCCGGGGGTTCGTAGAAAATGACTTCGCCGAGAGCGGGATAGTTCACGAAGTGGCTCGCGAGGCGGTGTAGGTCGATGGAGGACTGGGCTTTGAAATGGACGACGGGATCGCCGATGGTGTAGTTGGCCTGAGCGGTGAGTTCTCCGGAATCGTCTTTGAGGATGAGTTCCTTGAGGGTGAGGGTGGCGCGATTCAGTTCGATCAGGGCGTTGAGCTCGTTGCATTCGTAGTCGTCGCGGGAGAGTCGCGTACCGGACAGTTGCATGGTGGCGGTGAGGTTGTCCGGGTCGTCGAGGTCGCCGTTGACAGTGAGGGTGAGGACGGGCGGGTTATCGGGGAGGTGTTGGAGTTTTTCGAGTTCGGTGACGATGGTATGGATGGTTTTGCGCTGGCTCTTGAGGACGGCGAGGGTTTTGGCGCCGCCGTCGTTGGCCGCGGAAGTGGAGTTTCCGGAGCCGGGCGCACTGGCGTCGGTTTTAGATTCGAGGCCGGAGGGTTTGAAGAGTGAACCGCGCAGGTTTATGTGAACCCCGTGGAGGTCGCCGTGGGCCTGGGAGATTTCGATACGATTCTCCGGCATGAGGATGCGGGCGTTGAAATCTTTGATATCGAGGCGGGTACTTTTTTCGTCGGCGGGATCGACGGGAAGGGAGAGGTCGGCATTCCGGATGTCGATGGTGTTCAGGAAGAATTCCTTTTTGAAGAGGCGAAGGACATCGATGTCCAGACTGACGCGGCTAACTTCGGCGAGGAGGTTGCGGCGTGAGGGGTCGAGGTAGAGGCGGACGTCTCGGGCCACGAGGCCTTCGAAGGGGTCGAGGGTGAGTTTTCCGATATCGGCTTCGATCCCGCGTTTTTGGAACTCTTCGTGAACGGCGCGGCGCCATTTTTTGGTGAAGCCCTTGTCATAAGCGTAGAAGGCGCCCCAAGCCGCGAGGGCGACGATCATGACGCCGGTGAGGAGGGCGAATCGTTTAAAGAAACGCATGACAATGGGGAAACGGGTCGATGGGACGGGCGGGAGCCGTTGATGTGGCTAGGCCAGGCATTCTATCGTGAGGAAACCTCGATTTTTAGCAATCTTGCACTGAATGGAATTGCGTGCCAGTCCTGAGGAATTTATTAATATAATTTAATTAATTCTTGGGATGCTGGAGATATCGATATTGGGAAGCGGGAGTTCGGGGAATTGTGCCGTGGTGCGGGTGAACGGGGGGGAGACGGTATTTTTGTTGGATGCGGGATTGAGTGCGAAGCAGATTCGATTGCGGTTGGAGCGGGTGGGGGTGGCGTATTCGGATTTGGACGGGATTTTGCTGACGCACGAGCATGGGGATCATACGCGTGGGATTGATGTTTTGTGCCGGAAGGAGCAGGTGCCGATTTACTGTAGTGTGATGACGCGTGAGGTGTTGGTGGATTCGATACGGCAGGAGATGGAGTGGCATTTGTTTGAGTCTGGGGATGAATTTTATTTGGGCGGAGTGAAGGTGGGGACCTTTCCGGTGCCTCATGACGCGGTTGATCCATTGGGTTTTGTGATTGGGGATGGCGAGTCGGCTTTGGGGGTTTTGAGTGATGTGGGGCATGTGACGAACTTGGTTAGGGAGCGCTTGAGCGGGGCGACGAGTTTGTTTGTTGAGGCGAATTACGATGAGACGATGCTGCAGAACGATACGAAGCGACCCTGGGCGACGAAGCAGCGGATATCGTCGCGGCACGGGCATTTATCGAATGATCAGGCGGCGGATTTGGTGGGGGAGGTGGCGAGCGAGGGATTGCGGCATGTGGTTTTGGGGCATTTAAGCAGTGATTGCAATCATCCGGATGTGGCGCGAGGCGCGGTGGCGGAGAAGTTGCGGGCGCAGGGCTTTGCGCGGGTGGAGGTGAGTTGTGCTTGTCCGCGGGAGCCGATGGATTGGTTGGAAGCGGCCTGGCCGAGTGAGGCGGGTAGTGTCGCACGGGAAGATGAAAAGAGTGGCACCGGGTCGGTGTGTGTAGAGGAGCAGGGGGCGTTTTTGTAGCAACGAACCTGGGGGGGCTTTCACGGGCAAAGATCAAATCGTTTGCATGGAAGCGGGTGGGAAGGCATCGTCAGGGTCGTCTTCGGTTCAGAAGGGGGCGAGGGAAACGTAGAGAATGGAAGCCACGGTATTAAGGCCAGATATTGATGAGTTCCGGCGTTTGGCGACGTCGGGGAATTTGATATCTGTGTATACCGAGCTGGCGGCGGACTATGAGACGCCGATATCCGCATTTGAGAAAATCAAGGATGGCTCGGATTGCTTTCTTTTTGAGTCGGCTGAAAAGAGCGATCAGGTGGGTCGATATTCATTTCTGGGGAGTGCGCCGCGGACGGTTTTTCGGTGTCGCGGTCAGGAGGTGGAGATCGTCGAGGGTGATGGTTCGAGGGTAAAGAAGGAGGTGGAGGGGGATCCGCTTCGGGAGTTGGAGAGGGTGATGGCACGGTTCGATCCGGTGGAGGCGGAGGATTTGCCGATTTTTCATGGTGGCGCTGTGGGATATCTCGGGTATGACGCGGTGCGTTATTTTGAGCCGACGGTGGGAGAATCGCCCCCAGATGTTTTGGGGGTGCCCGACATCTTGTTTTTGGTGACGGATACGTTGATTGTTTTTGATCATCGATTTCGCCGCATGCAGGTGGTGGCGAACGTTTATACCGAGGAGCATGATTCGGTGGACGCGGCTTATGAAGCGGGGCGGGAAAAGATTGATGCGTTGATTCGAAAGCTGGAGACTCCGCTACGATTCAAGCCGATGGAATTGACGGGAGGGGATGTGGAGGTGGCGGAGCCGCGGAGTAACACGTCGCGGAAGGAGTACGAGGATATGGTGCGCCAGGGGAAGGAATACATTCATGCGGGCGACATTTTTCAGTTTGTTCCATCGCAGCGGTTTGAGGTGGATTATGAGGGCACGGCAATCGATTTTTACCGGGCGCTACGTCACGTGAATCCATCGCCCTATATGTTTTGCCTGGAGTTTGAGGAGGACGGTTTTTCGGTTGTGGGGAGTTCGCCAGAGGTTCACGTGCGATGCTTGGAGGGAAATGTGGAGATTCGGCCGATCGCGGGGACGCGTTGGAGGGGTAAGACGGCGGCGGAGGACGATGCTTTGGCTGCGGAATTGCTTGGGGATCCCAAGGAATTGGCGGAGCACATTATGTTGGTGGATTTGGCGCGCAACGACGTGGGGCGGATTGCGGCGTATGATTCGGTTACGGTAACGGACTTCAAGATTATCGAGAAGTACAGTCACGTGATGCATATTGTCTCGGATGTGGTGGGCCAATTGGAGGGGGGGATGAGCGCGTATGATGTGATGCGGGCGACGTTTCCAGCGGGCACCGTATCGGGCTCGCCGAAGATACGGGCCATGCAGATAATCAATGAATTTGAGAAGAGCAAGCGGTGTGTTTACGCGGGGGCGGTGGGATATTTTGGTTATGATGGGAACTTGGATTCGTGCATTGCGCTCCGGACGGCGGTTTTGAAGGATGGAAAGGTGTTTGTGCAGGCGGGGGCCGGGGTGGTGGCGGATTCGGTGCCCGAGCGGGAGTATGAGGAGACGGTGAACAAGGCGAAGGCGTTGATTCGGGCGGTGGCGCGGGCGAAGGACTTGGAAGGAGGGAAGTAGCGATGTTGCTGGTGATCGACAACTACGATTCATTTACTTACAACCTCGTGCAGTATTTCGGAGAGTTGGGTGCGGCGATGGAGGTGCGGCGGAATGATGAGATCACGGTGGCGGAGATACGAGAACTGGGACCGGAGCGGATCTGTATTTCGCCCGGGCCTTGCACGCCCTTGGAGGCGGGGATCAGCAACGAGGTCATCGAGGGCTTCGCAGGGCAGGTGCCGATATTGGGGGTTTGTTTGGGGCATCAATGCATAGGGCATGTCTACGGGGGAGAGGTGGTTCGAGCCGACCGCTTGATGCATGGCAAGACCTCCATGATTCATCATGGGGACGAGGGGGTGTTCAAGGGGATGAGCGCTCCCTTTGAGGCGACGCGATATCATTCGTTGATTGTGAAGCGTGAGTCGGTCCCGGATTGCCTGGAGATAACGGCCGAGACGGAAGAGAAGGAAATTATGGGGTTGAAGCACCGGGACTTACCGGTGTTTGGTGTGCAATTTCATCCGGAATCTATTTTGACGACGGAGGGGAAGACGTTGCTTCAGAATTTTCTGAATGTTTAGGCGTGTCCGGCTTTCGGAAGATCATAAAGTGTTGGAGGTCGAGGAAGTCACGGGTTTCGACATGCTCGAGGCCAACGGCATCCAGTTCTTTAACGACTTGTTTCTGGCTCATTTTGTGGAGGGGTTTAATGGGGATGGAAATATCTTCCTTTCGATATTCGAGCTGAACGAGGCGCCCGCCTGGTTTTAAGGCCTTGACGATTGATGACATCATTTCCCGGGGGTGTGAGAATTCGTGGTAGGCGTCGACAATGAGGACGAGGTCGATTGAGTTTTCGGGGAGGCGAGTATCGGTGAGCGTGCCCATATGAGGGGTGATATTTTTCATTTGCCGCTCTTCCGCGCGATCGGCGATGAAATCGAGCATGGGTTGGTCGATATCGACGGCGTAGATTTTGCCATCGGGGATTTTTTCGGCGATGCGGAAGGTGAAGTAGCCGGAGCCGGATCCGATATCGGCGACGTGGTCGCCGGGATTCAGCTCGAGATTGGCGACTACTTCATCGGGAGATTCTTCCTGTTCTCGTTCGGGGCGTTCGAGCCATTGGATGGCGCCGTGGCCACCGATAGCGCGAGCGATTTCCCTGCCCATGTAGTATTTGCCGATGCCATCACGTGTTTGTGGTCCGGTGGAGTAGTAAGAGGGGGAGGGGTCGACTGTGGGCTCGGTTGTTTGGGAAGTGCCGGAGGCGAGGGAAGCGGCGAGGCAGACCAAGGTGGTGGTGATGTGGCGTGAGGTTTTCATTGCGCGTCGTGGAAAGCTGTCAGAGGGTGAAACGAGATGAAAGCTGTGATTTTAGCTTTCGGATGGATTGTTTGTGCGTCCTTGGTTTGGGGAAGCGGGCGGGAGTATCGGGCTGAGCTGGGACAGAAGGCGCCGGGCTGGGAGATCGGGGAGTGGGTTATCGGGGAGGGGGTCGATCTGGTCGATTTGAAGGGGAAGGTGGTGTTGGTTCGCTGGTTCACGGGCGATCATTGTCCTTATTGTTCGGCGACGGCTCCTGCGCTGAACGGATTATTGGAGGCATATGGAGAGCGAGGGCTGGAGGTGGTGGGGATGTATCATCACAAGAGTCCGGAGCCGTTTGGGGTGGAGGAAGTGGAGGCGTTGGTGAAGGGATACGGGTTTACCTTTCCGGTGGGAATCGACGAGAAGTGGGCCGTGCTGAAGCGCTGGTGGTTATTCGACGAGGCGAGGAAATGGACGAGCGTGAGTTTTTTATTGGATCGCGAGGGGCGGATCGCGTGGGTGCATCCGGGTGGAAAGTATGAAAAAGGGGACGCGGATTACATTGAGTTAACGGAGACGATCGAGGGGTTACTGGATGATAAAGAAGAAAGTGATTTGTAGGCGTCAGCGGGCGTTTTTTGCGGTGCGGAGGTGGAGGTGGACACGCGCGACTTCCCCCATGTAGTGTGATTGAGTGAATTCGAGTGCTGCTTTTTTGATGTGGTGCAGTGATTTTTCCGGTTCGTCGAGCGCTTCGTAGTAGAGGCCGAGGTAGAGGTGGGCGTAGCAGAGGGCGTTGGGGCGCCGGGAGAGGGGTGCGTGATTGGCTGCATCGAGGACTTCCTCAGGCGTGCCATTTCCCGCGAAGAGGGCGTGAATTTGTTTCATGGGGATGCGGGGGTCCTGAGTGATGGAAATGAAATGTTCGCGGGCGTGTTCGATGCCGAATTCGGGAGTCTTTGCGGAACAGATAAAATGCCAGACGGCGTTTTCTACATCCTGGGGATTTACGGTTTGGTGGAGTTCGAATTGTTCTTTGCCTTCGGCGAAGCGGCCGGCGTAGTAGAGAGAGATACCGCGTTGCCAGTGATGTGGTTTTCGCTCGGGAAAAACGGCGAGGAAGGCATCAAAGTCGTCGAGTGACTTGTCAATTTTGGCGGCAAAAAAGTTTTGGTAGCCTTTTTGTTGGTATTCGAGGGCTTGCAGCTGCCGGTCGCGATCTGCGGGTTTGGTATTTCGATGCTCGGTGGGTTTGGGCTGAGTGAAGGCTATGGTTGGGATGGAAAGCGCCAAGAAGGCCAGACTGGGCAAGGAACGGAGGTGCACGGGGCTATTGTAAAAAAAGAGGCGATGGGACGCAACTCGGAAGATATCGGAGGGTTGAATGTCAGGAATCTAGAGCCGGGTATTGACGCCCGGAGGTGGATTTAAGTGAACCCTAAAACTAAGATCATGAAGAAAGTATTATCTACAGTTGGACTTTGCTCGGCTCTATTTGTCGGCTTCGCCTTTGTTGCGACAGCGGGTGAAAAGGGAGCGGGCAGTGATAAGGATGGAAAGCGCGGTGGCGCCGGTGCCGGTGGACAGCGTCCAGATCCCGCGGAGATGTTCGGGAAAATGGATGCCGACGGAAGCGGCGGTATCAGTCTTGAGGAATTTAAGAACAATCCGCGGGCCAAGAATGCGCCGGATCCGTCAAAAGTTGATGCGAGATTCAATCATCTCGACGCGGACGGAAGTGGAGAGGTTTCTCAGGAAGAATTTGCTGCTGCCATGAAGAAAATGGCTGGTCGTGGCGGCAAAGGAGGAGCCGGTGGTGGCAAAGGTGGGAAAGGCGGAGAGCGTCCTACGGAATAGCGAAAAAAGTCGACAAGAATTGCCAGATATGAAAGAAGAGGGCCTGTCGACCGTTTAGGTAGAAAGCGGCAGATATGACTCTCGTGTGGGAGGCTCGTTGGTCCTTCGGGGCCGGCGGGCTTCCCTCTTTTTTGGGGGGTATGGGCAAGCCCGTTGGGATGGGCTGAGTGGGCTGGGAACGGGGGTTATTGGGGCTCGGAGGGTTGGCCGAGTTGGTCGCCGATGACGGCGGCGATGCTCGATTCGACGCGAAAGGCGAGTTGTTCTTTTTCTTCGGCCAGATTGGTTCCGGGCTTGGTTTTGAGGGTATCGAGGATTTCCAGAGCTTTCCGATATTGGGTCAGGGCATCGAGATTGGCTCCGTTGGAATCGGGTTCTGTGGCGTCTCCCACGTCCGAATAGGCAGAAGCGAGATCGAGTTGCCACTCGATGTTGGAGGGATCACGCTTGGCAACGCGACTTCGGATGCGGAGGGCGTCGAGGAGTTGATTTTTTGCGTCGAGGATATCTCCGAGGGCGAAATGGGCTTCGGCGAGGCGGGTGTGGAGACCGGCCAGGCGTTGTTGGGTTGGCGTGGAGCGTTTGCTTTCGTTGCTCAGGCGGTCGGCAATAGCAATAGCTTCCTGGTAGTGTTCGGCCGCCAGTTTAAAATTTCCTTCTATGAGCTCGATATCGCCGATTTCTTGCAGGACGGAAGCGAGAATGGGATTGGATGGTGCTTTTTCTTGCGATGAGCGATCACCGGAGATTTCGCGGATGAGTTTGAGAGTGTCATTATAGTAGTCGAGAGCGGCATCGGGGTCACCTTGGGTTTTGTAGACTTCAGCGATGCGCATGAGGCCGTTGACGATGGCGCGATTGAGATTCATTTCGCCCTGAGCGTCGAACTGGTATCTTTTCTTTAAGTCGAGCGCTTGGTCGTAGTAGGTGAGGGCTTCCTCGAGGCGGCCGGCGCGTTGATGGACGGAGCCGATATTCACGAGGCTGTGGGCAACCTGGAGGACGGAGCCAGGCCCGGTGTCATCGATCTCCATCAATTGTTCGGCGATATTATGGGCCTGGAGGTAGTGATTGAGGGCGTCCTCTTCGTTGCCGGCTGCCGCGGCGACATCGCCTTTGTTGTTGAGAATTCCGGCAAACATTTGGAGGGTGCGGGTGGAGCGGCGGTCTTCGGCAAGGTTGGAGATGTAGGACTCGGCGTTTTCTGCGACATGTTCGAGGAGTTCCTGGCGTCCGATGGGCCGGAGTTTTTCACCGAGATCGAAGAGCATAAAATTGATGAGTTGCTCTGCCTCTTCCCGGGCGGTTTGTTCGGCGAGCGAAGCTTGGCGGGCATTACGCATCTGTTTGACGGCAAAGCCCGCGGAAACGATGGCGAGAAGGGAGAGGATCGCGAAAGTTGCGATCAGGCGTCGCGAACGTTTGATCTGGGTGTGGCGGGCGATCTCTTTGAGGTTGAAGGAGACTTCCCGCATATCGGCGAAGCGGGCGGCGGGATCGAGGGAGAGGCACCGTTCGATGATTTCCTTTAGTTCAATATCGACGGTAATGCTTCGGTGGATTCTACCGGAGGGCCATTGGATAGGGGGTTCCTTCTCGATGAGGTCTGCGAGTTGCCGGGCTCGGATGCGGTTGCTTGATCCTTCGACAAGGGTTTCATCTGACGAAGCGTCCAAGATGGTGGCTTCAGGGTCGTTTGCATTTGCCTGGTGGGTTTCGTAGAGCTTTTGAAGTCTGGGAAGACCTCCCGTGATGAGGCGATAGGCGAGGGTGCCGAAGGCATAAACGTCCCAGCGAAAGCCTCGGCCTTCGGATGAATCTTGTGGGGAGCGTAGTTGTTCGGGAGGGGCGTAGTAGGGCGTGCCGGCGGGTTCAAAGGATTCTATCCCGGTACCGCGACTTTGACCGAAGTCGCAGATTTTGATTCGGGGGGGTGATTCGTCGGTGAGGAGGACATTGCTGGGTTTGATATCGCAGTGAATGATTTGATGGCGATGCAGATAGGCGATGGCGTCGGCTATTTCGGAGAGGAGGCGGTAGGCCTCTCTTCCGTCGATCTTACCGCATTTTTCGTCGAGGGTGCGGGCGGACCAATTTCCGCCACCTTGTTCCCGGGCGTGGAGGCCCATGGCATAATACGGGGATCCGGTTGTGAGATCAAAGTCGTGGAGGGTGACGATACCGGGGTGTTCGGCGACGGAGGAGAGTTTCTCGAGTTCGCGGGACACGGTTGAGAGGTCGACGCGATCGGGTTTGAAGACTTTGACGGCGCGATCGCTAATGCCGCGGTATGTGGCGCGGTAGACGACGCCATAGGAGCCCTGCCCGATGGGTGGTTGGTGGATTTGGTAATCTTTGAGTTCAGGGTTCTCCATGGCGGGGAGATTGTTTGCCGGTATTTCATAAACCGGGAAGGGTGGGGCCGCCAATAATTGAGGGCATCAATGTGTATTTGGGGGTCTGGGGAGAAGCGGGATTGTGGGGTGCAGTGAATCGAGGGGTTGACGGGTGAATGGCTGGGAGCAAGGCTTGTGACAGATTTAACGTAACCAGACGGGAGGACGTTTCGTCCGAACGAGTATAGAATCAATGATGGGATCGGGAAGATCAATGGTATTGAAGGGGTTTGCGGTGTTAGTTTTGGTTTGGGCGGGAGTCTGGGGGTTATTAACAGTCGCGGGTGTATTTGAAGTAACGCCGGAAAAGGTGGTGGCGTTTGTGGAGAGGGAACCGATTGATGAGATTGAGGACGAGAATGCGCGTCGGGAGTGGCTGGAGCGGCTGGCTGGAATGGTGAATCAGTTTAACTTTGAGCAGAGGCGGATTTTTCGTGAAGGGAATCGCCCTGGCGACGGAGGAATGGGAAGAGGGGATGATTTCTGGGAAGATTTAGATCGAGACGAGCGAGCCTATTTTATTGATCTGACGATGAGTGAGTCGTTCAAGCAAATGATGAAGGGCTTCAATGATATGGAAGATCAAGAGCGGCGTGCGTTTGTGGAGAGGGCGCGGACGGACATGGCGCGTCGGGGAGGAGAATCTGACATGGCGCGATTGGAGCGCGAGGATGAGGAGCTTTACAACCGCATTGTGAATGAGGGAATGGAATCGTATTACCGCGACGCGAGTGCCGATACAAAGCGAGATTTGGCGCCGTTGATGGAGGAGATGCAGCGATTGATGGAGAATCCGAATCATCGAGAGCGGCGACAGATGATGAGAACGAGACCGACCGGGGAATGAGAGGGTTTACGGTGACGGAACTGGTGGTAGTGGTGGCGATCGTTGCAATTTTGGCGGCGGTGGCGGTGCCGGTGTATCAGGGAGTGGCGGCGCGGGGTCGGGCGGCCCATTGCATGGGCAACCTCAGGCAGATTGGGATCGCGTTGAATCTTTACTTGGGCGATCACGATATGACGATGCCGGTATTGGTGGCGGCGCGGGGGGAGGGGGATGATGAGAAGCCATCGCTAGATACGGAACTTGCAGACTATGTGAGTGGCCCGGAGGTATTTCGTTGCGCGGGTGATTTTGATCGAATTTGGGAGACGACGGGAACGAGCTATTTTTGGAACAGTTTGTTGAACGGTCAGAAGAGCGGGCAATTTGAAATGATGGGAAGGCGTTTGGGAGAGGCCGGGATACCGGTGATTTCGGACAAGGAGGCGTTTCACCGGCGAGTTGGAGACGAGGTGAATATTCTTTATGCGGATGGGCGTGTGGAAGAGGAAGTGAAGTTTTGGGTGGAGGGAGGTCGAGGGGGGCAATGATGTTGCGATTTGAGAATGTGACAAAGCGATTTTCGGGGCGACGGGCGCCGGCTTTGGACGAGGTGAGTTTTGAGGTGGAGCGCGGGGAAGTGTTTGGGTTGTTGGGCCACAACGGGGCGGGCAAGAGCACGGCGGTGGGGATAATGCTGGGACTCGTGCATGCGGATAAGGGGGAAGTTTTTATCGGGGGAGAATCCGTGCAGAAAGAGCGGGAGCGGGCATTGGGTAAGGTGGGGGCGATATTTGAGACGCCATGCTTTTACGATTATCTGAGTGGGTGGAAGAATCTTCAGATGCTGACGGGGTATTCCGGATGGTGGGACGAAAGGGAGGCCAATAGGATGGTGGACATGGTGGGATTGTCGGGGCGGATTGATGATTTGGTGCGGACATACAGTCATGGGATGCGTCAGCGACTGGCGCTCGCGCAGGCTTTGTTGCCGAGACCGGAGGTTTTACTATTGGATGAACCGATGGACGGGTTGGATCCGGATGGGATGGTTCGGTTTCGGTCTTGGATCGGGGAGATGCGCCGGGAATGGGGTATGACGATCTTGCTGAATTCGCATTTGTTGTCAGAGGTGGAACAGACCTGCACGCGGGTTGCGATCCTGAGGGAGGGTAAAATGGTTTATGAGGGGGGTGTGCGCGGGTTGGGTAGTGATGTGAAACGGTATCGCTTTTCTGTAGATGATTGGGCTGTGGCGACCGAGGTGGTGGAGACGGCCGGGGGCAGCGTGGAGGGTGAAGGGGAGGTGACAGTGGGAAAGAGTATGGCGGTATCGGATATTGTGGAGGGGATGGTTCGGGCCGGGGTGAAGGTGAGCGAGGTAGTGTTGGAGGAGGAGGGGCTTGAAGATTTGTATATGAGGGTTCGGCACGATGGCGGAGAAGGAGCGGAATAACGTGAACGGCTTTGGGCGTCAACTGAACGGTGAGTTGTATCGGATGTTTGCGCGCCGGCGGACGCACATTGGTTTTTTACTGTTCTTATTGATCGAGGGATTGGCGCTCTATTTTTTCCAAAAGCCCGGTGCGCAGCGTTTTTTTGAGGAGATGTTAACCCGGAACGGCCATGCGTTTGAGTATTACTTTTCCGCTTTGACGTTGGCATTGGTCCTATTGGTGGCATCGGTTTTTGTGCTGGGGATGTTGTTCTTGGCCTTGGTAGCCGGAGACATAGTGGCGAAAGAATTCGAGGATGGGACTTTGCGAATGGTGTTGAGCCGTCCTGTTTCCAGGGTTCGGTTATTGAGCGTAAAGTGGATATCCTGCTCGATATATACAGGTGTGCTCATATTGTTTTTGGGGGTCACGGCGGTGGTGATGGGTATTTTTGAGCGAGGATGGGGCGGTGGGTTTTTTGCCTTCATTCCTGAAAAAGGCGTTTTCGCGGTTTATGACTGGTGGCCCGGCATGGGGCGTTATTTTTTCGCGCTGGCACTTTTGTCGATCAGTATGAACACCGTCACGAGTGTAGCGTTCTGTTTGTCTTGCCTGCGGATCAAGCCCGCGGCCGCTACCATTTTGACGGCGGCCGTTTTTATCACGGATTGGATATTGGCTTTGCTTCCTCCTTTGGCGGACTATCGGGACTGGTTTCTCACTCCGAAATTGGACGACTGGGTATATGCCTTGAGCGAGATCGTGCCGTGGTGGGGACTGGTGCGGAGCTATGCGATTATTGCGGGAATCCAGGTCACGAGCTTTGTGGTGGGGTGGGTGATATTTGAGATGCGTGATCTCAAATCTTAGAGGAGGCAAGAAGCGAGCGAATCAGCGGGTGAAGGGGAGAGGATCGTCTTCAAGCGAGTCGAGGAGGCTGCCTTCGTCGAGGGGCGAGCCGGCATCCGAGGTGGCCGGAGCGGCAGCTCCGAGGAAATAGACGAGGCCTTTGGCCGCGAGTTCTTCCCTGGCATTGCGGATAAGAAGAGCATCATCGAGTTGTTGGGCCCTGGTAAATTCGTTTTCCATGCCATCGAGAGCATTCTGAAAAGGGGGAATGAGGGAGAGGGCATTTTCGGCGAGGTCGGCATCAAGTATTGCGATTTGCTCACGATAGGTATTCCTCAGTTCAATCAAGCGGAGGGGCAGATCGGGGGGATCGACGGGAGGGAGGGGACGTTCTTCAACGATTCGTTCGGTTTCGGTTCTGAAAGCCAGAGCGGAGTCGAGATCCCCAGCCTCGGAAGCTCTGACCTGTTCCCGGTCGATAGCGGCTAGGTATTTTTCGTCAAGATCGTTGACGGTTTCCAGATGAGATTTTAGCAAGGTGTCGGTGTAGCCGAACCTAAATTTTTCTATGAGCTCGGCGAGTTTGGTTCCGCCTTCCGAAGTGGAGGCCAGGGGATTCATTGGGGAATCAGCAGGCCCGTCTTCCGATGCAATATCGGCGTCCGGTGCGTAGAATGCGAAGAGGTATTCATCCGCAGGGACAATCCTGGTGGCTTGTCTGCCAAACGCCGGCTGAGGAAATGCGATTGGGGAAGAGTCGGGGGCACGAATGATCCATCGTCCTGATTGTGTACGCAATAGCAGGCTATCGATTGTGGATTGAATTTCGACAACGGACTCTGAAGGGACCGGGTCGGCAATACTTTCTGCACCCCAGATCACCACTTTTCCGTTTTCAAGAAGGGCGGCTGCGGTGTTCCAGGTGGAGGTAATAGCGGTTACGTTGTCGAGATCGATGGGAGGTTCAGTGACGCCGTGATCCGGGTCGCCCCAAGCGATGACGGTCCCATCCTGGTGGAGTGCGAGTGAGTGCATACCCTTGCCTTGGATTGAGGTGAAGCCGCCTTGTGAGAGCAATTCCGGGGGCTGATTGTATGAATCTTCGGAATCGGCGCCCCAGGTTACGACGGAACCGTCCCGGAGAAGGGCGACGGAGTGCTGGCCGCCTGCCGCGATCTCGACGACATTCGAGAGTCCTTCGGGAACAAGGCATTGACCTGCAGCGTTGTGTCCCCAGGCGACGATCGATCCCTCTGCGGAAAGGGCGAGGATGTGGCTGAGGCCAACGGCTATCTTTGTTACTTGGCCGAGGTTCTCTGGGATTTGTCGTAGTTCAGGGTCGTCTGTTCCCCAAACGCGAAGAGAGCCATCAGCGAGAAGAGCCACGGCGAACGGGGTGTCTTCGTCATTCCAAGGCGGATTCTGGCTGATCTGGATATCGACGACACGGTCAAGATCGGCGGGGAGATTTGCGAGTCCGGTTGCGGCGATGGGGCCGCCGTCGACGCGGGTAATCAAGACGTTTCCGGACGTTTGCCGTGGGCGTTCCCGAAGTTTTGTGACACTGGGGCGACGGGTTGATGGCCGAGGATCACCGGGACGCTTTTGGGTAGTATTTTCGGGACGGGCTTTTATTGCCGCTTCAATGCGCCGGCGCATTTGTTCCCGTTGGGCTTCGGCGGATTGGTGTGCGGCGGCAGGGGGATCTGAGTGATTCTTGGAAGAGCCAGGATCTTTTGGTTTTGTGGAAGCCGACGGGGTTTCGACGGGCGATTTGGCTTCGGGCATATTCTTTCCCGGGTCATCGTCGGAAGGGGTATACTTGGCCGCGGATGGTGTGACAGCGTACTTTGATGCGAATATCCACACAGCGGTAGTGGCGAGCACGATGATCAAGCCGGCAACGAGAGCCAGCCGGGGTTTTGGTTGGGCGGGGGAATCTTGGGAGGAAGATTTCGAAAGTGGTTCCTTTGGGACTGCGCCGGGTGCCGGCACCGGGGTTCCCATAGCCGGCGCAGGGGTTGTGCGAATGCGATCGACATCGGTCCACAATTGGGTGATCTGCTGGTAACGATCGTTTGGTTCAGCTTGCATGGCACGCATCACGACGTCGTCGAGGCGTGGATCGATATCCTGGGATTTATTTGACGGGGGGACAAAAACGCCGCGAGGTATCTTTCCTGTGAGCATTTCGTAGATTAGGACGCCGACGGCAAAAATATCAGCGCGCTGATCGACTTCCGTATTGAGGACAAGAGCTTCCGGGGCGACATAGTTGGGAGTTCCCAGCGCGACGTTCGTTTGGGTAATGGTATTGCCGATTGAATCAGCGAGTTTTGCGAGCCCAAAGTCAGCGACCTTCACTTGACCTTCGACATCCAGCATTATGTTGGCGGGCTTGATGTCGCGATGGATGACTCCATGTTTGTGGGCGTATTGGAGCGCGTCACAGATTTGAGTAACAATCGCGAGGATTTGAGCATTCTCGAGGTTGTCATTTTTTATAAGATCGAGAAGGGTCGTGCCGCGGACGAATTCCATCACGATGTAGAGGTAGCCGTTGGCGGTCTCTCCGAAGTCGTGAACGGTGACGATGCGGGAGTGATGGAGTTTGGCCATTGCCTGGGCCTCGCGTTCGAATCGTTCGGCGAAGGCTTGGTCGGCACCGAGATTCTTGGGGAGGACCTTGATGGCCACGAAGCGATCGAGTTTTGATTGCCGGGCCTTATATACAGCGCCCATGCCACCGTGGCCGATGAGTTCGATGATATCGTATCGCGGGAATTGCGCGGCTAGTTCCTCGACGGACGGCGGGACGAACGAGTGGTGCGGCTTGGTGGGGCCTGATGACGGTTGGGAATGGTCGGGCATCGAGAATCTTCGCGTTTGCGAAGAGGGGACGGGAGGCTCCGCACAAAAGTTACAGCAGAACGCCCTGAGGAGCAAACGCGAGCCAAGGTAGGACCTTTCACAGACTTGGCAAGGCGGGGTGGTGAAGTAGGCGGAATTGTCGGCTATTTGGAAAGGGCGACAATTTCGCCTGCCCATCCTTCCGGAGGAGGGGAGTTTTGAAAATGGTCGACCTGTCTTTCGAGCCATCGGGCGGGCTCGTCATCTTTCGGGAGTTTGTCAATGAGCGCGAGACAGGCGCCCCATTGGCGATCGACGAAAGCGGCCAGCGCGTTCTCGTATTGATCAATACTTTCTTGGGTTGCGCCGCTTCCTCCGAGATTTCTCGGAACCGCGAGTTCGTAGATGGGGTAGGCTTGATTGAAGCCTGCGGGTTTGAGGTAGCAGAGTTTACGGATGAACTTGCCTTGGTCGCGAACGAGAAGAGCGGTTTCCTCCGATAGGAGAACGGGGACATGGAATTGTTTTCCAAGGCCTTCGAGCCGGGCGCCGAAGTTTACGACGCTTCCAAACACGGAAATGTGCATTTGTCGGCGGGGGCCGGTTTTACCAACGGCGACACGTCCGGTGCTAATTCCGACGCGAAACGCGGCCATGGGATTCTGTTCTTGATCCAATTCGACGCGATCTGCCAAGGCGGTTGCGATCGCTTCTGCTGTATTGATGGCTTGGAGGGCGTGGTTGGAGGCGGCGTCGGCGTCTTGATGTGACGGTCCGGCCGAGTTGTCGGGTTTAGGCCAACCCCACAGTGCCAGGAGGCCATCACCTGCAAAATCGGTAATGACGCCGTCCCGATCGAACACGATATCGGTGATTTTGCTGACGAATTCTTGATTGTCGCGGAGATTCTCGAGAAGTGCATCGTCGGAGCGGGCTCGTTCGAGGTGCTGGGATGAGGCGCGACGATCGCAGAAGAGAACTGTGCAGTCGCATACCGTGAGTTCCAAAGCGCGGGACTCACCTCCCTTGAAGTGTCTTCGGAGTGCCGGGGAGAAGTATGCGGACATTTGATCTTGAACCCGCTGTTGTTGTCGGGCGGTCAGGAGGCTGGACACGAGTGATGCGATGAGTCGCAGGAATGGGAGATAGGCGCGGGCGGAGGCGTTGCTTGCCTGGCGGGTTTCGACATACAGGTAGACAGGTCGGTCATTTGAATCGTGGTATATGGGGGCATTTCGCTCGAGGGAGGCGAGAGGGAGTGCGACGACCCAGTCGACTTGGCCGACGAAACTGTGGCCATCGATATCGTGGTCACTTTCATCGGAACTCCATACAAAGGCTTGGTCATGTTTTGCATCCGGATCTAGAACTTGGCGGATAAGCGTGCGACTGGGCCGGAAGTTTGCGAGAGAAGAGGTATTCTTATGAAGGACATCGAATGGGAGCTCAGGATCGTTCTGCTGGAGGGCAATAAATGCCGCCGAAACTGCTTTCTGGCCGGGCAAGGCGCTTTGTAGGAAATCGCATGCGCGGGTAAACAGATCTTCTTCGTCCGTCCATCCGCGCAGGACTTTCTCGGGCAGTTCTTTTTGTAGGAGACGAAGTTGCAGGCGCATTGAATATTCGTCCAGTTCGAGAGCGTGATCATAGTCGTCGGTTGGATTCTTGGTGCGTTCGAAGTCGCGGTGCCGCGGTTCAGCAAATTGGGAATCGTTGGAAAGAAGCCTTTCGAGTTCGTCAACGTTGCGAAGCCAGTAGAAGCTAGTGCGTCCTTGAGCCCCGATGACGAAGGAGTCTCCTGGATTTAGACGAAGGGGATTATTCAAACGAACGCGTTTGTCCGTGACGGAATTGGAGTAAAAGGGATTTGGTTTTGAGCCCTTTTCTCCCGGGAGAGGACTTGCGAGATCGACGACGAGCTGGTCTCCTTGGCGGACTGCGATGGAATGGTTGCGGTTGATTACACGATCTGACCAAGTGATTGGAAAGGGGTGTGAGGGCGAATTCGTATTGGAAGCAGGTTTTCGTCCAATGGAGACGGGAACGTCTGATACATTTGCGAAGGTACGTTGGGAGGGGTCGTCGTGAAAAACGGCGGCGAGGATCATAGGAAAAAGATAGCGATGAGGGGGGTGCGGTCCAAGCGAAAGCAGGTTTTGGGAGAATGTGGAAAAGGGTGCCTTGACTGGGGAGGGGGCTGCGGGCGATAAAATAGCGATTGGCAGAGCTACAATCTCTGCTTTAGTCCCACCCATTATGTCGAATCTGAACGCGCTTAGGGAGGCGGTCGAGGAATCGCCCCAAAACGTTCCCTTATTGTTGTTGTACGCGCAGTCTTGTTTAGACGAATTGTCACTTCCGGAAGCGAGGAGAGCTTTCGAGCAGGTATTGGCGAAGGATTCTGAAAGCGGAGAGGCGCACTTAGGGATGGCCCGAGTGCTTTTTCTCGACGGAAAAACATCTGAAGCGGTGGTTCGCCTGCAAAAGTTGTTGCAGGATCAGCCGAATTTTGCGCCGGCTCACGTATTTCTGAGCCGTATATATCTCAGTGAGGAGAATGCCGAGAAGGCGATCGAACACTATGGAAATGCGTTGTCGATCAATAAGTCCGTAAGTGATCCTGCGCTAGAGCAGGAATTGTCCCATGCGAGTGGAAGGGGCGAGATTTTTGAGCGTGGTGCCATTGTTGGCGAGTCTTCGACAAAGGTACGTTCTCGTGACGAGTGGAGCCATGATGACGGGGGTGCGGTTGGCGATGACGAACTTGACGAGATGGGCCACCAGTATTTTGGCGAGGACGAGGAGATCGAGGAAGAACGGGGTGTTGGGCCCAAGGTTTATACCTTACGGGATTTTCGGCGTCCATTGAGAAGGTTTGCCGAAGTAGGGGGCTTGGAGGGGCTGAAGGAAGAGATTCGGATGAAGGTCGTTCACCCGACGAAGCGACCGGATTTGTTCCGTGCATATGGAAAGCGTTCTGGTGGAAGTATGCTTCTTTACGGGCCGCCAGGCTGCGGAAAGACATTAGTGGCACGTGCGATTGCGGGGGAAACGTCCCGGCCCTTTCTCGAAGTTGAGTTGCATCACGTGCTGGAGCTTTATGCCTGGGGAAGCGAGCGAAACGTGCACCAGATATTCGATCTGGCGAGAGCGCATGCTCCTTCAGTGGTGTTTATTGACGAGCTTGATGCGCTTGCGAGCGACAGGCTTGATGCTCCCCCTGGTGGCAGTCGAACTTTGGTTAGCCAGTTGCTTCACGAACTCGAGCAGTGTTCGGAGGAGGATGAAGGTGTCTTTGTTGTAGCCGCGACGAATGCTCCATGGAATTTGGATGCCGCGTTTCAGCGTCCCGGGCGTTTTGATCGACGGGTGTATGTTCCGCTGCCCAATGCTGAAGAACGACTTGCGATCATCGAATTGATGGTGGCGGGAAAGCCGGTCATTTCAGTAGATCGGCATTGGTTGGTGCAGATGACTGATGGTTTTTCGGGTGCGGACATACGGGCCGTGTTTGATTATGCAACCGAGTGTGCGCTCAAGCAGGCTCTTGAGGAAGGGAAGGTGCTGCCGGTTTCTGAGATTCACTTGCGGCGGGCATTAAATGAGATCAAGGGTTCCGCTCAAGGGTGGGTACGGAGGTTTCAGGAATTGGGGTGGCCGGCCTAGGATTCCACGTGGGCCGCTAGCTGGAATGCAGGGCACCCAACTCTGCCGTGAGGATGGGGGCGACGATTTCCGAGAATTCGAGAACTGAAATTGATTTGCCGAATTCTGATTCGACGCTGGTCATTGAAACGTCTTCGATCCCGCAAGGTGTGATTGAATCGAAACCTGAAATATCTTTTGAGACGTTGATTGCGAATCCGTGCATGGTGATCCAGCGGCGAACTCCGACACCGATCGATGCGATTTTTCGATTTTCCACCCAGACACCCGTGAATCCTTCTCGAAGAGTTGATTTGATATTCAGCTTTTTACAGGATTTCATGAGGGTGATTTCGAGGCAGTGGAGATAGCGGTGGAGGTCACGGCCGTAGTGAGTCAGGTCGATTATGGGATACCCGACCAGCTGGCCCGGCCCGTGGTAGGTAGCTTGTCCTCCGCGACTTATTTCGAAAACGGGGTGGGGGAGTTTTGATTCGGAGCCGAGGCTAGAACGATTTCTTGTTCGTCCGATGGTGTATACGGGATCATGTTCGAGAAGAAGCACGGTATCAGGGGCGTTCCCTGCGCTACGTGCGTTCGAAATCTCTTTTTGAATATCAAGCGCTTCGGCGAAGGGAATCTGTCCGAGCCATCGAGTTTCGACGGGAGAGGTCATTCTGAATTTGTGAGGGGATCATATTTGCTTTGCTTCGGAGAGAGGGGTGCAACTCGAGCCAGCACTGTTGATATGAGTCAAGCCGACCGCGATGGCGTCTGCCGCATCCGGAGAGGGGGTTTCTGTCAGGCGTAGCATCGAGCGTACCATAAAGGCAACCTGTTGTTTGTCCGCGGCGCCTTTTCCCACGACGGCTTGTTTCACTCGTTTGGGAGGATATTCGTAGATTGGTATTCCGTGTTCGCCGGCGGCGATGAGAGCGGCGGCCCGGGCGGTGCCCAATGCAATGGCTGTTTTGTAGCTTTGGACATAGATCGTGGACTCGATGGCACATACATCGGGTGCAAACTCTTTGATTACGGCGTTTAGCTGTGAACGGATAGCGACGAGGCAGCTAGATTGGAGAAGTTTCGGCGGGTTGGTGATGACATCGTATACAAGGGCTTGGATGCTCGAAGTGTTTCCATCTTCGGTTTGCTCAAGGATAGAGAATCCGGTTTTTCTGAGGGCCGGATCGATGGAGAGGACGCGCATGATTTCTAAGGACGAATGCGTCCAAGCGTTGTCGTCAGATGTGGACTACCTGCGACGTCGTCGCAAACGGGGTGGGGCTTTCTTTTTCTTTCTTGCGGGAGCGTCTTCAAGAAGGGTGGTGTAGAGGTAGGGGAAATCATCCAGTTTTCGTCGCTCGATTTTTTTTCCGATGAATCTCTCAATTGACTCGGCGAAGGGAAGTTCGTCAGCGGACAATATGGTAAAGGCGTCGCCTTCACTTTGGGCTCTTCCAGTTCTTCCGATGCGATGGACATAGTCTTCGGCATTTTCCGGGACGCGGTAATTGAATACGTGAGTTACACCGCTAATATCGAGGCCTCTAGCGGCCAGATCAGTAGCGATAATGACTTGATAGCGCCCCTCCCTAAAGCCTTGCAGGGCCTTCGTTCGATCTCTTTGGGGAATGTCCGAATGCAAAGTGGTGACGCTGTAAGGGTGGTCTTTTTTGATTTCTCGCGTAAGGGTATCGGCTTCCTTTTTTGTTCTGGTGAAAACCATTACGCTTTCAAAGTTGGTTCGTTGCAAGAGGGCGACGATCAAATCGTCTCGCTGATCTGATGCGACCGGGTAGAAGGCGTGATTGACGGTATCGGGAACAGAGCGGCGTTGGCCGATTTCGATTTCGGCGGGATTTTCTCTGAGTGCCCAGTCGGCGAATCCCTGAATGGCCGGAGGCATGGTGGCGGAGAAAAAGAGGGTTTGGCGATTCTTTGGGCATTTGTTGAGAATCTTCCTTACGTCTGGGAGGAAGCCCATATCGAGCATGCGATCGACTTCGTCCAAGACAATTACGGAAATCTTGTCCAATGAGAGATTGCCTCTTCCAATATGGTCGAGGAGGCGACCAGGGGTGGCCACCACGGTATCGACTCCGTTGCGGAGGTCTTCAGTTTGGCGTCCGTATCCCACGCCCCCATGGATAAGGGTGCTTCGCAAGTTGGTAAACTCGCCGAGATTCTCGAAGTGTTCGTTTACTTGAGCCGCCAGTTCTCTTGTTGGTTCAAGAACGAGACAACGGAGCGCCCCGTGTTTGTTAAGATTTGCGAGAATTGGAAGAGCGAAGGCGGCTGTTTTGCCCGTGCCGGTTTGGGATGCTCCAATGAGATCCTGGCCATCAAGAATCACCGGGATTGCATTTGCTTGGATTGCGGTGGGATGAGTATAGCCGGCTTTGTCGACGGCTTGAATTATCTCCGCGGGCAAACTTAGATCGGAGAACAAGATTGAAGGAGGAGCTGGCTCTTCTTCTTCAATAGCAGGCGATGTATCGGAAGATGTCAAAATCTGTTATTTTTGTTGATTGAGGCGAGTTGAGTAACAGCGGGTGGCTAGATACGGCGTGATTGGATCAGTGGCGGTAATGAAAGGCTGTGTCAAGTGAGATGAAGCCACTTCCGGTCACGATAACAGTGGAATAGCCGATGAGATAGAGAAAGATTGCTTCTTGTGAAATGACCCCTTGCAAGGAGTTTGCGGCGACGAGAACGGTGGCGAGGAAAACGACGAGAATCGCCGATGCGATACGTGACAAGAAGCCGAGAAACACGCTGACGGGAAATATGGTGAGGGTGAGCGCTGCAGCGGTGGAGACGATGGCGGGGAAGGGATACTGCAATTCTGTGAGGGTGTCGACGAGATCCCAGGGTTGTTTCTTCCAGATTGATTGCCATGCCGCAATGAAGAGAGGGAGCCCATGGAGGGAGAAGATAGTAGCCGAGAGGCCGGTGCGAAGGACAAATATGCCTCCGTGAATCAGCGCATGGGAGCTTGGAGATGTATTGGCGAACGAGGGTGCCATTTTTCTTCCGCAGACTATGTGAAGAAAAATGGCGAAGGTCAAAGGGGGAGTGTAGCGCCGTCGACAAGCGGCAGATGGACTGGACGGTCCGGGGCTTATCTCCTGGTGTGTGTGAGTCCGCTTAGTTTGGCCGCTGTGCTTTTGATTTCTTTGCGCGTTTGTTCGATTTCCTTGATCAGCGAGTTCTGAAGCTGTTTCTCGGAGAGTCGATGTTTCTCCTCGAGGGCAACACATTTTTCTTCGAGGCGCTCCAGATTGCGCGAGAACTTGGCGGCAAGTTGGGCGAACAATTCTCTGCGTTCGTTGGCTTCCCGAGTGAAATCCTGCCTGGTGGCAATTATTTGCATGTTGAGCAGTTGTTCCAGGGCGTGGATTCGGGCGTGGATATCCGGCGTTTTGGCGTGGGAGTCGGTGAGATCGGATTGTTCGACCGATGGGGGAGGTCCTTCGAGAGAATGCGTGGGGGCTGACTCCGACGTTCCGGCCTCAGTGAGATGTTCGGCGTGATCGATGGGATAGATATCGAGTGCCGGATTGTTCATTTCGACCCGCTCGAACC
>JBCCIR010000060.1:0-29967 GCA_039028175.1 Verrucomicrobiota bacterium
CACACGCCAACCCGGCGCAACGCTACGACCAGCCGACGTGACGATGCCAGCCTCTACTTCGACCTTGCCGCCAGCGATCGACGACACCTGCACTTCGATCGGAGCCATGGTCCAGTATTTCAACACTAGCTGGAAAGAAATTACCCGCAAAATGCCCGAGCTAGCAGAGGCCGGATACGAATCCATCTGGCTCCCCCCACCCACGAAAGGCTCGGGCGGCCTCTCCGTCGGCTATGACCTCTGGGATCGATTCGACCTCGGCTCAATCGACCAACGCGGCTCCACTGCCACACGCTACGGCACCGAAGCCGATCTCCTCGAACTCGTGCGCGTTGCCCATCGCTTCGGTATTCGCATCTATTTCGACAACATCATGAATCATAACGCTTTTGATGTGCCCGGATTCAATGAGTTCGTCCCCATCGACATCTATCCCGGTTTTCTTCCGGAAGATTTTCACCTCCGCGTTACCGAGGAAGGATTCTACCGGAAATGGGACAACACTCGCGACTGGGGAAGCGCCTGGCAGGTCCAGAATCTCGGTCTCGCCGACTTGATCGATATCGCCCATGAAAACCCAAATACCAACTTCGGCCCCAGCGAAGGCGATGATCACCCGAAAATCAGCTTTGTCCGCCAGCCAAATAATCCCGAATATTACTTCGATACCGATCTTCCCCAAGGCACCGATGCCGACGGCGTCACCGTTTACACGTTCGCGGATAAAGAGCCCTTCACAGATTCCGGCTGGGGGCTCTCCAATATCGGCGCCGGCAACGGCCGATTCGACTTCGATGACGCCAATGCCAATGGCCAACACGACGCCGGCGAAACCTCCGAACCCTTCACTGATCTCGGCCTCTTTCCCAACTCACCCGGCCGCCAGTCGCTTGCCACCGGCGCCGGCGATTCCATCTTCAACATGGGCAACCCGGTCTCCGAAGATGTAAACGCCATCGTCATCCGCGCCGCCCGCTGGAAACTCGACCGCACCAAGGCCGACGGGCTCCGCCTGGATGCCGTTAAACACGTCCCCGACTACTTCTACGGCCTCTTGAGCGGCGCCAGCAAAGATCAAAGCGGCGCCGGATATAACGGTGGCGCGCAAACACAATTCAACCTCACTCGGGGCTTCGTCGATTGGAGCAACCACCGCGATACCGTCTTCGATACCGAATCCCCACGTGACGACGCCATGCTCTTCGGTGAACACTTGGGCGAACCGCCCGGTTTCGGCGGATACGTCGATTCGGGCATGCGCCTCGTCGATAACAATCTCCGCAGCCGCCTCAACGGCGATCTCGGCAATCCCTTTTCCACCCTCGCCGGACTCGATGGGCCGGGAGGCGGTGGTTTCGCCCCCGCCGTTGCCGTCATGCACGCCCAAAGCCACGACAACGACTTCGCCGCTATGCGTGAACTCCAGCACGCCATGTATTTCACCCGAGAGGGCCTCCCCCTCGTCTATACCGACGGAAATTTTCAGGCCGAAACCCTGTCTCAATCCGGAGGCGCTTTTCCACGCCACGCGAATACCGCTTTCCTCGGCCAATTCGGCGACCCTCGCCTCCCCAATCTCATGCAGCTTCACCAGGCCTTCGCACGCGGGTTCCAATCAGGACTGTGGAGCGACTCCGATCTCGTCTCATACGAACGCCGGGATGACCGCGAGAATAATGCCATGATACCAGCCGATGAAGTCACCGCGGTGATCCTCATCAACGACAACACCGTCAACGGCCAGCGCCCATTCGACCGGTTCGGCTATTCCACCGCCTTCCCGGCCAACGCCTACCTCTATCAGTATGCCATCGGTCCCGCAGCCGGCGGCGATTCCATGACCGGTTTCTATGTGACCATGGGCAACGCCGGTGGCAATCGAAGCTTTTTCCCCGACACCGTCACGGTCCCTCGTGGAGGCTACTACATCTTCAGCTGGCGGAGTCCCGAGCAACCTGAGGTTTGGGAGTCTAATGGCACCCCCGCCATCACAATCCTTCAGGACGGTAACCCGACCAGCAGTCTCACCTACTCCCGAATGGACGGGCCCGATGGGGACCCCGCCTTCAACCCATACGGCCTCCCGGATGCCGATCCCACCGACTTCGCATACGACTTCACCGTGCCGCGGGTCACCGGCGGCACAAACCTCTCCTTTGTCGTGCGCACCGACGGCTCCACAGAAAATGTCCTCGTCAAACTCGATGGCGGCGTCGACGTCAATTCCCAGATGCATCGCCCCGGCGTCGCCGGTCAGGAGTTCCCAGGGCATCCGCTCGGCGATGCCCGGGACAACCCTCCCGCCCTCAGCACAGATGTCTTCCTCGGCTACGAGCAAATCCGATACGCCTATCGCATCGCCGAAAAATTTGCCGCAGCGAATATCTCCCGCAATGTGATCGGTTCCCCCGGTTCCGAAAGCTATGAAAAAACCATCGGGAGTGGTTCGGTCACGGTTAACAATGCCACTGAAAGCATCAATACAAACAGTGGCACGGTCACTTGGGTCTTCCACGATCCCGCCGCAGACAATCATCTCGGCGCAGGAAATCCTCAGTATCAGGAGAACGGCCCCAATATCGATATCTACGTGAAAGTCGGATACCAAGCCGACAACTATAACGGAGTCACCCTCTATTACACGACCGACGGTGGCGCCAATCCGTTCCCCGAAGGCTCGGGCGGAACCGCTCGAGAAAACACCATGGCCGCCGCCGGCACCTTCGTTGCCAACGGAACCCCCGATGGCTCAGGCATCCCCGATTGGTGGCGCTTTACCATTCCCGCTCCCGCCAACGGATCAACCCTTCGCTACAAAATCGGAGCCTGCAAACACGACGCTCCCAGCGTATTCCCGAGCGGTGCCTCCGAGGTCGCCCTCAAAAAACGCATGGAAACTCGCTTCGAAGTCGCCCCAATCGCCGGCGTTGTCCCGGGCTTCAATGCCGAAACAGCGTCCCATCGCCCTCACAACGACTATGGCGAGGTCGCGACCGGTCTCGAAGAAGGTTTCCACGTCCTCCGCGCCCGCGCGTTCCTCAAACGTGACGGCGCCGCAGAAGGAAACGGCCTCCGCTCATCTGTATACAATACCTTCACTCAGACCTTCTACTACGATGCACAACCGCCCGGAGGCGAGATCCTCTTCCCCGCCACCAACGGAACAACCCTCGCATCCCAAAACTTCGGCGTGGTCGTTCGCACCGATCCATCTGTCGCGGAGGTCTGGTACCAAATCGTCGATGGCGACGCCACCAACGATGACTCCACAACCGGAGTCCTCAATGGAAATGGCCCCGGTTTCGAACCCTTTACCGACACCAATACCAACGGCACTTGGGATGCCGGCGAGCCATTCGAGGACCTCGACGAAAATGGCGTCTTCACCTCGAATCTGTCCGCATCTTGGGTTCGGGCTACCGACGTCACCCTTACACCCAACATCGGCGGCAACCCCTCATATACGAAGGAATGGCGATTCAATTACAACAACATCCCCTCCTCCGGCACGGCTCAGATTCACGTTCGCCTTCGCGAAATCTCTTCCGCCGAAAGAAAAGACTTCACCGACTCACCCACGGGAGCCGATGACATCGCGAAACACTACACCACCATCACTCGCTCGGTGAACACCGCCGGCCCCAATATCCGTCTCTTCGTGGCCTTCCCTCAAATGGACAGCGATGTCGTCAGCGACTCCTATGTGATGCAAGCATACTTCTCAAAAGCACTCGGCACCGGAGTCTCCGATTCCCAGCTGCTCTCTGAGTTTCTCATCAAGATAGGCTCAACCATCTCAGGTACTGACGTCGACGCCGTAACCCAGGACCCCGCCCTCTATTCAATCATCCGAGACGAAACGACCGACTACCACGCACTCGCCTACACCTTTCCGAACCTCTTCAACGGCGATCCAAATTTTCTCCACCACCTCGAAGTGACTCATACCCGATCGGGCAGCCCGCCCCTCGCCGCCATCCGCCTTGTGAAAGCACTCGAGGTCAACGACCCCTTTGTCAACATCACCACTCCTCCCGAATTCGATTCTGACGGACGCCGCTTCGAAATAGAGTTGCCCGACGTCGCATCCCCCACAGCCGACCAGCGCTCAACCCCTATCGTCGTCGAAACCGATACCACCGCCGCACAAGTAGATATCGTCTTCGAATTCGGAACCGGAACCGTCACGCTCGATACCGGCCAGCCCATAAACCTCGGTTCCAAGCTCCTGTGGAACTTCACATGGTCAAGCATGACCGAAGGTGATTTCCGCTTCCGCGCCGATATGCGCCAAATTGTTGCCGGTCCAGTCGTCGCTTCCAACACCCGAAACGCTACCGTCGTCTTCCGCGAAAGCTTGCCGAGCATCGATGACGATCCCGATGACGACGATGACGGCCTGCTTGATGCCAATGAATTGACTCCCGTAGACCTTCCCGAAACCAATTCCGAGACTTGGACCAATGGCGAAGTCCACGTCTACAACATCTTTGGGCGCACCGACCCGACGTCTCCGGATACCGATGGCGATGATCTCCCCGACGCCCTCGAAGCCGGCTGGCGCGTCGCCGGCATCATCGGAGAACCCTACCAGGATACCGGCATTGGCACCACCAACGTGGGGGCTGGAAATGGACGTTTCGATTGGGACGATACCAACAGCAACGGCAGCCACGACGCTGGCGAAACCAGCGAACCCTTCACCGACGGCGATAGCGACAACGAGTTCGATTACGGCACGATCACCACGGCCGATACCAACGGAGACGGCTTCCCCAATTTCATCGCCGACCTGGATCCACCCTTCTACAACACCGTCCCCGACAACAACGGCCTCCCGAACTACAACTTCAACGCCGGTCGAACCAATCTCATTCACGGCACGATGACCGATCCCAACAATCCCGATACCGACGGCGACGGCTTGTCAGATGGAACCGAAGACGCCGATCGCAATGGGCACGTGTTCGGCGACGGCGACCCCCTCCCCCCGACGGCCAATCCCAACACCCGCGTTAATTGGCCCAACGGCAAAATGGATGTCGGCGAAACCTGGCAGGAAACCGATCCCAACAATCCCGATACCGACGACGACGACCTCAGTGATGGCTTCGGAGAAGATAAAAACCTAAATGGAACTATCGACGGGGATACCAACAACAACCGAGCTTACGATGCCGGCGAAGCCTGGACCGAAACGGATCCCATCAACAACGACACAGATGGCGACGGTCTCCTCGACGGATGGGAAACCCAAAACGGGCTCGATCCGCTCGATAATGGTACTGATAATTTGGCCACTGCCACCCCCAACGACGGAGATCCCAGTCAAGGTGCCTCCGGCGATCCCGATTCCGACACCTTCGACAATATTACCGAGCAGGCCAACGGAACCAAACCTCTCGTGCCCGATCACGCCGGCCCACCACCGGCCGCTTCCATTGTCATCGGGCCCGGTGTTGCCGAAACCGTTGGCCAAGTCACCAACGGTAACGAATTCACCGACTGGACTTGCAACGATATCGTCGTCCTCGATGAATACGAAGGAGACGGCCAGAACAATCAAGGGGGCGACATCTATCTCGGCTACGACGGATTCGATTCTTCCAGGGATATCGTCGCGTTCTACTTCCGTGACGGCGGTGCGGATGGAAGAGTCTACTTCCGGGTCGATATGTACGACCTCCGGGCATTCGCCGAGGAAGGAAATCTCGATATCTACGTCGCCATCGACACCGGCAACACATCCGTCGGAGAATTCGCACTCCCCGATCAACTCGATATCGGAACCGACATGCGGTGGGAGGCGGTCGTGGCTTGCTACCAATCGGGTGTCGGCACCGTTTACCTCGATACCGATGCCGGAACCAATTCGACAAATATCAACGAAAACCTGTTCGGAGCCAATGGTGTCGTGGCAAGAAGCCAAAACTCCGCAAACGGCTTCCTGGACTCCTACTACAATTCCGATCTCGACGCGGTAGAATTTTCTGTGGCACGCCAGGCCCTTCTCGACGCCGGATGGAATGGCTCAAATCCCCTCAACTTCCAGGTGTTCACCACTCGGGACGGCACGCAAAACGACGGCACCGGGGCGGGCGATATCGGTGGGCGCAATGATCTCCGCGACACCATCTACGATGATTCCCTCTCCGAAGACTACTTCTTTGCCCAAGCCAATATCGCCGCAAATGGCAAACTCACCACAGCCATTTCCAACGCTCCGGATAAATGCAAACGGACAAAGCTCGTCATCTTGGCCCATGCAAATAAAGCCATTCGCCCAGGGAGCGATATCCACTCCCTCATCAATACCGGATTCGCCACCGGCTACCACCGCTCCGTCGACGCTCACGATGCCTTCGACCAACCCCTTACCCTCCACATAACACCCACCCTCGCGTCTGCCATCGAGTGGGCTGCCGTTGATCCCGCCGCTGGGAAGCCATTCCTCGACGGCCCTTCATTCAACGACCGACTCACACAATTAAAAGACAACAACCTTCTCGATCTCCTCGGCTCAACGTTCTCCGATCACATTCTTCCCTACTTCGACAATACCTACAACGCCGACAATGTTTCCCTCGCCACCGAATTCCTCGCCGAAACTTATGGCAGCCCGCCAAGCACCTCTTCCTTCTACGTCCCCGAACGCGTCGCCGATGACGAGGTCCTCGGCGCCGTCGCGACACTGGGCTATTCCCACACTTTCGTCGATCAGATGCGCCACCTCTTTAAATGGTTCGGCCGCGATTCCGCCCTCTCAAATGATGGCTATCGGCTTAACGAAATAAATGGCGTCAAGTGCTTCATCATCAACGATCAAGCGAGCACGTTCCGTTACGTGAATTCCGACAATGGCCTCTCGACTTCCCTCCGCAACCTCTTCAGCCGTAAAGCTCGGAGCGGCACACAGGACCAAGCCGTCGTCCTCTTCCACCAATGGGAAGAGTTCGCCGATACCAATAACGCCGACGCCTTCGATAAAAATCTCCGCTGGATCGCAAACACCCCCTGGGTCGAGGTGGTCACCCCGTCCGCCATCGCCGCAGGCGATGTCGATTTCACCGGCGATGGCGTGGGCGACGTATGGGGCACCGTCAACCGAGGCACTCCCACGCTCGATTCAGTCGCCCTCGATTTCGTCGATCACGCTACTCAGGAAAATTACGACAATTGGTACAACGGCCAGGCCGGACGCGAAGAAGGCCTCTCACCGAAAGTCTTCAACATCCGCACCGGCGCTCCACTCTCCCAAGCATACGGCAGACAGAGTGCGAACGATTCACTCCTCATCGATGACTCTTGGGACGTCGTCCAGACGATGTCAAATCTCGGGTCCCCTCTGGGTAAACTCGGTCGTGGCACCGCCCACACCTCGACCCTTTTGACCGCCTTCCACCAACAACAAAACAACAACCTCGCCAAATTCAGCAACGGCGACTACATCTCTCCGGATATCGACTTCAACGGTCTCGCCGGCTTCTCCTTCGTCGCCCAGTCTCAGACCCGATTCGCCCCCATATACAAGCGCGTTGAAACTTGGGCTCTCGCCCCGCCAACCTCCCTCCAATCATTCACCGCCGCCGAAGACGTCGATCTCGACGGCGAGAACGAATACCTCCTCTACAACAATCAGGTCTTCGCACTCTTCGAAGCCATCGGCGGTCGCCTCGTCGCCGCCTGGAGCCGCAATCCCAACTCCGGTCTCGTCTATCAAGTCATCGGCAATCATTGGTCTTTTGCCAATTCCGGCACGGAGGAGGAGGGCGATACAAACAACACCGGCGCTCTCCCCAATGCCCACCGCACCTCCGGTTTCAAAGACTGGTTCTACAACGACGGGACGGGAACGTCTGAATACGTGAACTCACTCTATATCGTCACCCCCGCCGCCAACGGATGGACTTTCACCGCCCCCGCGTCTGCCATCACCAAAACCATCACCCTCCTCCCCAACAGCCCGATCCTCAATGGCGCTTATTCCCTCGCCAATTCCACCGACGATCTCTTCGTTCGCTTTGGACTCTCCCCGAATCTTCTCGACCTCCTCCTCCACGGCCAAGCCAATCTCGGCCCGCTCCAGCAGGTCGCTACCCTGGGAACCCGCCTAGCCACCACAACTCCAGAAGACCAAGTCGCCGCAAATGTCGCCCTCACCGACGCTTCCTTCGTATCGACCGCAGTAGACGATGCCGCCGGCGCCGGCTTTACCTCGGACGCTCTAAATATGCGGAACCAGGCCCAAACCCATCAGGTCGAGTTCCAAAACACGGCCCAAAACTTCACCCTCTCGCTCAATCTCGGCACCAATGCTACCGACGACGATCTTGATACCCTTCCCACTAACTGGGAACTCGCCAACAATCTTAGCCCCATCGACAACGGCTCCGGCAATATCGACAACGGCCCCGCTGGGAATCCCGACGGCGACAGCCTCACCAATGACATGGAGTTCCTCTACAATCTCAACCCCCAAGTCGCCGACGACCATCTCATTCCCCAACTCGAACTCATCGCCAACGGTGACGGCACCTACGATCTCGAGTTCCCCACTTTCCCCGACCGCGAATACAACTACTTCTACTCGGACGATCTCGGCACCTGGCTGCCCATGGGCGGCGATCGGCGCGTGACCATCCCTGCACCCAATTTCCGCACAACCGACGACGGAACGGAGACATCCCCACACCCGAATTCCGATCCTCGCCGCTACTACAATGTCATCATCAGCTTCCCCGCAAATCCATGACACTCAAAACCTTCAAACTGACGATCGTTCTCATCCTCACGGCCGCCCATCCAGCCGTGGCCGCTCCATCCGGCGATGTCTTCCACATCCCCTTCAACACCGAAACGGGCATCCCCTCCACCATGCGCGACCCCTATGTCGAAATCGATCCGGCCGGCTCCGCGACCATCTACCAAGGCTTCTTCAAAGACGGCGGCGGCAACGGCAATCAAACCGGCGGCACGCTCTTTTACCGTATCCAGAATCCCGACCCCGACACCGGCTGGCAGTCGACCGGACTCGGCTTCCACGCTAACCAAGGTGCCAACCAGTTCTGGAAAGCCGATATCGATCTTTCGCCTACGGGCCTAAACGCTGGGCAAAATGATATTATCGAATACTACGTCTTCGTCACTTTCGATGGCGCAACCGGATCCAATCCGGACAATACCTACATCTACGGTGGTGATCTCGATCCCGGTTTCGGCAACCAACTCAATTCCACTTCTCAATCCGACGCCCGCGCCAATCCCTATTCCTTCCGCAACCGTCCCGCATGGCTTTTCCACGCAAACAATCGCGTCATCATCGGCAATAGCGTCCAGTTCTGGGCGAAAGTCGGCTATATCGGCAACATAAACGACCTCACCACCCGCTGGGCCAACATGGGCAGCGTCTACTACACCACCGATGGGGTCGATCCCGACGGCTCTCTCGGCGTCGCCGGCAATGGCTCCACTCAAGTCGCCAGTTTCAGCTACAGTCACCCCGAACAAAACGAAATCCAAAACGGATCCATCACCGGCGGCGTCGGGATGTGGTGGATGGCGGACGTCACCAACCTCCTCCAAGGCCTTCCCCTCGGCACGACGATCAAATACAAAATTGGATTCTGGAATTCCGATACCAATGAAGAAAAATTCGGTGATCACAACGCCGGCACCGACGATCAAATATTCTCGTTCAGCAACGGAGCACTTGGCGATCCCGTCCTCACCGTCACTACCGCCGCGAATGGCTCGCTGAATGGCGACTACACCACCACCAAACTCTTCATCGATGAGGTCGCGAACGACTCCGTTCCGGTTACCATCACCTTTGCCCCCGGCCAAGCCAACATCACCCCCGGCTCCGTGGAGGTCGTCACAAACCTCAACCAACGTCACCGCACCGATACCGACAAAAACTCCAACACCGTGTCCGACGGTCAGGAATACAACCAGACGGAGGACATCATCGGCCCGTCCTCCGACGACACATACTACTATCAGGCCCACACGATGACGCCCACGGCCACCCCGGGAGAGTATTCCGCCGTCATCAATGCCAACCGCACCGGTGCCTACCGCCTCACCGCCCGCTGGAAAGTCGATGGCGACCCGGATTGGCGCTGGTATACCGCGTTCAGCCGGCGCGATCACGCTGTAATCACCGCACCCATCGACGCTCTCAACATTTGCCTCTACGAAATCAACACTCTCACCATCGAAGCCAATGGCGGAGGATTCGCCAATCGCTCCACCTTCGAAGACCTCCATGACGCCCCCGGGGCGCTCCGGACCGGCGATGGAAAAGGCTTCAACCTCGCCTATCTCAACGGCCTTGGCGTCAATTGGCTCTGGTTCCAACCCGTCCATCCTCCCGCCATCGTCGGCCGAGAGACTGATCCCGCCACGGGCTTTCCCTACGACCACGGAAGCCCCTATGCGATCAAGAACTTCTTCGAGATAGACCCCGCCATGAGCGTTGCCAATACCCGCGCCGCCGGCGGCACCGCGTTCGCCAACTTCGTCGCCGCCGCAGACGCCGCGAACGTTGAGATAATGCTCGACGCTCCCTTCAATCACACCGGCTTCGATGTCGAACTCGCCCAGCAGGGAGTCGACCTGTTCTCGAGCGGCTCGTCCCCCACCGACGAAATCCGCAATACCGAAGCCCGCTTCTTTTCCCTCGGCGATATCTTCAACCCCGCCTTAAATAACTACGGATCCCGAGCCTCGAACGCCGCCACCATGACCAACGCCCCCGACCGCGGCGATTTCGGCAAGTGGGGCGATGTTGTGGATGTCTACTTCGGCAATTACGACTCGCTTGTGCGCTTCAACCCCGGCGAAAACGGGCGCTACCTCAATGAAGGCGATCAGTTCTATTATGCCGATCCCGGCTGGGACGATATCACCCGTAACGTCTGGAAATACTTTGCGGAGTACGGCCTCCATTGGCTCACTCAAACAGGCTACCCCGCCGGCACCGCCCACAACGCCGCCAATCGAAACAAAGGCATAGATGGCCTGCGCTGCGACTTCGGCCAAGGCCTCCCCCCGCAGGCCTGGGAATACATCATGAACCGCATCCGCACCCGAAAATGGAACTTTGTCATGATGTCAGAATCGCTCGACGGGGGCGCCGTAACCTATCGCTCCGGCCGTCACTTCGAAGTCCTGAACGAGAACATCGTCTTCCCCCTCAAAAGCGCCTCCAGCGCCTCCGACTTCCGAAACATCTTCGAAGACCGTCGCAACGCTTACGGCCAGGGCCTCGTCCTCCTCAATAACACCTCGCACGACGAAGAAAACTACGTCGACCCCTTCGTCGCCCTTACCCGCTACGCCGTCGTCGGCGCCATCGACGGTGTGCCGCTCATATTCATGGGCCAGGAGCTCGGCGTCTCCCGTACCTTCGGATTTACGTTTTACGAAACCAACTTCGGCAAACAAATCGGCCACTTCAAAAAATACAATTCTCTCGATCCCATATGGGATGATAACGACTTTGGAAATGACCAGCTCTACCAGGTCTACTCCGGTATCAACGCCGCAAGAAAGTTCAGCCCCGCTCTCCGAAGCCAAAACCGGTTCTTCATGGACGGGGATGGACCCAATAGCCAGGTCTTCGCGGTCGCCAAATTCGAAACCCCCGGCGCTTCGCCCGCCTTCAACGATGCCGTGCTGGCTTTCGCGAATATCGATCGCGATAATGACCAGTCCGATAATTTCCACATCAGTGGATTCCTCAAAACCCAGCTCGGCATAAAGGATACCCGCACCTACAACGTCAAAAACATTGCCGCCTACCTCGGCCAAACCGCCGGGCGCCGAGACATCTATCTCTGGCCCGACGATGACGCGGATTCCTCGAACGGAATCGGCCTAAAAGGGAGCACGCTCGACGCCGGCGCCGGCGCCTTCGTATCCCTGAACAAAGTCCCTACCTCAAACGGCGAGTGGACAACCGCCCCCTATGAAGCCCTCTACCTGAAACTCCACGACGTCACCCCGCCACCCTCGCCAAGCCCCACGCCCCCCTTGCACTACGCTCTCGGCACTGGCGGAACCTTCAATTGGACGAATCCCGGTGGTCCCGATGATAACATCACCAAATACGTCATCAACATCGGCACCACGCCCGGCGGCACGGATATCGTCAACGGCGCCGAAGTCACCGACGGATCAAACACGTTCAATTTCACCGGTGCTCTCGGCACGGTTTACTACGCGACCATCACCTCGGAAAGTAGCGCCGGTGTCACGGCTACATCCTCCGGTGCCTCCGACGCCGGAGATCCTAATCCCGCCTCAACCACCACTCCCATCATGCTCCTGGACCCCGCGGGCGATCAAGACAACGACGGCCGCTCGAACCTGGATGAAGACACCGGCGGAACGAACCCGCTCGACGGAGCCGATTTCCTCGAAGTCGAAACCATCAACCCCGTGGGAGCAACAATGGAAGTCACCTTCGCCAGCGTGCCCGGTCGTATCTACACCCTCCAAAGCAGCACGGACCTTTCGAATTGGTCCAACGAAGACGATCCTAGTGTCGTCGATTTCACCGCCGTCGCGACCTCGACCACCTTCGTCGATCTCAATCCTTCCGGCGGTCCGAAATTCTATCGCATCGTTGTAAAGAAGTCATAAGCATGATCTCCGTTTCAAAACTCTCAGGAGATAATTACGAGATCAGCGTCTCAAGTGGCACCACGACTACCCATCAAATAAAGGTCGAACCGGCGATTGTCGAAAACCTGACCTCGGGCAATGCCGACGCCGAAGCATTGCTGAAGAAGTCGTTCGAATTCCTCCTCGAACGCGAACCCAACACCTCAATCCTTCGCTCCTTCGATCTCCCCATCATCGGCTCCTATTTCCCCGAATACGAAGCCGCCATGCGCAAACACTTCGCGGGAAGCTAGTCACGATACAGGACTATCCCCCGCTTCGGAGACAGCCTGATCGAACCCTCCACGCTTTCGGGCAACGACTCGAGCCCGCTCTCGCCAAAGGCCACGCGCCATGTCCCCTCGGGCAAGTCAAAACTCGCCGTTTCGTCCGCAGATCCATTGATCAAAACACAAGCCGCCCCCCACTCTTCACCCTCCAGCTTCTCACCATCGATCGTAAACATGATCGTGTCACGCCAGTCGTGCGGAACCACCTCAACCCGCCGGTTGATCTCGTCTCGATCCCGCAGACGAAACATCGGATGCGCCTTTCTCAACGCGATGAGATCGCGCACGTATTCAAACAAGTCCACATGCTTCCCTTTCAACGCCCAATCAACCTGGTTGATCTCATCCGGTGCATCATAGCTGTTGTGATTCCCAAACTTCGTGCGCATAAACTCCTCGCCACCATGAATGAACGGAACCCCCTGCGCCGTGAACAACACCAGGTATCCCAGCTTCATCATCTCCTTCACCTCGTCCTCGCTCGCCTCCGGAAGAGCCGCTTCTATCTTGTCGCGTAACACGAGATTGTCGTGACAGGTCAAGTAGTTGATCGTCTGCTCCGGTGAGGGCGCCCAGTCCTGCTGTCCCATGATCCCTTCAATGACTCCGTCCCGCTCTACCCCCGTCTGAATAAACCCCGGCTCGCTACCATCCGGCGCCCCCTTCAGCGCATTCCGGAAATCATCGTTGAATGCCCCCAATCGCGTTCCCGATATTCCCTCCTTGTCCGTTCGCTCGCCATCGATGGGCGATTCCGCAGCCGACCATGGCTCCCCATATAGCAAAATATCAGGCTTCAACTCCCGTAACTCCTCGTCCACCTGCCGCATCGTCTCCCGGTCCATCAACGCCATCAGATCAAACCGAAAACCATCCACTCCATACTCCTCCACCCAATACTTCAGCGAATCCAAAATAAACCGGCGCCCCATCGGACTCTCCGTCCGAAAGTCGTTGCCGCACCCGGAGCCGTTCGCATACGACCGGTCTCCATTGAGACGATAATAGTACTCCGGCACATGTCGGTTGAAATGCGCGTTGTGCCCCGTGTGGTTGTAAACCACATCAAATATTACCCCGATCCCGCGCTCGTGTAAGGCAGCGATCAATGCCTTCAATTCGCGAATCCGACTGGCATCGTTCAGATCGCTCGCATACATCCCTTCCGGCGAATTAAACCCGTTCGTGATGTATCCCCAGTTGTATCGCCCGCGCGCCTCGTCGTTCTCGAAATCCTGTGGGGGCATCAACTGCACGTGCGTCACTCCGAGCTCTACCAGATGGTCCAATCCAGTCTTCGTCACCCGGTCATCCGGCAACCGCGTCCCCGCCTCAGTCCATCCCAGGTATTTGCCACGGTTCACCCCCGAGACGCCCGAGTTCTCGGCAATCGTGAAATCCCGTACATGCATTTCATAGATCACGGCGTCTACAGGCGAAGCCAGCGATGGACCCGCCTTGCTCCCGTTCCAATCCGGCGGGTCGGTCCTCGCCAGATCCGTGATCCGGGCCCGCCGGCCACTGTTCACCGTATTCGTCGCGTAGATGTCCACAGCCTCGTTCTCAAGAAACTGGTTTGGCCCCTCGAATCGATACACGTAATACCGCCCTTCCAAATCACCCTCCACTGTTCCCTCCCAGATACCGTTCTCCATCAATTCCATGGCATGCACGATTCTGCCCTCATCGCCACTCGCCTGGTCATACAATACCACTTCCGCAACTCTCGCCATCGGCGCAAAAACCCGAAACACGCTCTTCCGCGGATCATACTCGACACCCAATGCCTCGTCACTGGCATATCGCTCTGGATCATCGAGAATACGCCGCGGAGTAAGGACCCCTTCCCCCTCCAGCTGATCACAACGCAAGGTGTATGTCGATCCGTCCTGGATCGCTTCCCCCACGCTGTAAGAAAGAAAAACGCGCAGCTCATCACCCTCATCGAAAGAATCGTCGTCCAGTTGAAGGACCCTCTCGTCCCCCGATTCACCCACAAGGATGATCTCAAATTCCCGTGCCGTGTCCTCATCAACCCCTCGCGACAACTCAATCACGACTTCCCGATCCCCGTCCCAATACGCCGCCGCCAATTCCAACGCCGTGCCCGGATTCTCCCCCCATAGCATGCTCTTCCCCGCCTTTAAATACACGTCGCTGCCCAATTCAGGCCGCCAAAACCGATCCGCGCCGTCTTTCTTGTCCCAGTCTCCATGGTACCGGGGCAACAACCCAATCCTGTCCCGCTGATCGTCCTTGCCATACAATTCCCTGTCCAACTGAAAAACCAACCCATAATCGTCCCGACCCACCGGATACAAGGACTGCTCCTCAGCGGATCGCTGCTCATACCCGTCCCAACTCCACAACTCCACGCCCTCGTATTCCTCCCCAGGATGATGGTAGCGCACGGTCACCAAGTTCGCCGCATCACTCAGCTCTCGACGCCGCCATTCGCCATTCCTAATGGCGAGACTCTGCTTTCGCCTGACCTTGTCGATCGTCCACGCCGCCACAAGATAGTCGTCCCCAAACGACGGAAAAAACGACTCAAGCTCATCATGATTCAAACAAAGCCGAACTTCGTAATCCCCCTCCTCTAACACCCGTCCCCGTTCCATCCCCTTCAAAACAAACAGCACCTCCCCGGGATCATCCACCGTGGTTCGCCCCGCCGCTCGAAGCACCCCTTCACGGAGTACACCCGCAAACAATTCCTTTCCCCGTCCCGCCTCAGGAACCGACACCTTGATCGATCCCACGATCGGCCCTTCCAACTCCAAAAAATGCTCCCGCAGGACCTCCGGTGCCCTCGTATCCGTGCTCGTGTCTGGTTTTCCTTTCATATCTTCAATCGCCGAACGCTCTTCGGCCGGCTGATCGCAGGCAGACAAGGCCATAATGGCCCCGGCAGCAATCGCATAAACTCTGTTAACTCCCTGATTCACAAACCTTTCTAGCCCTTTACCGCTCCCGAGGTCAGTCCCGAGATAAATTCTCTCTGCAGCATCAAAAACAAAGCCATCACCGGCAGGATCGACACCAGTGTTCCCGCCATCAACAATCCGTAATCAGTCGAGTAAATCCCCTTCAACTGCGCAATCGATACCGCCAGCGGAAACAATTCCGGGGTCTGCAATACAATCTGCGGCCAAATGAAATTGTTCCAAGCACCCAAAAACGTAATCAGCAGGAACGCCCCCACCATCGGGCGCACGAGGGGCAACACGACCGAAAAGAAAATCCGAATCTCGCCGCACCCGTCGATCCGCGCCGCCTCCATCAGCTCCAATGGAACCGATTTTAACATCGCTTGCCGAAACAAGAATACTCCAAAGGCAGGCGCAATCGCGGGCAATATCAATCCCGCATAGGAATTCAATATCCCCATCCGAAACAGGAGTTGATAGAGCGGTGCCAGCAAGAGAGGCCCGGGAATGATTAACGCAGCCAGCACCAAACCCGTGAGCAAGCCATTCCATCGAAATCGAAACTTCGCCAAGGCATAACCTCCCATCGCCGAAAACAAGGTCGCCAGAACGCTCGAAACCGACGCATAAAACAGCGAATTCACGATGCTCCTCGCAAAACTGAAGTTCGGATTCACAAACAAATTCCGAAAGTTCTCAAACGTCAGGCCACCCCAGTTGACGCCGAGGAATCCATCCCCTCCCGGCAAAAATTGCCCGTCAAAAAACACGTCCTTCGATTTCATCGCACCGCAGATCAGGTAGGCGAACGGCACGAGTGTGATAATCGCGAAAAAGATCAAAAGACCGTAAACCATCACCGTGATCCACCGCCTCGATTCCGCTGTTTCAACCATCGCCATCGCCCGCTAACGCCCTTCCCCTCCCTTCGTGAGACGCCGCTGTATCCATGTCATGCCCATCAGTAGAATCGCCAAACTCCAGCCGATCGCACTCGCATACCCCAAATCGCCGATCTGGAATCCGTTCATAAACAAATACATCACCACCGTTAGCCCTCGATCCTCCGGCCCAGCCCCGCCCAGCAATATCCAGGGCAACTCGAACAGCTGCATGCTTCCGATCGCCGAGAGCAATATCACGAAACCCGCCACCGGCCGGATCGCAGGCAACGTGACGTGCCAGAATACCTGCCGACGATTCGCACCATCCATCACCGCCGCTTCGATCTGATCCCGGTCCACGTTCTGCAATGCCGCGAGAAAATAGATCATGTTAAAGCCCGTATACATCCAAATGGACGCAATGACCAAAGCTGGCATCACGTATACTTGGAGCCAGGGAAACTCCTGTGGAAATCCGGGGATCACCCCCTTCAGAAACACGTTCAACAACCCTCGCGTCTCCTGAAAAATCAGCGAGAAAATGACCGCAATAAACACGATTCCCACCAGTGCCGGAGAGAAATAGACTAAACGAAACACTGCCCGCCCCTTCACCTGCGGACGGTTGAGCAGCATCGCCAAACCCAACGACAACGGAAGTTGAATGAGAACCGAGGCGGCGGCATACACGAAGGTGTTGCGCAGCGCCGTCCAGAAAGCGGGATCGCCCGCCAAATCCGCGAAGTTCTTCGTCCCGACAAACACGCTAGTCTGAGGGCCATAAGTCTGCTGAAAAGACAGCACCAGCGACTGAAACAGCGGATACACGACGAATATCGCAAAGACTACGACAAAGGGCCCGATGAAAAAGTAGGGTGCCCAACGGGGGTGAGAAGCCGACAAGTTCATGACCCCTCCTCCTCGTCGCGCTTCAGAAACAAGTTCCGCTCCATTTGCCGCCCCACTTCGAGCTCCACTTCTTCCAACAATCGCTTCGCCTCCGGCAGCAATTCTTCCACCGTGTATTTCTCTTCCTCCTGAGCATAGAGCTTCAACGCAACGGTCGCGTTGATCACCTTGGTCTTCGCGAGCTCGTTGTATGGCGATGCCGTTCGGCGTGGCACCATGGGCGCCTGCTCCAAAAAGAGCGCACCATTGGCTTGCCCCGAAAAATACTCATTCGGCTCCTGATAAAAGGCCTCCTCCCAATACTCCTTCACGGGACTCACGATCGCCGCCCGCTCATACAACTCTTTCGCCAGATCTAGACTCAAATACAACTCCTTGGCGTACTCCCATGCCCCCTCAAAATCCTCCGTGGCCTTTGGAATACCCAGCATCGTCCCACCCCACACACTCGTGCGCCTTCCAGCCGGCTCCCACGCGGGCAACGGCATCAATTTTACTTTCCCCGCCAGCTGCGGCAGCTGTTGTTGCCACACTCCCGCCAGCCAGTCGCTCATCAACGAACACAATACGTATCCCTCAATCCGCATTTGGTGCCCCGCATTGTCAAACTCAGGCGCGTTCGCCGCGATCCGGTTGGGACCGGCCGTCCAAGTCACAATGGTCGAAATCACCCGCGCATTGATTTCCGATGCCACCGTAAGCTCACCCGCTTCGTTCAAATACTGCCCGCCCGCCTGGAGTATCAATACCTCGATCAGATCCCCATTCGTCTCCCACATGTTCAACAAATAGTGATCCACGTACCCGTCGCCGTCCGTGTCCTCCACCAAGGGCCCAAGCACCCGGACAAAATCTTCCCAAGTCTCGATCTCCCCCATATCGATCCCATGCTGGTCCTCCAATATGTCCGCGCGATAGGCCAGCAGCACCGGGTGCACATCGTGGGGAAGCCCAAATACCCGGCCCCGCGTTGTCCACGGCCCCAGCGACGGCTCATTAAGTCGCTCCCCAATGCCCTCTTCCTCAATTCGATCCGTTAAATCAACAAACCCCACGTCATTCACCGGACCATTGAAGCACTTCGCACAAATGACCGTCCCAATCTCCACCAAGTCCGCCAGTGGCGTCCCCGCCCGAAAACCCGGCAGCAACCTTTGCTCCAAGGCTTCTCCACTCAAACTCAAAATGTGCACCTCACGCCCTGGGTCGCCCTGTCGCGCATTCCACTCCTCCGCAACCGGTACATACATCTCCGCATGATTGGTCGCAAAGGTCCACAAGGTCATCCCTTGGCGCCCCGGCACCCCCCATGCCAACACCACCACAGTGGACAAAATCGCAATGGCGAGAATGATCAACGCGCCCGGCGACAATCGCGCGGTCAAAGTTCGCCAAAAATTACCCATCGCCGATCACCTCCCCTCTCCCGCCTGCCTCAAAGAAATAAACCTTCCCCACGTCTATCGTAACAAACACCTCACTCCCCGTATCGGGGTCCAACGCCCCATCGACCCTGGCCACCAGCGACACCCCACCCGGCAACTGCATGTGCACGATCGTCTCCGCCCCCATCGGCTCCGACAAAACCACGCTCGCACGAATCCTGCCCGCACCGCCACTCGTACTCACCCCCACATGCTCGGGCCGAATCCCCAGGCAATCCGCCGTGCCGCCGCTAATTCCCGCTACTCCCGTAAGCGAAAGCGCCTCACCACTCCCCCTCAACACAATGCGACTCCCCTCTGCGCCGCTTTCCAATGTCCCCTCGAGAAAGTTCATCGGTGGACTCCCGATGAAACCCGCCACAAAACGATTCGCCGGCCGCTCATAGACCCGCAAGGGCGCGTCGACTTGCATAATCTCCCCGGACTCCATCACGGTAATTCGATCACCCAGGGTCATCGCTTCCGTTTGGTCATGGGTGACATAAATCATCGTTGTCCCCAACCGCTTGTGCAGTCGGGCAATCTCCGTCCGCATCGATACCCGCATCTTCGCGTCCAAGTTCGACAACGGCTCGTCAAACAAGAAGACCTTCGGCTGCCTCACGATTGCCCTCCCCAGAGCCACCCGTTGCCGCTGCCCACCGCTCAAAGCCTTCGGACGGCGCTCGAGCAAATCGACAAGACCAAGAACCTCCGCCGCCTCATCAACCCTTCGCCGGATCTCATTCGAGGCTATTCGCCGCAACTTCAATCCGAATGCCATGTTCTCATAAACATTCATGTGCGGATAAAGCGCGTAATTCTGAAACACCATCGCAATGTCCCGATCCTTCGGAGGCACATCATTCATCAAGCCGCCATCAATTAACACCTCCCCCTCGGTGACCTCCTCCAGGCCGGCCACCATGCGCAACGTCGTCGATTTCGCACACCCCGACGGTCCCACCAACACCATGAACTCCCCATCACCAATCTCCAAATCAATCCCCTTCACCGCCTCAAAAGCGGCATTTTTGTGGTCGCCGGGATAAATCTTCGTAAGGTTGCGCAGAATGACGTTCGCCATAATTCCGGGGGTTCAAAAACAAGAATCGCAAAGAAAATCAATACACGCCCCCTCCGCGAACACCAATCCTATTGCACGGTTCGATAAACCACCCCGGATTCGGCCGTTCCCATACAGGAACCAACAAATATTCAACAACTCTCGTTCCCGCCCAAACCCCGTAAGTCATGAAAAAACCTTTCCTCACCCTCCTTATCCTCGCCGCCAGCGCTCAAATCGGCCGGGCGGAACCAGAACTCAAGGATGGCTTCGTTTCCCTCTTCAACGGAAAAGATTTCACCGGCTGGGTCGTCCCCGAAGGCGATAACGGACACTGGAAAATCATCGACGGCGTCATCGACTACGATGCGCTCAGCGAAGCTCCCGGTGATAAAAATCTTTGGACCGAAAACGAATACGAAGACTTCACCCTGAAACTCGATTGGAAAATCAAAGAAACCTCCGGCCTCTACGACATGCCCATTGTCTTGCCCGACGGCTCCTACAAACTCGATGCCGATGGCAAAAAAATCACTAAGGCGATCCCAAACGCCGACTCAGGCGTTTACCTGCGCGGCAGTGGCAAACATCAGGTGAATATCTGGTGCTGGGACATTGGCTCCGGAGAGGTCTACGGTATTCGCAACAATCCCAAGACCGATCCAGAAGTTCGAGCCGCGCTCACACCGAAAGTCAAAGCGGATAACCCCGTCGGCGAATGGAATACCTTTGAAATCACCGTCAAAGGAGATCGCCTCACCGTTGTTCTAAACGGCCAAACCGTCATCGAAGACGCTCTCCTCCCCGACCTCCCTCCCACCGGCCGCCTCGCTCTCCAACACCACGGCGGAATGAAAAACGGCGAATACTCACCCGCCTCAAGCCTCGTCCAGTTCCGCAATATCTCCATCAAAGAGCTCTGACCGAATCCACACTTAGAGTGGCTCCAATTCATAGCCCCCGGGCGAATCTTTTATCTGCCACCCCATCTCCGCCAGCTTATTACGCAAGGCGTCCGCCTGAGACCAATCCTTCTCTTCTTTCGCCATTAACCGCTTCTCCGCCAATTCCCGCACCTCCTCAGGCACCTCATACGGAGCGGCTTCGGCCAACTGGGGAATCACCCACCCAAAAGCCGACACCACTCTGCCAAAACCACGCCTCGCGGCCTCTCTCGCAGACCCGTCAAGATCGCCTCCGTTGAGCGCCTTCTCAACTACCTTGGCCGCCTTGAACAACTGACCCAGTGCTTCCGCGGTATTCAAGTCGTCAAGCAATGCTTCCCACGATGCCCGAAACGGATCCCCTTCAATTGGCCCAAAGGCGACACATTCCTCATACGTCGGCAGCGACGATTCCTCTTCAAGCAGCTTCGCCGCAAACTTGGCCAATCGCCCCAGCGCTTCGTGCGCCGCATGCATCGAGTCAAAGGTGAAATTCAACTTCTGACGGTAAGACCCCGCCAGTAGCGTGTATCTCAACTCATCGGCAGTGAACCCTTTCTCCTTTATGTCCGAGAGAGTGTAGAGATTTCCCAAACTCTTGCTCATCTTCTGCCCCTCAACGGACAAATGTTCGGAATGAAACCAATGCCGCGCATACTCCGCCCCCGTCGCCGCCTCACTCTGCGCAATCTCGTTTTCATGATGCGGAAAACACAAATCGATTCCACCACCGTGAAGATCGAAAGTCTCACCCAGATACCGCATCCCCATCGCCGAACACTCCAAGTGCCAGCCGGGACGTCCCTCACCCCAGGGACTCTCCCAGAAATTTTCCCCGTCCTCAGGCTTTCGCGCCTTCCATAGAACGAAATCCGCCAGGGCGTCCTTCTCATACTCGTCCGCGTCGTTCGCCGTCTGCGCCGCCCCCAGCTGCAGCTCGCGCGTATCCAGACGCGTCAGCTTTCCGTATCCCGCAAACGACGAAACCGAGTAATACACCGATCCGTCCCCTCCCTCGTAGGCATTCCCCCTCTCGATAAGCCGCTCAATCAGCGCAACCTGCTCGCCAATGTGCTTGGCCGCGCCCGGTTCCTCGTGAGGATCGAGCAAACGCAACGCCTCGCAATCGGCGTGAAACTGTTCCGTCCACCCCCGCGTGAATGCTTCCAAAGTCTGCCCGGCCGCCTGCGACTCCCGGATCGTCTTGTCGTCAACGTCCGTGATGTTGCGGACATGCTTTGTCTTCAGGCCTCCCAACTCCACCACCCGCCGAAACAAATCCTGGACCACGAATGTTCGAAAATTACCGATGTGCGCCGGCCCGTAAACAGTCGGCCCGCAACAGTAAAATCGCAGCACGTCCCCGTCCTCAGGGATGACCGGCTTTCGCTCACGGGAAAGGGTGTCGTATAGTTCAAGCATTGGCTCAGGCGGCCAAACTCAACGCCTCCCATCCCCACAAGTCAAGACCACACCCTCCCGAGACACTTGCACACCCGCCCCTTCTTCGATTACAGTGCCTCGCTCCAGTCCCCATGAAGCCTCCCGTAAGCCTCAAGCAACTAACCGATATCGTCCCCGATTCCCGGCTACACGGCGACGGGGAAATCGTCGTCGATCGCTTCGTGCCGCCCGATGACGCCGCCTCGGATCGAGACCTCCCCCTCATTATGTCGTCCCCCGTCGCGGAGGCAGCCGCCGCCGCGTCCGACCTCCCTGTCAAAGCCGCCGTGATCGCCAAAGAAGTGGCCGAAAAATGCCCCGCCCTGCTCGATAGACTGTCCGGAGCCCTCCTCGTCGAACGACCCCGCCTCGCCCTCGTGGAACTGAATCGCCTTTTCCTCCCCCGACCAAAGCGCTCCCAAGGGATTCATCCCTCCGCCGTCGTCGACGAATCCGCCCGCGTCGATCCCACGGCGCGTATCGGTCCACACGTCTGCATCGCAGAAAACGTGACAATTGGACCAAATTGCATCCTTTCCTCCAACATCTCCGTCCAACACGATGCCAAGATCGGTGCCGATTGCCTCTTTCATCCCGGTGTCCGCATCGGACCTAGAGTCCAGATTGGCGATCGCGTTATCATCCAGTCAAACACGTGCGTCGGTGCCGACGGATTTAGCTATGTCACCGAGGAAGAGAATTCCGCCGAGACCGTCCGCGCCGGCCGCGGCATCGACGGTAAGGAATTCTCCCAAAAGCAGCTGCGCATCGAGTCGCTCGGGACCGTAATTCTTGAGGACGATGTCGAAGTCGGCGCCGGCACCACCATTGACCTTGCCACCTTGGGAGCCACCATCGTCAGGCGCGGCACCAAGATCGATAACCTCGTCCAAATCGGCCACAACAACATCATCGGAGAAGACTGCCTCGTCTGCGCCCAAGTCGGAATTGCCGGATCCTGTAAAATTGGCGATGGAGTAATCCTCGCCGGCCAAGTTGGTATCGCCGATCATCTCACGATCGGAGAACGCTCCGTCCTCATGGCCAAAACCGGCGTCATCCAAGACATTGAAGCCGGCAGCATCCTTTTCGGCTATCCCTCCCTCCCCCATCGCAAAGCCCTGCGCGCCCATGCCCTGATTCAAAAACTCGGCGATATGAAAAGAGAGATTCGCGAGCTTCGCAGACGACTCGATGATGGGGAAGAGAACGAATCGTGATGCCCCGCACATCAACCCCGACAACAAACAGCCCCTTGCCTGGCGACAACCCCTGGCGTAACGTTCTAACACTCACATGAAACGCCGCCCCTCTCTATTCGTCACCATCGCCGCCACGGTTACAGTTTGCCTCGTCGGCTGCGGAAAAGACACCGACGAGGAATCACAAGAATCCTCACAGTCCGGCGGACCGCCCCCGGCAATCGAAGGGCCTGCCGATCTCGAAGTTTATATCTTCGAAGACCTGCTCCCTGAAGAGGCCAAAAAGAAATACACCATTCCTATTGAAGCTTCGCTCGCAGAGGCAAAGCTCGGTCGCGTCAAGAATTTCGGCTCCTCATACAACGACGACTGGCGGGTAAACTACATCATCGTCTACACCCAGGTGGAAGACGTTGCCAAAGGGGTCGCCCACCTGAGACGAAAACTGATCGAACTGGGCTCCCCCCGAAATACCGTGATTCAGCAGGTGCGTCCCTACCCCTACTCTTATCGAGTTCACGAGAGCTGAATCGCCCGACCAATTCACGAACGGCGCCCGCCGTAACCTCCCCGGCGAAGGGGGCGAACCGGAAAAATCCTCCGTGCCTTCCACGCCCAATCATGATTAATTCACCTCTTCTATGAGCGACAACGATTCCCGCAACGATTTCATCAGAGAGATCATCGCTAAAGATATCGCCGAGAATACTCACGACGGTGCGGTCATCACGCGGTTCCCGCCAGAGCCCAACGGCTATCTTCACATTGGGCATGCCAAATCCATCTGCCTTAATTTCGGCGTCGCCGCAGAGAACAACGGGCGCACTCACCTCCGCTTCGACGATACGAACCCCACAAAGGAAGACACAGAATACGTCGATTCCATCAAAGAGGATATCCGTTGGCTCGGCTTTGATTGGGGCAAACACGAATTCTACGCTTCCGATTACTTCAACCAACTCTATGAGTGGGCCCTCTATCTCATCAAAGAAAGCAAAGCCTACGTCGACGATCTCTCCGCGGACGAGATGCGCGCTCATCGCGGCACGCTCACGGAGCCCGGCACCGATAGCCCCTACCGCAATCGCACCATCGATGAGAATCTCGGACTCTTCGAACAGATGAAAGCGGGGAAATTCGCCGACGGCGAAAGGGTTCTGCGTGCGAAGATCGATATGGCTCATCCCAACTTGAATATGCGTGACCCCGTCATGTATCGCATCCTCCATACCGCACATCACCGAACCGGTGACAAGTGGTGCATCTACCCGTCCTACGATTTCACACACGGACAGTCGGACGCGCTCGAACACATCACCCATTCCATCTGCACACTCGAATTCGAGAACCATCGCCCCCTCTACGACTGGTTCATCGAAACCCTTCCCGTCCCTTCCCGTCCGAGACAGTATGAATTCGCCCGGCTGAACCTCAACTACACGATCATGAGCAAGCGCAAGCTCCTCCAACTCGTGCAGGAAAAACGAGTCTCCGGGTGGGACGATCCCCGCATGCCCACCATCTCGGGAATTCGCCGCCGGGGCTACCCCCCCGAAGCCATTCGCAATTTCTGCCACACCGTCGGTGTCACCAAGTTCAAATCCACCACCGACGTCGCCCTCCTCGAATTCGCCGTGCGTGAACACCTGAACAAATCAGCTCCTCGAGTCATGGCCGTCCTGAATCCGGTGAAAGTGATCATCGAGAACTACCCCGAAGATCAATCGGAGGAACTGGACGCCGTCAATAACCCCGAAGACGAATCCGCAGGCACGCGAAAAGTACCCTTCTCTCGCGAACTCTACATCGAACGGGAGGACTTCATGGAAGAACCGCCCAAAAAATTCTTCCGCCTCGCCCCGGGACGCGAAGTTCGCCTTCGCTACGCCTACTACATCACTTGCACCGATGTCGTCAAAGATAGCCAGGGCAACATTACCGAGCTTCGCTGCACCTATGATCCGGCCACCCGCGGAGGCGATTCTCCGGATGGACGCAAGGTCAAAGCCACCCTTCACTGGGTCTCCGCTCAACACGCCCTCGATGCTGAAGTCCGCCTCTACGATCGCCTTTTCTCCGTCGAAAATCCCGATTCCGAGGGCGCCGATGAAGGAAAAACATTCCTCGACTTCCTCAATCCCGAATCCCTCAAATCCCTGCCAACGGCCAAACTCGAACCCGCGTTGAGAGAAGCAACCCCCGGTGATCGCTTTCAATTTGAACGACTCGGCTACTTTTGTGCGGATAGCATGGACCACACACCCGAAAAACCAGTCTTTAATCGCACCGTCACCCTTCGGGATACCTGGGCCAAGCTTCAGGGAAAAAAATAAATGGCCAACACAGATTCCGAGCTGACGCGGCCGTTCCCCGACCGCCGGCACGATCTTGACGCCCTCCGCGCAGGAGCCATGCTCCTCGGCATCGGGCTGCACGCGGCCTTGTCATACGTCACCTTCCCATTCTGGCCCGTCTACGACGAAAGCAACCACGGATTCTTTGACGTCGTCTTCTCCGCCATTCACGGGTTCCGCATGCCACTCTTCTTCATGATCAGCGGCTTCTTCACCGCCATGCTTTGGCGGAAACGCGGCATCCGCTCCCTCGCGAAACAACGCGCCATCCGCATCCTCGTGCCGCTGCTCGTCTTCCTCGTACCCGTCAATCTCTTCATTCTCGCCGTCATCGCCGGACACACGTCTCTCGAGGAGTCCAGGAAACATTCGCAGCCCGAGAAAAACAACATCTGGGCGGCCGCCAAGAACAACGATGTTGCCGCTCTACGGAAACACCTCGCCGCCCAGGCCGATATCAATCAACCAGACCCTCGCTTCCAAATTCCTGCGCTCAATTGGGCCGCCCTCAACGGCAGCACCGATGCCGCGCGCCTCCTAATAAAGGCCGGCGCTGATGTCAACGGCACCAGCAACGATCGCTCCACTCCGCTCAGTCACGCGGCATTTGGCGCTCACCCCGAAACCGTGGCCTTACTCCTGGAAAATGGGGCCGATCCCAACTCCGTGAATCAATATCAATCCACGCCCCTCGACAACGTCCGCGCCGACCAGGAAACACTCGACTGGGTGGCGCGAATGCTCGGGCTCACGGTAATCAAAGACTCCATCCAGGAACGTCGCAGGGAAACCGCCGAACTCCTGAGAAACGCCGGCGGGAAACGAAAGAATCAACTCGCAAGTCCCGAAGCGAACCCGGATGCTCCCTTCCTTGATCGTGTCTCCGCCGCTTACCTTTCCCTAGCGGAATGGCGTGGCTTTCATGAACCGCAACTCTTCGGTCACCTCTGGTTCCTCTGGTTCCTTTGCATCCTCATCATCCCGTTCCTCGCCTACGCGCTCATCGCCGATCTGCTCTCTTGGAATGGCCCGCCACGCTGGCTCTTCCTCACGCCCCTCGCGCTCCTTTGGATCGTCCCGCTCACACTCATCCCCCAATGGTTTCACGGCCTCCAGATACCCACCTTCGGGCCCGATACCTCACCAACCCTGTTCCCGCTCCCCCATATTGTCATACTCTACGCGGTCTTTTTCTTCTTCGGGGCCCTCTACTTCGATTGCGACGACAAACACGGACGCCTCAGCCGCGGTTGGTGGCTCATGTTGCCGATCGCCCTCTTCATCGTATATCCCCTCGGAATGGCCTTCACCTACGAACCGGGCGCAGACTGGATCGCAGGGACGATTCCCCAGCCATTGGTCCGTCCTCTTGCCGTTCTAATGCAGGCCCTCTATGCCTGGCTGATGATAGTAGGCCTCATCGGCCTGTTCCGGAAAATCTGTCGCCAGGAAAACAAAATCATTCGATACCTCTCCGATGCCGCTTACTGGCTCTACATCGCCCACTTGCCCCTCATCTTCCTCTGCCAAGCCCTCGTCAAACCACTCAACCTCCACGCCTTCGTGAAATTCACTCTGGTGTCCCTCGCCGTCACGGCACTTCTCCTCCTCGTCTACGATCGCGTCGTCCGATACACCTGGCTCGGCACCCTCCTCAACGGGAAGCGCACCCGCTCCTCTCCTAATCCTCCCCCACTCCGAGCGTCGCAATAGCCTGCCCGCCCGCAACATTCAAATCGATCGCATAAAATCCCTTCCGCGCCGTGATATACAGCGTCTTCCCGTCAGGGCCACCAAAAGTACAGTTCGCCGGCCCCTCCGGACACTCGATTCGGGCCACTTCATCACCCTCAGGTGAGAATATCCAAACCTCCCCTTTCCAGGTGCAATAAACATTCCCCCGTTCGTCTATCGTCATTCCATCACTTCCCACACCGGCAAACTTTCGCTTGTTCGCAATTTCACCCGGACCGGTTACATCAAAAACCCAAATGGTCTCCGCGCCCGGATCCGCAATGTATAACAAATCGAAGTCCCGCGAAAAAATAATCCCGTTGGGCTTCACCACATCGTCTGTGGCCAAGCTCACTCTTCCCTCCCGATCCACGTAATACACCGACTCAAGCTCGATCTCCATGTCCGATCGGTCCCGCCCATACCGCGGATCGGTGAAGTAAAGCCCGCCGGCTTCATCCAGCACGAGATCGTTGGGGCTGTTCAACCTCTTGCCATCGTATGCCTCCGCAACGACGGTAATGTCGTCTCCCATCTGCCGGGTCACCCGCCGCGCCCCGCCCTCGCAGGCAAACAAGGCACCTTCGACATCGAACATCAGCCCGTTGGCTCTTCCCGTATCCTCCCGAAAAATCTCCGTGGTTCCCGTCGTCGGATCATAAACGTGGGTCCGCTCATTCGGAATATCATTGAAATAGATCCGGCCATCCACCCCCTTCGCCGGCCCCTCGGTAAAAGTAAATCCTTCCGCCAGCTGCCGCACTTCCGCTCCCTCCGGCACCACGGGCTCTTCCCCGCTTGCCATCCCCGCAAACAACCCAACCAAGACAAGCACCCCTGCCAACTCACCTCCCATTGCTCTCGTTATCATCACTCGACTCCTCTCAATCATCGCTCTAAACCCATCCTGCCTTTTCTCAGTACTGAAGCGGCTCGTTCGTCGCCGGGTAGACCCAGCGCACCACCCTGCCGTTCTCATGCAATGCCTTCAGCTCATTGCGAAAAACTCCGAATATCGTTTCCGTCTCAAACCGAACCATTCCCGATTCATACTGCTTGCCCTTAACCCAATCGGGACCAATCCAACGCCAGCCCTTCGCCTCCTCCAAACTGCGGTCGCCGGCCTCCCCACGCGATATACTCAATTTCATCGCGGAAAACTCCGACCCCGATCCGTCAGTGTATCCCGTCCCCGGCACCCACGCCTGCCCCGACCCCTTGGCTTCACGACGAGACTCCTCGATCCGGGCCCTCTCCGCCTCTCGCTGCGCCATCACCTCCTTCATCCTCTTCTCGACGAAATCGTCGTAAACCCCCTCCAATCGTTCCTTGAAATCCGTCTCGTCCACGGACACTCTCCCTCTCACCGTGGCATCCGGCGTCGGCGCCACCTCCAGCTCCCGACCCGAGCTCGAAACCGCCACTAACACTTCACCCGCTCCCATCTCGCTTCCGCCCACCCCCGGCGCCGATACCAACGCCAATCGAACGGGAACACGAATCGTCACTTCCCGTGGAAATACCCTCGCGGGAATCGCCTCCCAATTCCCCACCAATGCCAACAACGGCTTGATGTCGGGGGCCGGGTAAAGCTCCTCCACCATCTGATCAATCTCCGAAGTCGTCGGCTCCGGTGCCGGCGGAGGCATGTCCGCCGGCGCGTCCGGCGCATCGAGAACAACTTCACGCACAGGCGAGGCCGCGCTCCCGGGCGCCTCCTCCGACCCATCGGCGCCCTTCTCTCCAAATCGCTCGGCCAAAAACTCCTCCACCTGAGGCCGCAACTCCTCCCAACGAGGCTTCAAGTAAGGCCACGCAAAATACAAAATCGCCGCCATCCCCCCGGCAAAGATCAAAAAATTGATAAATCCCTTCATCTCACACAACCCCACGGAACCAATCGCTCCTCTCGGGATGCCCCACCCTACGGACTCTTCGCCCCCTTGAAAAGCCCCTTCCAACCACCCCCAAAAAAATCTTCATATCTGACTTTTTTGCTGGTCACCCCGAAGCCATCGACAGTATATTGTAAATACAAAGTATTTAATATCCGTGCCGCCTGCCCGTCCCAGCTCATTCTCCCCCCAAAGCTCCCCCCAGAATACTCGAGTCCTCGGC
>JBCCIR010000061.1:0-29462 GCA_039028175.1 Verrucomicrobiota bacterium
ACGGGGATACGGCCGGCGGATCCCTTGTTTTTGGAGCGGACTTCGAATCCGACCGCTTATTGGGCCGGGGTGCGGACGACTTTTCGGCCTCCGCAAGCGCAGCCGCCGCGGACGGGGATTTTGGTCGTGCAATCGGATTCGCTCTTGAAGGGGGGATTGTTTTTGGACATGAAGCCGTTGTTAGTGACGGGGGCGGCGGTGATGGGTTTATGCACCTTGTTTTGGTTGCCGATGGTGCGAGGGATGACGGGGTCGGTGCGCAAATTGACTGCGGCGACGGAGCGGATTGCGCGGGGGGACTTTGATGTGCGGACGGGGATCAAGCGGCGGGATGAGTTTGGGGTGTTGGGGGAGGCGGTGGATGGGATGGCGGATCGATTGAAAGGGTATGTCACGGGGCAGAAGCGGTTTCTTGGTGATATCGCGCACGAGTTGTGTTCGCCGATTGCGCGGATGCAGATGGCGTTGGCGGTGGTGCAGCGCAAGGCGACGGGTGAGCAGGAGGAATACGTGCGTGATATTGAGGAGGACTTGGAGCATATGTCGGACATGGTGCAGGAGTTGCTGTCCTTTTCGAAGGCGTCGTTGGAGGAGCGTGAGATATTGTTGGAACCGGTGCGGGTGAGTGAGGTGGTCGCGGGGGTGGTGGAGCGGGAAGCGGGCGGCGGGGTGGAAGTGAAGCGGGAGGTGGACGAGGGGGCGGCGGTGTTGGCGGATGAGAGGTTGTTGGAGCGATCGTTGGCGAATCTGGTGCGGAATGCGGTGAAGCATGCGAGTTCGGCGGGGCCGATTACCGTGGCGAGCCGCCGAGATGGGGAGCGGTGTGCGATTTCGGTGTCGGATTGCGGCCCGGGGGTTCCGGAGGAGGCCTTGAGCCAGGTATTTGAGCCGTTTTTTCGGCCTGATTTGGCGCGGGTGCGCGAGGTGGGGGGAGTGGGATTGGGTTTGGCGATTGTGAAGAGTTGTGTTGAGGCCTGTCGTGGGACGGTGGAGGCGCGGAATCGGGAGGAGGGGGGCTTTGAGGTGACGATTCGATTGGGGGCGGCGGTTTGATTTGTTTGAACAGGAGGTAACGGAGGGAGCAGAGAGATATTTTGGGTGGCCTTGGAAATAGGCGACTGGTAGGGTTTTGGCGGTGAGTGAAAGGGATGAGAGTGAACGCCAGGAGGGGAAAGACGGAAGCATGGAGGACATTCCGGCTCCGAACTTGGAGATTGAGGGCGTGGAGAATAGTGATGTTGAGGAGAACACCGGGGAAGAAGAGGCGGAATCTTTAGAGGAGAGGAAGGGCGATGACAGCGGAGGGGAGGAAACGGAGGGCGAGGTTGAGGGCGGGGAAGAGGACGGGGAAGATGAGGAGGAAGGGGATGGAGAGATCACTTCTGACGCGAAGTTATGGGCGACGTTGGTTCATTTATCGGCGATTTTGGGGTTGTTAATGTTGAAGACGGGATCGAGTCAGCCTGTGGTGTGTTTGATAGGGCCGTTATTTATCTGGTTGTTCAAGCGGGAGGATCATGAATTTGTGGATGACCAGGGGAAGGAGGCGGTGAATTTCCAGGTCGTAGTGACGGTGATTGGGATGATTTTCTGGGTGGTGCCGGGGGTGGGGCCTTATTTGATGAAGCTGTTGCTATTGGCGGATGTGGGGTTGGCGATTTTTGCGGCGACGCAGGCGAACCAGGGGAAGCGGTTTCGTTATCCTTGGTTGCCGGATGCGCTGCGGATGTTGAAGTGAGGTTGGAATTGCGGTGTTGGTTCGTTGTGCTCGTTGGGGAAGGCAAGCACCTCACCCCGACCCTTTCCGCCAGCGGAGAGGGAGTCCCGGGGGAGTAGCCGAATCGGGAAGTGGCGGGCGCTGGGGAGCGGGGGAATGGTTTTGACTGGGGGTAGGGGGAATCGGTAGGGTGTTGGGTATGAGTGAGGAGGAATCGAACGAGACGCCGGCGGCGCCGGAGCCGCAGGGAGACGCGGTATCTGCGCCGGGAAGCCCGAGTAGTGATGAGAAGACGATGGCGATGCTGACACATCTGTTGTCTTTTACGGCATACTTTACGGGGATTGGAATGATTGCCGGTCCGTTGATCTTGTGGCTGATCAAAAAGGACACGATGCCGTTCGTGGACGATCAGGGGAAAGAAGCGGTCAACTTCAATATTTCGTTTTTCATCTACTATATGGTCGCTTTCTTTCTGTGCGCCACGGTAATACTGATGATTGTTGGGATTCCTGCTCTCCTAGTGTTGTTCGTATTGCACATCGTGTTTGTGATTATGGCGGCGATCAAGGCGAGCAATGGGGAAGCTTATCGTTATCCGATGACGATTCGGTTCATTAAATAGGTCTTCCGAATGGAAGGGGTTGTCCGGGCCATTGCTACCCGGTGCGACATGAACGTTTGTGTTCACGCGAGGGCTTGGCCTTTGAGTTGGCCGTTGCCGTGGATGAGGTATTTGTAGGAGGTGAGTTCGGGGAGGGCCATGGGGCCGCGGGCGTGGAGCTTGTCGGTGGAGATGCCGATCTCGGCGCCGAAGCCGAATTCTTCTCCATCGGAGAAGCGGGTGGATGCGTTGTGGAAGATGCAGGCGGAGTCGATTTCGGCGAGGAAGCGATTGGCGGCGTCTTCGTTTGTGGTGACGATCGTTTCCGTGTGGCGGGAGCCGTAGGTGTTGATGTGATCGATGGCGTCGTCGAGCGAGGCGACGACTTTGACGGCGAGGATGAGTTCGAGGTATTCGGTGGTCCAGTCTGTGTCGGTGGCGGCGGTGACTTGATTGGAGCCGATGATCGTTGCGGAAGAATCGTCGGCGCGGAGTTCGACGCCGGCTTCGAGGAGGGCGGGGGCGGTGTCGTTGAGGAAGGCTTCGGCGACCTCTTCGTGGATGAGGAGCGTTTCGAGGGCGTTGCAGACGGAAGGCTTCTGGGTTTTGGCGTCGTAGACAATGTTTTTGGCGAGGGCAAGGTCGGCGTCTTTATCGACGTAGACGTGGCAGATGCCGTCGTAGTGTTTGATGACGGGCATACGGGCGAGGGAGACGACGGTTTCGATGAGGCCTTTCCCGCCACGGGGAATGATAAGGTCGAGGTATTGATCCATCTCGGCCATGAACTGGACAGATTCTCGATCGGTGAAGGGGATGAGTTGGATGGCGTGATCGGGGAGGCCTTGTTTTGCGCCGCCGGCGAGGAGGGCATCAGCGATGGCGATATTGGAGTGGATGGCTTCTTTGCCACCGCGAAGGATGGTGGCGTTGCCGGTTTTGAAGCAGAGGACAGCGGCGTCGGAGGTGACATTGGGGCGTGATTCGAAGATGATGCCGATGACGCCGATGGGGACGCGGATTTTTTGGATGTGGAGGCCATTGGGACGGGTCCAGTCGGCGAGGGTTTCGCCCACGGGATCGGGAAGGGTCGCGACCTGGCGGATGCCGTTGGCGATCGCGGCGACGCGTTCCGGGTTGAGCCGGAGGCGGTCGATCATGGCGGGAGTGAGTTGGTTTTCTTCGGCGGCGGCGATGTCTTTCTCATTAGCGGCGATGATTCCGGACTCGCGGGCGAGGAGTTCATCGGCCATGGCCTCGAGGATGGCGTTTTTTTGCTCGGTGGTGAGTTTGTTGAGCGCGAGGGCGGCGGCGCGTGCCTGTTGGCCCATTTTCTGGATTTCGGATTGGATGTCCATGGGAGTCGGTCGGTCGATCGGTCAGGAAGCAGGGAGTTCGTTGGCGTTGGGGAGGAAGCGGGTGGCGTGGCCTTGGCCGTTGATGAGGTCGGGGAGTTGAGTGGCGTTGTGGCCGTTGGCGATGAGGGTTTCGATCCCGGCGTTGACCGCGATTTTTACCGCCTGAAGTTTAGAGGCCATGCCGCCGGTGGAATGTTTGCCGATCGTGTTGTCGGCGAAGTGGAGGACGTCGTCGACGGAGTCGACTTGGGTGACGATTTCGTTTTCGGTACCGGGTTTGATGAGGCCGTCTACGCTGGTGAGGATGACGAGGCGGGTGGCCTGGGAGAGGATGGCGACGTGGGCGGAGAGGACATCATTGTCGCCGACTTTAAGTTCCTCGACGGCGACGGAGTCGTTTTCGTTGATAATGGGAACAACGTTGTTGTGGTCGAGGAGGGCGGAGAGGGTATTGGCGACGTTTTGGCGTCGGGCGTCGTGATTGAAGTCTTCGTTGGTGAGGAGGAGTTGTGCGACGGTGAGGTCGTGATCGCGGAATCGGGTTTCGTAGAGGTGCATGAGGCGGGTTTGACCGACGGCGGCGCAGGCTTGGAGTTGCGCGGTTTGGGAGGGGCGATCTTCCATGCCGAAGGCCATGAGGCCGGCGCCGACGGCGCCACTTGAGACAACGATGGGTTGGTGGCCGGCTTTTTTGAGAGCGGCGACGGCGTCGACCAGTTTGGTGAACTGGGCGGGATTGGGGGCGGTTCCTTCGTCGTTGGTAAGGATGCCGGAGCCGAATTTGATGACGAGTTTCACTCTTAGCTTTTAGCGGTTCGCGATTAGCTGTTTGCGGAGTCAGGGGGCCGGGAACGATATTGCTTGCGGGGTGGGGTGTAAAGGGGCACTTTTTGGGCCGGTTACCCGAGGAGCACCCATAGTTCAACGGATAGAACAACGGTTTCCGGAACCGTAGATCTAGGTTCGATTCCTAGTGGGTGTACCAGCGTGACGCTGGACCCAATTTTGGCGTGACGCTGGACCCAATTTTGGCGTGACGCTGGACCCAATTTTAGCGTGACGCTGGACCCAATTATCGGGTGAGGTGGGGGAGATTGATCTTGGGGCGCGGGATTTAAGAAAAGGGAGATGTCTCTTCGTTCTTAGACGGATGGGAGAGACCGGCGAGATTTCTTCGGGACGGCGCTATTGATGGGTACGGTGGGAGTGGCGCAGGTGAAAAATATGGGATTCGATCTTTTCATTTCCGGTGATCGGGGCTTAGTGGGGGGCTTGGTTGATGGCTGAATTGGAACAGAGGAAAAAGCGGGCCTTGATCGTAGGGGCGGGGCCGGCGGGATTGACGGCGGCTTATGAATTGCTGACGCGGACGGATGTGGTGCCGGTGGTGTTTGAGATGTCGCAGGATATCGGGGGGATATCGAAGACGGTGAATTACAAGGGGAACCGGATTGACATTGGGGGGCATCGCTTTTTTTCGAAATCGGATCGAGTGATGGACTGGTGGTGTGAGATGTTGCCGATTGAGGGCGGGGTGGGTGGTGCGCATCTGGCTTATCAGGGGAAGACGCGTGAGATGGAGGCGCCGGAGGCGGGGCCGGATGCGACGGAAACGGACCGCGTGATGCTAGTGCGGAGCCGGTTGTCACGGATTTTGTATGGGCGGAAGTTATACAGTTATCCGATCAGCTTGAGTGGAGAGACGATTCGGAACCTGGGGTTGATACCGATGGCGAAGATTGGCTTCAGTTATTTGTGGGCGCGATTGCGCCCGGTGAGTCCGGAGCGATCGTTGGAGGACTTTATCGTGAATCGTTTTGGGCGGGAGCTCTATGAGACGTTTTTTGAGGATTACACGGAGAAGGTATGGGGGGTGCCTTGCCGGGAGATTTCGGCGGAATGGGGGGCGCAGCGGATCAAGGGATTATCGATTACGAAGGCGGTGTCGCATGCGTTGAAGTCGATGTTTTCGTGGAAGAGGGATGCGTCGATTGGGCAGAAGGGGACGGAGACATCGTTAATTGGCCAATTTTTGTATCCGAAACTGGGGCCGGGGCAGATGTGGGAGTATGTGGCTGAGCGGGTGAAGGAGTTGGGGGGTGAGATTCGGATGGGCCAGGCGGCGACGGGGATTGAGTGGGATGCGGGGCGGGTGACGGCATTGAGGGTGACGGATGCGGAGACGGGGGTGGAGACGCGGCACGAGGGGGATTACCTGTTTTCGACGATGCCGGTGTGTGATTTGATTGCGAGCATGGGGGAAGCGGTGCCGGGCGCGGTCAAGGAGGTGGCGGGGGGCTTGGAGTATCGGGATTTTATAACGGTCGGTGTTCTTCTGAAGAAGGTGTCGTTTCCGGATGGGAAGGGTGTTGAGGTCAGGGACAATTGGATTTATGTGCAGGAGCGGGATGTGAAAGTGGGGCGGCTCCAGATATTCAACAACTGGAGTCCTTACATGGTGAAGGATGCGGAGACGATTTGGCTGGGGATGGAATATTTTTGCAATGAGGGTGATGCTCTGTGGGAAAAGGGGGACGAGGAGTTTATGGCATTTGCGGTGGGGGAGCTGGAGAAGATCGGGATGATTGAGGGTGGTGACGTATTGGATCACACCATCATCCGAATGCCCAAGACCTATCCCGCTTACTTTGGAAGTTATGATCGGTTTGATGAGATCAGCTCATTTACCAACGGGATCGAGAATTTGTATTTGTTGGGCCGAAACGGGATGCACAAGTATAATAATGCGGATCATTCGATGTTGACGGCGATGGTGGCGGTGGATGGGATTGCGGAGGGCAAGGAAGACAAGGAAGCGATTTGGAAAGTGAACACGGAGATGGATTATCATGAGGAGAAGGGGCGCGCCTGAGGGAGCGGGGTGTTGAGAATTTTGGGGAAATCACGAATGGGCACGAAGGGGCAGGAATGTTTGGCGAGATGGTGGCCCGGGGTGGCTTTGGCGGGGGTGGTTTTGGCGTTGTATGCGCCGGTTTTTTGGGGGGGGCGGACGGTGATGCCCTTGGTGGAGCGGGCCGAGTTGGAATTGCATCCGGAACAGGGGCCGACGGCGCCGCAGCCCGATGCGCGGCTCTCCATTGATCCGGGCGGGGGCATGATGAGCAGTTTTACGTGGGACGCTTACGCGGTCTCCGTATATCAGGGGGGAGGAGTGCCGTTGTGGAATCCGTACAATGGGTTGGGGCAGCCGCTATTGCAGAACGGGTTGAGTGCGGCGGTGCATCCGACGAAGTTGGCGATGCTTATCTTGCCGGCGGCGTACTGGGACTGGGTATTTTTGGCAACTTGGTGGCTGTGTGGGTGGTTCGTGTATTTGTGGGCGCGGGTTTTAGGCGCCAATCGGATCGAGGGATTCCTCGCCGGGGTGGTGATTGTGACGTCGTCGTATTTTGCGTTGTTTTTGCTCCTGAGAGAGGTGGTGCTGACCTGTGCGGGGATTCCTTTGTTATTTTATGGAATTGAACGGGCCTTGCGGGAGCCGAATTGGCGCTGGCGGCATGCGGTGTTGGGAGCAGGGCTCTACACTTTAGTGACGGGCGGACAGGCTTCGACGATCTTGGTGTTGATATCTGTGCTGGCGATTTTTTTGCCGCTGCGATTGTGGGGAGGACGAGGGGGTTTTTGGAAGGGGGTATGGGTGTTGTTTCCCGGGATATTGGCGGGGGTATTGATGTCGGCACCGCACTGGTTGAACTTTGCGGATCATGCTTTCGGAGAGTCTTTCTCATCGCGGGACGTAGCGCCGGATATGGGGATGTCGGCGTGGTCGCTGCGGTGGGCGGGGGGTTTGGTATTTCCTTGGCTGGCGGGTCGTTTGTTTGAGAATCCCTTTGATTCGGTGGAGGGGTGGCTATGGGACATGTATCCGGGGTGGTTTTCAGGGGTACCGCTTTTTCTCGCGGTGGGCGGTTTGATCGGGCTTGCGATTTATCGGCCGGCGTTGCGTGAGGGCAATCGCGGGGTGTTGGCGTTGATGGCGGTGTTGGCGATTTTTATCATGTTGAAGGTGCTGGGGATTCCGCCGGTGTCGTACCTGGGGAAGTTGCCGCTGTTTTCGATGGCGGCGTGGACGCGGTATGCCACGCCCGTGGCAGTGTTCTTTATTGCGGTGGCGACTCCGTTTTTGTTCCGGTGGTTGTGGCGGCAGTCGACGGGATTTTGGTGTGGAATTTTCGCGGCCTGGGTGGCGGCAATATTGGTAATGGCGTTATGGAGTTATCGCATTCCGATGGGAGATGCGGCAGCGGCTGGCGCGGAGAGTGAAGAAACGGAACACGTGAGGGTCTTTTTGACCGGGGGCCTTATTTGGACCTTGTTGCCGGCGGCGTGTTTATTCCTTTTTCGGATGCTTCGGGTGTCGTCGGCGGGTGCGATATCGGTGGCAGTGTTTGGCTTGATTTTTCAGGCGGTGGCGATGGCGCCGTTTGGGTATGAGATAGAGACCTATGGACCATTGGGGTGGTGGGCGGCGGGGTTGTTTGTGGGATTCAGTCTCGTGGTTGGGGTGGCGGATCGGTTTTCGCGATGGATTCCGGAGGGGATTCCGGCACGGGCGGTGGTTTACGGAGCGGTGTTGTTGGCGGGGGGGTGGTTGACCCTTTCGGTGAACGCCAGGGCGGAAAAATCTCTGCCGCGTCGTTTTGATCCGCTGGCGACGGCGGCCTATGTGGACGTATTGCGGGAGGGGCAAGAGGGCGGGCGGTATCGGCACTTTGCCGTGGAGGGGGCGCCGGGCCCCAACTTCGGGCTTCCGCAGTATTTATCGAGCATCAATGTAATGGATTGTCTTGTGATGTATTGGGGGGCGCGGTTTATGGATTCGTGTATCGATCCGGGAGCGCGACCTTTTTGGTTCGCCGGGGACCACACCCTTGGGAGGGAGGGAACGGTGTTCGGATATATGGAGCAGTTGCGTCCGTGGCACGAATTTTGTGCGATTCGATATTATCCGGCGCGGGGAGCTTATCCGGGAGAGGTTTGGGAGCAGAACTGGGTGCCGGGTGAGCCCCGGGGGCGGAAGCGACTTCGGGTGGGCGAAGTGATCGAGCAGGAGTTGGCCATTCCCGAGGGTGGGTTGGGTCGAGTTGACTTGTATTTGAGTGATGATCATGAATCGAGTCCGGGCGTGCTCATGCTGGAAGTGCGGGACGGCGGGGGGGGCTTGTTGGGATCGATTCGAGAGCGGGCGGACCGGGTGGCGGATCGAGCGTTTCATCCTTTTGTTTTTGAGGAAGCTCTCGACGTGGAAGCCGGGGAAGTGGTGACCCTTCGAGTGTGGTATGAGCCGCCGTCGGAGGGGCCGAAAGGGGAAACGGTAGCCTATTATGAGCCCCGCACGGAGGGGAAAGGCACGATGATTTACCGCCTTCCGAATATGGAGACGGTGCGGTTGGACGCTGTCTTCGAATCGGAGGCGGGCAACCTGACGATTTGGGAGAACGAAGGAGCGAAGGAGCGCGTGTTCCGGGTTCCGGATTTTGAAGTGGACGCGGACCGGGAGGCGGTCATTGAGCGATTGCCGTCGATGCGGCGGGAGGCGCTTTTTGGGCGGGTGTTTTTGGATCGTGAGCCCGCGGGGAAGAGTGAGGGTGTGGAGGAGGGGGGGGAGGATGAGCTCCTGGAGTTTGAATTGGAGCCCAACGAGTTATCGTTTCGATATTTGGCGCGGGGTCCCGGGGTGTTGGTCGTGAGCGATGCGTATCACCGGGATTGGCGGGCGACCGTGAACGGTGTAGAGGCGGAGGTGTTGCGGGTGAACGCGGCTTTTCGCGGGGTGTATGTGCCGGAAGCAGGAGAGTATGCGGTGCGAATGTGGTATCGACCGCGGACGTGGCGAGCGTCGCTGCTGATGGCGGGGGCGGGTGGCTTGCTCGTCGTGATGGGGACCATTCGCGGACGTGAACGGCACAATTAGTCCTCTGGAAGGTAGAGGATGCGCGAGCACAGCTCGCAGAGGGTAATCTCTTTGTCGGCTTTAACGTGTAGTTCCGTGGAAGTGGTGACTTTCATGTGACAGCCGCCACACTTGCCATCGGCGAGGGGGACCACGGCGACGTCTCCTTTGCTGGCGAGGATGCGTTCGTAGAGGTCGAGGGTGTCTTCGTCGACGGACGAGGCGATTTCTCCGCGTTCTTCTTCGAAGGCGGCGAGTTGATCGTTGGCGGTTTGTTCGCGTTCCTTGAGGCCGGCGAGTTCTTCATCGACGAGGGTCTGGGTGGCGTCGAGGCTTTCCTGGGCTGCGGCGAGGTTGGCTTTCAGGGTATCGGCGACTTCCATGAGCTCGAGTTCCTTGGTTTCGAGGTCGCTGATGTCGTTGGTGAAGCGTTCGATCTCGTGACCGAGGGCCTGGTAGGCGTCGTTCTTTTTCGTCTCGAGCTGTTGGTTTTTGAACTTGGTGATCTGGTCGCGTTTGGATTCGACTTCGATTTCGACGTTCTTGATGGCGACTTCGTTTTCTTGAAGAGTGGTTTTGGCGGTATCGACGGCGGCCAGGTCGTTGTCGAGGCGCGAGTTGGCTTTTTCCTTATCTTGGGGGATGCGTTTGAGGATGGCCTTGATGCGGAGGACGGATTGGTCGCGGTCCTGGAGTTTTATGAGCGTTTCGACGTCGGGGAGCATGAGGGGAACGAATAGGGAATTCGAATTAGGGATTAATAATCAGTAATTAAGAATTTGGGGAAGCATTAGTAAAGTTCGACAGGGGATCGTTTACCGTCTTCGGGGCTGCGGAGTTTGGCTTCTTCTTCTCCGAGGGTGGCGACGCGGAGGTCCCAGATTTGGTTGTTGATGTCCTCGAAGGCTTCGAGGGAGAAGGGGGAGGGTTTGTGGAGCTTGTTCTTGGTTCGGTCGATTGACTCGAGGGCGCGGAAGATGGTGGTGTCGGGGAGGGAGGCGAGGGTTTTCTTGGCGTCTTCGACCATATCGATGCGGTGACAGATCATGGCGACATCGTTGCCGGCGGTGATGGCGGTTTTGATGGTGTCTTCGAAGCCGACTTCGTTGAGGATGGCGCCCATGTCGAGATCATCGGTCATGATGAGGCCGCGGTAATCGAGTTGATTGCGGAGAAACCGGGTGATGATGTTTTCCGAGAGGGACGAGGGCCATCGTTTATCGGGATCGAAGCACGGATACCAAGCGTGGCCGATCATCACGGAGTCGCAGTCGGGGAGGACGGCGCGGAAGGGGAGGAGTTCGGCCGATTCGAGTTCGTCGAGGGAGCGTTCGATGACGGGGAGTTCGTGGTGGGCGTCGACTTGGGCGAAAGTGTATCCGGGGAAGTGTTTTCCGCAGGAGAGGACACCGGTCTTGCGCAGGGCGATGTTAAAGGTAGCGGCTTTTTCGATGACTTCATTTGGGGTGGCGCCGTAGCAGCGGCCCTTGAGGGAATTATCGGCGTCATCGTCGAAGGAGATATCGAGGACGGGACAGAGGTCGAGATTGAATCCGAAGAGGCGCAGGAGTTGGCCGGTGAGTTTCCCGTGTTGCTTGATGAGCTTGAGGTCGTTTTTGTCGCGAAACTGTTGGGCGTTGGGGGGTTCGTGACCGATTTCGCGGAGGCGGGAGACGCGGCCGCCTTCCTGATCGATGGTGATGATGGGTTCGATCTCTGAGAGGTCGCGGAGGTCGTCGATGAGTTTCCGGAGTTGTTCCGGGCTCTTGATATTGCGGCTGAAGAGGATGAAGGCGCCGGGCTGGAGGGCGCGGAAGCGGGCGGCGGTCTCGGAATCGAGTTCGGGTCCGGGGACGCCGGTCATGAGGAGTTGGCCGAGTTCGCGGTCGGAGGGCATGGCTTGGTGTATAGATAGATGGAAAGCGGGGAATGAACAGAAATTAATCGTTGGCGGGGCGGAGGGAGTAGCAGAGCAGGCGCGGGGGGGCCTTGGAAATGACGTCGGGGGTGTTTTGGCAGACGTAGAGGAGGCCTTTGTGGAGCACGGGCAGGGTCCAGGCTTCGCGGGCGAAGAAGAGGTCGGTTTGGAAGGGGGTATTGAGGCCTTCGGGAGAGAGTTCGAAGACGGCGAGGGTGCCGAATTCTCCAAGGGCGATCACGAATTGCGGGGTTTGGAGGAGGGAACCGCGGAAGAAGCCCCAGCCGAAATTTCGACCGTCGATCACCTTGCGCCATGAGAGGTCTTCGCGCCAGTATTCGGTCCCGGTGGCGGCGTCGTAGGCGGCGAGGAGGGCATCGGGTTCGTTGCGTCCGCGGAAACCGTAGAGGGTGCCGTCGATGAGGATTGGGGTCATCCAGTGCATGCCGAAATCCGGGGCTTTCCAGACGACGGAGGATTTGAAGGATTTGTCGTATTCGAGGAGCACGCCGCCCTTTTGGTAGCATTCGGAGATGTAGACGCGGTTGTTTGGCAGGAGGACGGGAGTGGAAGCGTTGACGGATTCGAATTTGTCGGCGCGCCAGGGGAAGCGGTCGAGTGTTTCGCCGGAATCGGGATCGAGGCAGAGGAGGCCACCGGTGGCGGGATCGCTTTCGCCTCCGGCGAAGACGAGGAGGCGCGGGGCGTTGTGGAGGGAGGCGATGATGGGAGAGGCGTAGGAAGCGCCCCAGGTGTCGCGTGTTTCCCAGAGGGTTTCGCCGGTGAGTTTGTTCAGCGCCACGACGCAGACGCCGTTATCCGGGGGTTGGCGGCCGCCGACATTCAGGATGAGTTTGTCTTGGTAGACGAGGGGGCTGGGGCCGGTGCCGAAGAAGTATTGGGGAACGTGGTAGTCGGTGTTTATTTCCCGTTCCCAGAGGAGATTGCCGGAGGCGGTGTCATGGCAGGCGAGGCGACCGGTGACGCCGAGCGTGTAGACGCGATTTTCGTCGACAACGGGTGCGGCGCGGGGGCCTGGGCTGAAGCCGTATCGATCGCGATATTCGACGGCGTGTTTTTGAGACCAGAGGAGTTTGCCTGATTCGGGGTCGCGGCATTCGAGTACCTCTTGATCTTCGAGACGATGGAATAGGTAAAGTTTATCGTCAGCGATGGAAGGTCCGGCGTATCCGGCGCCTTTCTTTAGTTCCCAAATAATGGGTGGCGGCGTGCTGGAATCCGGGAGTGACAGGGGTGTCTCTCGCGAGGTGGCGTCGTCGTGTGGACCGAGGAAGCGGGGCCAATCTTCGGTGACGGCGGAGGGTGAGAGCGGTGGCGGGCTTTGATGGTGGGTAAGGGGGTCGGATGGAGGCGGGGCATCCTGGGCGTGGGCGTCGGCGACGGGGAGGCTGAGGAGCGCGGCGGTTTGGGCGAGGAGGAGGCACTTTTTCATTCGCGTCGGGGCGGCTGTTCGCTATACATAAGGCTGAGGCGCGACGAAGGATAGCGCATTCTCTCATTGTGATTGAAGGAATCGAGTTAGCGACGGCAGCGGCCCGGGGGGCGGACGACAAGCAGGCGGAGGACATTGTGGTGTTGGATATGAGGGGGTTGTCTACGATTGCGGATTTTTTTGTAATTTGTTCCGGGACATCGCAGCCCCATTTGAAGGCGGTGAAGCGCGAGGTGTTTGATCAATTGGCGGCGGCGCACGGTTTGAAGCCGCGGACGACGGAGGGGATCCCGGAGAGTCAGTGGTTGGTCTTGGATTACGGTGATGTGATCGTGCATGTGATGCATGCTGAGAAGCGGGAGTATTATGCATTGGAGGATTTGTGGAACGATGCGCCGCGGGTGGGAGTGGGGATGGGGGTGGAGCGATAGGGATTGGGGAGCAGGGAGTGGGCGATGGGTTGTGGCGGGGCGGGGGATTGTGAGTATGAGTAGGAGGATGATTTTTTCGAGATGAGGGTTGAAGTGATCAACACGGGAACGGAGTTATTGTTGGGGCAGGTAGTGAATACGCATTTGGCGTATTTTGGGGACCGATTGTTTGAGTTGGAGATGCGCGTGGAGCGGCAAGTGGCGGTTCCGGACGGGGAGGCGATCGGCGTCGCGTTGGAAGCGGCATTTGAGGAGGGGGCGGAGGTGGTGATGGTGACGGGAGGACTGGGGCCGACGAGTGATGATCTGACGCGGGAGATCACGGCGGGGCTTTTTGGGGTGGAGTTGGACCTGGACGAGGCGGTATTGGAGCACATTGAGGCGCGGTTTCGGCGTCGGGCGGGTCGGGTCATGCCGCCGGAGAATCGTCGCCAGGCGATGGTGCCGCGCGGGGCGGAAGTCTTGTGGAATCCAAATGGAACGGCTCCGGGATTGTATTTTCCGGCGGCAGGGGAACGGCCACATGTATTCTTATTGCCGGGACCGCCGCGGGAATTGCGACCGATGTTTGATGACAAGGTGATGCCGAAGTTGAGGGAGATTGCGGGCGAGGCGGAGGCGAGGGGGTGTCGGAACTATCGGATTGTGGGGGTAGGGGAATCTGATTTGGCGGAGAATTTGGAGCCGCGTTTGAGGGAGATCGGCGGATTGGAGATTGGTTACTGCACGCGATATGGGGAAGTTGATGTGCGGTGCATTGGTGCGTTTGGCGAATTGGAGAAGGCGGAAGCGGTGGTGCGATCGGTTTATGGGGACGAGCTTGTTTCCGCGAGAGGGGAGGAGATGGAGGAGGTGATCGTTTCGCTCTTGGTGGACAAGGGGGAGACCTTGGCGACCGCGGAATCGTGCACGGGCGGGACGATTGCGAATGCGATCACGAATGTGCCGGGGGCGTCGGCGGTGTTTCTTGCGGGGCTCGTGACCTATGCGAACGAGGCCAAGGTGGAATTCCTGGGAGTGGACGGGGCGACGATCGAGGCGAAGGGGGCGGTGAGCCCGGAGGTGGCGTCGGCGATGGTGGCGGGGTGTCGGGCGCGGACGGGAGCGACTCATGCGATATCGGTAACGGGAATCGCGGGGCCGGGCGGGGGAAGTGAGGAGAAGCCGGTGGGGACGGTTTATGTGGGGTTAGCGAGCGAAGGGGCGGATATTTTCCTGAGGAGACTTTATTACGAGACGGACCGGGAAACCTTCAAGCGGGTGGTTGCGCGGACGGCGATGGATTTGCTGAGGCGCAGGATGTTGGGGATTGCGCTTCCCGGCGGCGCGGGGTGATTGTGGCTTTGACGTTAGGTGGGAGTCGCGTTAGTCTTTCAGGCTGGCAATTGGCCGGTGCAGCAGAGAGCAGATGAATCGGAATTCAACCAGAGGGGGGAGATTTCGAGGAACCGCAGCGGGGGCGGGCGGGGTGTTGGTGTGTGTATTTTTTCTTGTGGGAGTGCCCTTGGGATATGCGGATTTGAAGGTGCCGTCGTTCGTTCCGCCGGATGAAGCTTCGCAGCCGGTGGCGGTGGCGCAGCCGATCTCGGTGCGTTGTATTCGGGGCTATGGGGTGCAGATTCGATTGAATGCGGCGACGGGCGAGCCGACGCGACGGGTGGATTTCTTGGTCAGGGAGGAGCCGAGGCACGGTCGGCTAGGGGAGATTGTGCCGGTGCCGGGGGACAATGATGTGGCGGTGGTGACCTATATTTGTGACGCGGCGCCGGGTGTGACAGTGGATCGTTTTACGTATGGAGCGCGCGTTTGGCCGGGGCGGGTATCGGCACCCGTTGAGGTGACGATTGAGATTGAGGAGCCTGTTCCGAATTTGGAGATGGTGCAGGAGGTGAAGTTCGGGCGGGTGATGATGGGGACGGAGATACGGACGGAGGTGGAGATTCGAAATTCCGGGCTGAAGGCATACGAGGAGGAGATTGTTTTACCCGAGCCTTTGCGGGCGGGTGAGACGGGACGCGAGTCGGTTCGTATCGAGCCGGGACAGTCGGTGCGAATTCCGATTTACTTTCGGCCGGATCGCACCGGGATGTTTCAGGACAAGTATGCCTTGATGCCGGATGGGGAGGCGATGTTGTATTTCTCGGGCGAAGGGGTGGTGCCGTTTTCAGTGGACCGGAGCGAGGTGACGTTGGCTTGGGATGGGGGTGCGGGAAAGCGAACGGCGAGCGTTTGGATTCGTGATGTGATGGGAGCAGACCAGCAGTTGGTGATATGGGGGGGGGAGCGATTGACGTTGGAGCAGCGGCTAGTTTTGCCGAGGAATGAGTCCGTCGAGCTGGTTTTATCGATTCCGTTTGAGGACGTAGCCTCGCTAAGCGAGGAAATTCGGATCATGGGTGGCAGCTATGGGGAGTCGATCAAGGTGAGAGCCGATGCGACGCCGGCTTTGTTGGAAGTAAAGTCGTTGGACAAGCCGGAGTTTCAGTTTGGGTTTGTACCGGAGGGCGTGGAGAGGAGTCATACCTTTGTGATTCGGAATCGCGGCGGGGTTTCTGCTCCGGTGAAGGCGACGGTATCTCGGGGATACCGGCTCGTCGAAGGGTTGGAGAATTTTCTGCTCAAGCCTGGAGAAGAGAGGGGGCTTGTGGTTGCGATGGAGACGGTTGATTTGGGGCCGAAGAGCGGGCTATTCACGATTGGGGGCGGTGGGCGGGAGTTTCGAATTGCTTTGTCGGGCACGGTGATTGCCAAGCCCGAGGGAGAAGGCGAGGCGGAAGCGAACGAGGGGATGGCGCGTGCGTTTGAGACGAATGACTATGAGACGGTCGGCGGACTGGGGGGCGGAGGAGAAGTCGCAAGCGATGGCGGGGAGATGTCCAAGGAGGACTTTTGGGCGCCCTTTTATACGGTCGAGTGGGAATCGCGAGAATATATTGCGGGTGTGGCCAGCGTCGACGAGGTGCGGCAAAAGAGTGTTACGCCGTATGAACTTGAGATTTATTGGAAGCAACTTGGAGACGGGTTTTCTTACGTGATCGAGTTTGAGGCGATGTGGTTGGATCCGGAGACTCAGGAGCTGAAGAAGTTATGGGTGCCCGTTGAGGGGGTTGAATTCGATGAGAGGAACGGCGAGGTGCATGCGCGGATTGGTGATTTGCAGCCGGGATCGGGATACGCCCTTCGAGTTTTGGCAATCAATGCGCTGGGCGAGGTTTCGGCACCATCAATGATTGCGATCGCGAAGACTTTGGAAGTCGCTTCGATTGATTGGAGGCGGGTGTATTGGACGGCGGCAATTGGGCTGTTGGTTGTTCTGTTGGCGTTAAAGATATGGAAATGGTTCCGTTCACGGGTGACACCGTTGACGCCGGTAAAGCTGACCCGTCAGGTAGAGACGTAGGGGGGCGGTGTTAGGGTGTCACGGGTCGAGGGGATTGGTTTTCGTAGCGGCACAATTTGAAGGCGGGAGTTTCATCGAGGGTTTCGACGAGTTTAAAAGTTTCCTCGAAGGGAGGGAGGTGAGTATCGCCTTCGTGGGGGTGGAAGATGTACGTGAGGAAGAGTTCGGAGCAGTGGGGGAAGAGGGTTTCGAAGATTTGGGCGCCACCGATGACGAATATGGTTCCGGAGATGTCGAGGGAGGCGAGATCGGCCGGGGAGGAGATGATTTCCGTCCCTTTGGGCGGAGTGGTGAGGGTGCGGCTGAGGATGAGATGCCGACGGCGGGGGAGGAGGCCGGGGAGGGACTCGAAAGTCTTTCGGCCCATGAGGATAGGGTGATCGAGGGTGGTCCGCTTGAAGAACTTCAGGTCTTCGGGGAGGTGCCAGGGGAGGGTGCCATCGCGGCCAATGACGCGATTGCTGGCCATGGCGACGATGGCTTTCAGTTGGAAGAGGTCAGCGGTCAGAGGTCAGCGGTCAGTTGAAAGGCAAAGGGGACAAGGGGAAGGGATGGAAAAGCTAGACGGCGATGGGGGCCTTGATGTGTGGGTGGGGGTCGTAGTTTTCGAGGGTAAAATCGTCGAATGAGAAGCCGTCGATGGTTTTGACATCGGGATTGAGTCGCATGGTGGGTTGGGGGCGAGGGTCGCGTTCGAGCTGGAGTTTCGCTTGGTCGAGATGATTAGCGTAAAGGTGGAGGTCGCCGAAGGTGTGGACGAAGTCGCCTGGTTTGAGATTGCAAACCTGGGCGACCATGAGGGTAAGGAGGGCGTAGGAGGCGATATTGAAGGGGACCCCGAGGAAGAGATCGGCGCTGCGTTGGTAGAGTTGGCAACTGACCTCTTCGTCGCAGACGTAGAATTGGAAGAGCGCATGGCATGGGGGGAGGGCCATGTTGGGGATGTCAGCGGGATTCCAGGCGCTGACGATGTGACGGCGGCTAGCGGGATTGGATTGGATGCGCTCGATGAGCTGGGTGATTTGATCGATGGGTGGTTGGCCGGGGCCGGCGTTCCAGTGGCGCCATTGGGCTCCGTAAACGGGGCCGAGGTCACCGTTTTCATCGGCCCACTCGTCCCAGATGGAGACTCCGTTTTCCTGGAGGTAGGCGATATTGGTATCGCCTTTGAGGAACCAGAGGAGTTCGTGGATTATGGAGCGGAGGTGGAGTTTTTTGGTGGTGAGGAGGGGGAAGGAATCGCGAAGGGAGTATCGGGACTGGGCGCCAAAGACGGAGTAGGTGCCCACGCCGGTGCGATCGGATCGGAATTTACCTTCGTCGAGGACGAGTTTCAGGAGGCGATGGTATTCGCGCATGCGGTATCAGGTGCTCTTTTGCGAGACATTCGAGTCAGACTCAGGGGGAGACCATTTTGCGACGAAACTCCGCTTTCATTTCCTCGGGCATGGCGTCGCTGGTGACATCGTCTTCGGTGTCGGGGGCGCCATCTTTTCCGGTGGAGAAGACGCGGATGATTCCTTTGCCCTCTCGCTGGATAACGAGGGGGTTGCCATATCCATCGTGGACTTGGCCATCGATAATGGCCTGTGAGAGGTCGGGCGGGAAGAAGTCGCGTTTGTCCTCGTTTCCGCCGGTGACGGCTTCGATGATTTCGGTGTGAGTTTCCCCTGCGGGCGGGTTGCCGTATTTGTCGGTGTAGCCTTCGATGGCGATTTCGGTGCCATAGACGATGCCGGCGGTGCCGAGCTTCTGCATCCATGGGAACACCTTGGTGGAGACGACGATCGCGGCGACGGCGACGAGGACGAAGGTGACGACGAGGGCGATGATGCAGCCTTTGTTCATGGTGATGTGAGGGTAGCTGGGGAGGGCGAAGGGGACAAGTGTTTATCAGTTGCCAGTTGGGAGGCAGTGGGGAGTGGGCTAGTCGTCGGAGCCGGGGCTTCTTCGGAGTCGTTTTCGATCGGCGCGAAGGCGTTTCGAGCGGAGGCGGCGTTCTTGGGCGGCGCGGCTGGGTTTTCGGGATTGGTAGCGTCGTTTGGCGGCGGCCTCGCGGCGTTTCTGTTCGGACTGGCGGCGGCGTTTTTCGATCTCGTCGCAGAGGAGGTGGCGGGCGAGTTGGCGATTGAGGTCGCGGGACCGTTCCTGTTGGCATTTGATTTCGATACCGGTGGGGAGGTGTTTCAGGTAGACGCAGGAGGCGGTTTTGTTGATTTTTTGGCCGCCGGGGCCGGAGCCGCGGATGAAGCGTTCGAGGAGATCGGGCTCGTGGATGCGGAGCCGGGCCATGCGTTTGAGGAGCTGTGGGTCTCCGTCCATGGGGGAGAGGATAGCGTGGATTTTGCCCGACGGGGGCAAAAAAGAAGGCAGCCCAGTTGATGGTTCTGCAAGAAAACCCCCTAACTTGCATAAAGACCGACCAACCGGGCTGCCTCAATCAACCCTGTTCGATTGCTCGAACGGTGGTGACAATAGGGATGAAGCGGTGGGATGCAACCGGAAAAGTGGATTTTTTTCGAAAATTCTGATTTGGGCTGAATTGACGGGGGGAAATGGGGTAGGATGGGGGGAATGAGAGCGAAGGTGATCTTGGTAGCATTGAGTCTGTGGGGCTGGATCGGGCTGGGGGAAGGAGATGGACAGGTGCCTCGGGACTGTGATCAGTTGGTCGTGGCGGTTTCGGAGGGGTGGGATGGGACGACGGGGCGGATGATGCGGTTTGAGCGTGGAAAAAGGGGGTGGGAGCCGGTGGGAGCGTCGGTAAACGTGTTGTTTGGGCGGAATGGTTTGGCCTGGGGGCGCGGGGTGCATCGGGTGCCGCCGGGGGCACCGGGGGTTACGAAGCGAGAGGGCGACGGGCGGGCGCCGGCGGGGTGTTTTGTGATACCGAAGGTGTATGGGTATGATGGGGCGTTGCCGGCGGGGGCGAAGTTTCCTTATCGGCAGGTGGGTCCTTGGGATGCGTGGTCGGATGATCCGGCGAGTCCGTATTACAATCGGCATATGGTGGTGGATCCGTCGCGGGGGGTGCCGGCTTGGTTTGAGAAGGCGAAGATGCGGCATGGGGACTTTGCTTATCGGTGGCTGGTGGAGATACGGCATAATGCGGATCCGCCGGTGCCGGGGGCGGGGAGCGCGATCTTCTTTCATATCCGGCGGGGGCCGGATCGCAAGACGGCCGGTTGCACCACTATGGCGGAGAACGACTTAGTTACAATGATTCGCTGGTTGCGTGAGAAGGAGAATCCGCATTATGTGTTGTTGCCGCGGCGGGATTATGAGTTGTTGCGGGGGGCTTGGGATTTGCCGGCGATTCCTTAGGGGGTTGGATTGGAGTGGATTGGTGGGTGGTTCGTGAATTGCGTTTGAGGGGAAGGTGCGGCAGGATTCGGGCCGGAAGAGCATGAGAACGATGACAGTCAGGGAGGCTTTGGAGAGTGATGCGGCGGTGGCCGACGTGTGTGTGCGGGGGTGGGTGCGGACGCGGCGGGATTCCAAGGCGTTTTCATTTTTGGAAGTGAACGACGGGTCCTGTTTGAAGAATTTGCAGGTGATTGCCGATGCGACGTTATCGAATTACGAGGAGGAGGTGATGCGACTGACGACGGGGGCGAGTGTTGAGGTGAGGGGGGAGTTGGTGGCGAGTCAGGGAAAGGGGCAGGCCTGGGAATTGGTGGCGACGGGAGTGGCGATGTTGGGGGAGGCGGAGGAGAGTTTTCCGTTGCAGAAGAAGGGGCACAGTGCGGAGTTTTTGCGGACGATTGCGCATTTACGACCGCGTTCGAATCTATTCGGCTGTGTATTTCGGGTGCGGAGTCGATTGTCTTATGCGGTGCACACGTTTTTCCAGGAACGTGGATTTGTGCATGTGCATACGCCGATTATTACGGCGAGTGATTGTGAGGGGGCGGGAGAAATGTTTCGGGTGAGTGTGGAGGGAGGGGGCGAGGAGGAATTTTTTGGGAAGCCGACCTATTTGACGGTGAGCGGGCAATTGGAGGGGGAGACTTTTGCGTGTGCGTTGTCGAAGATATACACGTTTGGGCCGACGTTTCGGGCGGAGAATTCGCACACGTCCCGGCATGCGAGTGAGTTTTGGATGATTGAGCCGGAGATGGCTTTTTGTGATCTGGCCGGGGACATGGATTTGGCGGAGGAGTTTGTCAAATACCTGGTTGAGGACACGATGGCGCACTGTTCGGGCGACTTGGAGTTGTTCGCGAAGTTCGTGGACAAGGGGTTGATGGAGCGCCTTGCTTTTGTAGTGGAGCGGGATTTTGTGCGATTGTCTTATGGGGAGGCGGTGGAAATCTTAATGAAGAGTGGCAAGGATTTTGAGTATCCGGTTGCGCAGGGGCAGAATCTGCAATCTGAACACGAGCGCTATCTGACGGAGGAGCATTTTAAGTCACCGGTGACCGTTTTTGATTACCCCAAGGACATCAAGCCGTTTTACATGCGGGTAAACGACGACGGGGAGACGGTGGCGGCCATGGACGTGTTGGTGCCGGGGGTGGGAGAGATTGTGGGGGGAAGTCAGCGGGAGGAGCGGCTTGAGGTATTGCAGGCGAACATGGAGCGTCACGGATTGGGCGAGGAGGAATACGGATGGTATGTTGATTTGCGGCGGTATGGGACGGTTCCGCACGCGGGGTTTGGGCTGGGATTTGAGCGGATGTTGATGTTCGTGACTGGGGTGGCGAACATCCGGGACGTGATTCCGTTTCCGCGAGTGCCGGGGTGGGCGGAGTTTTAGGAATCTCCGTTTTCCTCGTCTTTGAGTTCTTCGACCGTGTCGAGGAGGTATTGAATCTTCGCTTCCTGGACACCGAGTTTGACTTCGAGTTCTTCCCGAAGGGATTTTTCCTTTCGGTTGATGGATTTCAGGGTGAGGGAGAGCGCTTTGCGGATCTTGGTGTCGTAGCGTTTGAGGATTTTCAGAATGAGCGGCGCGGCTTTATTGTGGGCGCGGTCGGAGAGCCATTTTTCTTCGAATTGATCGTCGACGATGGAATGCCCGACGATTTCCGAGGCTTGGGAATGGAAGGTTATGCTCTTTTGGGGTGCGGACTGTCCGCTCGACGCGATATTTTTCTCTTTTTGGAGTTTCGTCAGACCGTAGCGAGCGTAGCCGATGATGTACCAATCGGCATCGGTCTTGTTTCTTCGCGCTTCCATGCCGGGGAGCCAGAGTTTTGATCTTTCGATCAGCGTGTTCCAATCTTCGTCGGCGTATTTATTGGCTTTCGCGTATGTTTGATCGTAGAGCTCGTGGTCTTCGCGGATATGCCCGTAGGCGTCCCAGCCGGGGTGGATGTGATTGACGATACAGTTTTCCGAGAAGGCGTAGGCGTCTCTGACTTTGGCGGTGATGACGCATTCCCAATCGGTCCAATTGTGGTGATAGGGGAAGAGGACGGGGGCGTCTCCGTTGAGTTTACTGCTATCGAGGCAGCCGCCGTGATCGTCGATGTATTGTCGACGGATGAGGTAGTGGGTGGGGTGATCCGAGAACTCGGCATTGGGATCGCGGGATCCGACGAGTCCGATCTTCGAATCGTCCATTGGTTTGAGTGCCTCGGAGAGCCATCCGGGAGTGAAGGACAGGTCATCGGCGCCGAGGAAGAAGAAGGGTTCCGAGGTTTCATTGTACGCGGCGTTGATGCAGGAGGCGTAGGACGGGCCGCCGGGGTTGAAGATGGGTTTGGCATCGGCGGCTTCGACTGCGGCGACCGTTTCGTCATCGTGTTTCTCGATGATGAAGTAAATCTCGTGATCTTCCGGAGTGGTGTCCTTGATATTGGCGACGAGATTCGAGACGCGTTGGGCGCGGCCAAAAGTGGGGATGAGAACGGCGGTTTTCATCGAACCGGGAAGAGAGAGAACCCGAGGGAGGAGGAGAGAATTTGAAATTGATTATGAGGAAGGCCAGTGCCCTTGTCAGGGTTTTTCTTCCCGCGTGGATTTGATATAGAGTTCGCGGAGTTGTTTGAAGTCGACATCCGCGGGGCTGGCGGACATGAGGTCCTGGCCTTTATTGTTTTTCGGAAAGGCCATGACTTCGCGAATGCTTTCCTCACCGAGCATCATCATGACCATGCGGTCGAATCCGAGGGCGAGGCCACCGTGGGGTGGGGCGCCGAAGGAGAGGGCTTCGAGGAGGTGGCCGAATTCGGCTTTTTGTTCTTCTTCGGTAATGCCGAGGACGGAGAACATTTTCGATTGGAGATCGCTTTCGTGAATCCGGATCGAGCCCCCGCCGAGTTCGATACCATTGAGGACGACATCATAGGCGGCGGCGCGAACGTTTTCGTAGTCACCGGCTTCGAGTTTTTCGATGTCTTCCGCCATGGGGCGGGTGAAGGGGTGGTGGACGGCGTTCCACTTTTGTTCTTCGTCGTCAAACATGAGGAGCGGGAATTCGGTGACCCAGAGAAAATGGCGTTCGGTGTTGTCTTTGAGCCAGTTCATGTATTGGCAGCACTCGAGGCGGATGCGCCCGAGGACTTCGCATGCGGTGAGCCATTTGTCCGCGCCGAAGAGGATGAGATCGCCTTCCTCGATCTCGAGTTTCTCGGTGAGGCTCGCTTTTTCTTCGTCGGAGAAGAACTTGACGATGGGTGATTTCCATTCGCCGTCTTCGACTTTGATGTAGGCGAGGCCACCGGCGCCGGCTTCCTTGGCGGTTTCTTCGAGGCGAGCAATTTGGCCGGTCGTGACGCCGGCGAATCCTTTGGCATTGATGGCTTTGACCACGCCTCCTTTATCGATGGCGCCTTTGAAGACCTTGAATTCGCTGTTGGCAAAGGTATCGCAGAGGTCGATGAGTTCGCAGCCGAAGCGGGTGTCGGGGCGATCGGAGCCGTAGCGATCCATGGCGTCTTTCCAGGTCATGCGCGGGAAGGGCGTGGGAATATCGGTATCGAGGGCTTCTTTGTAGACGCGGGTGAAGAGGCCTTCGATGAGTTCGTAGATGTCTTCGGGAGTGATGAAAGAGGCCTCGATATCGATCTGGGTGAACTCGGGCTGGCGATCGGCGCGGAGATCTTCGTCGCGGAAGCAGCGCGCGATTTGGTAGTAGCGTTCGATGCCGGCAACCATGAGGAGCTGCTTATATTGCTGGGGGGCCTGAGGGAGGGCGTAAAATTTACCGGGGTTGAGTCGTGCGGGAACGAGGAAATCGCGGGCGCCTTCGGGCGTGGATTTTGAGAGGATGGGTGTTTCGACGTCGACGAAGCCGTTGTCTGCGAGGAAATTGCGGATAGCGATCGAGATTTCGCTGCGCTTGATGACATTGCGCGCCATGCGGGGGCGGCGCAGGTCGAGGTAGCGGTGTTTCATCCGGATGTCCTCGTTGGAGAGTTCCTTGTCGAGCTGGAAGGGGAGGACCTCGGCTTTGGAAAGGATTTTTAGTTCACTCGCGACGAGTTCAATTTCGCCGGTGGGAATATTTGGGTTGACGGTGGATTCGCCATCGAACTCGGGACGATCGGCGACCTTGCCAGTGACCTGGATAACGTCTTCGGAACGGAGGGTATGACTCAGTTCAGCGGCTTCGGGATCGTCCTCGGGATGAAAGACGACTTGAGTGAGGCCTTCGCGGTCGCGAATATCGATAAAGATGACGCCGTGGTGATCGCGTTTGGTATTGACCCAGCCGATGAGGGTGGCGGATTGGTCGATGTGATCCTTGCGGAGTTCGTTGCAGTGATGGGTGCGGAACATCAGTCCTTACGGAGTAAAAGGTGTGAATGTAAAAGGTGAAAGGTGACGGAGGGAGGATACTGATAGCTGAAAATGGGGTGGTGACAAGTGTGGGGTGTCGTAGCCCGCGAGTCGGGGTTTATGGGAGACGGGGGGACGGCTCCTGGCTTTATCCCGCCTTTGGCGGGCTCTACTGATTTGTGTATCTTTTGAAGTAGGGCCGCTGAGCGGCCGCGTAGTGGCTCGCACCTACGGGGAATCTGCTAGGAGGGGGCCTTCTTCGTTGGCGAGGACGTCTTGGAGGACTTCGAAGGCGTTATCGGCGGGGACGGCGGTTTCGGCACGATTGGTGAGGTCCTTGATTTTCACGAGGGGGAATTCATCACCAAAGAGGATGGTGGCGCGGGCGTTGAGTTGTTCGGCGGCCTGGAATTGCTTGGCAATTTTGGTGGGGGTGAGGGGGTAGTCGATGCGGTAGCCTGACTCGCGGAGCTTTTGGACTTCGGCGAGGGCGGCGGGGCGTTGGGATTCGTCGGCAATCACGACGTAAGCGTCGAGGTTTCCGGTTGATCCGAGGGCCTCTTCGAGTTGGGCATTGGCGCGCGGGGTTGCACGGATGAAGTCGCTGATCACGACGTCTCCCATAGCGAAGCCGCAGGCGGGCATGTCGACTCCGCCGATCAGTTTGACAAGGCTGTCATAGCGGCCGCCACCGGCGACGGCGCGCATGGATTTTGATTTGTCGAATACTTCGTAGACGGCGCCGGTGTAGTAGGCGAGGCCGCGGACGACTGCAAGGTCGACTTGGATGTAGTCGGCGTAACCGCGGGCGGCCAGGTCGGCTTGAATGGCGGTGATGTTGTCCGATGCTTGATCGCTCGATTCCATGAACGCGCGGACCAGGGCGATGTCGATTCCGATGGCCTCGAGTTTGGGGGCGAGTTTTTCGGCGGGTTCGCGTTCCCATTTGTCGATGATTTGGAGGAAGGCGTCGGTGTTGTCTTGGGAGACAGAGTTCTTTTCTAGAAAGGTATTCCAGGACTGACGATCACTGAGTCGAATGACGAAGTCGTCGGCAGTGAAACCGAGGCTGCGCATGAGGTCGATGGCGAAGGCGATGAGTTCGGCGTCGGCGGCGGCGGAAGGTTCACCGAGGATATCACAATTGAGTTGGTAGAACTCGCGGGTGCGTCCTTTTTGGGGTTTTTCGTATCGGAAGAAGCGCCCGACGGCGAACCAGCGGAGTGGTTTTTTGTAGTCGCGTTGTCGCGCGGCGGCCATGCGGGCGAGGCTGGGGGTGAGTTCGGGCCGGAGGCTGACTTCCCGTTCGCTTTTGTCTTCGAAGCAGAAGAGTTGGGTGGTGATTTCTTCGCCGCTTTTGCGTTTGTAGAGATCGGTGGCTTCGAGGAGGGGGGCTTCGTATTCGAGGAAGCCGTAGCGATGGGCGACGGCCCGCCATTTGCCGAAGAGATAATTCCGGGCGGCGCAATCTTCGGGGTAGAAGTCGCGGAAACCGGGCAGGGTCTGGATTTTGTCGGCCATTGGGGGGCAAATTTAGACGGAAATGGGGGAAATGACAGAATTAGATTGAGTTGTGGAGTGGTTGGAGGCGGGATGAATGGCGGCTATTTTCGAGGTTATTGTTCGCATGCTGAGGCACCTGAAGTTACGACATTTTCGCTGCATTGATCTCCTGGAGTGTGAACTGGGTCCTGGGATGACGGTATTTGTGGGTGCGAATGCGCAGGGGAAGACTTCGATTTTGGAGGCGGCGTGTGTGTTGTTGCGACTGCAGAGTCCGCGCACGAGTTCCTTGCGGGAGGTGATTCAGTTTGAGCAGCGCAGTTTTGCGGTGGAGGGGGAAGTGGGGGACAGTGTGTTGTTGTTTGGGTATGCGGGGGATCGGCGGCGGTTGAAGGTGGATGGGGAGGCGCAGTCGCGGGGGGCGGATTATTTGCGATACAGTGGATTGGTGGTTTGGATGGCGAATGATGATCTGGAGTTGGTGCGTGGGGGCGGGGAGAAGCGGCGGCGGTATCTTGATTTTCTTGGGGCACAGTTGGATGTCGAATACCGGGATGCGTTGCGGCGTTATGACAAGGCGTTGCGTTCGCGGAATTATTTGTTGAAGAAGGAGGCGAATCCGAGCCGGGAGCAGTTGGATGCGTATGCCCGGGTAATGATTGAGCATGGGTCGTTGATCATGGAGCAGCGTGCGGCGATGGTGGAGGCGCTGGGACCGCTCGCGGAAGCGGCGCAGGTTGAGATCGGGGGTGCCGGGGTGGGTTTGGGGATGGTTTATGAAGCGAGTGCGGGGGAGGATTTGGAGGTGGCATTGGCGGAGTCTCGTCGGGACGAGGAGCGGCGGCGGCAAACCTTGGTGGGGCCGCATCGCGATGATGTGTCATTGACTTTGGATGGGATGCCGGCGTCGGCGTTTGGATCGGAGGGGCAGCAGCGGACGATGGCCTTGGCGTTGAAGTTGGCGCAGGCGGAGGTATTGCAGGCACGATTTGGGAAGTGGCCGTTGTTGTTGTTGGATGACATTTTTGGGGAGTTGGACAAGGAGCGTCGGAATGCGTTGATGGGGATGCTTCCGGCGGAGGCGCAGAAGTTGGTGACGACGACGCATTTGGATTGGTTAGAGGAGGGGACGGAGGCGGGGATGGTGCACCAGGTGAAGGGCGGAGCCGTTTACTGAGAGTCCCGCAGGTGGTGGCTCGGGGCGGAATCGAATGATCCTGCCTTCGGCAGGCTTTACTGATTGGGCTTCGCCAAGAGACAGAGCCCGTCTCGCTTTGCTCGTCGGGCGCGTAATACCGACACAAGAACACGCGTATTACGCAGAGGACTGAAAATCCTTGTGAACTCTTTGCGAAACGGCACCTAAGGGAGAGCGGGATGGAAGAAGTGGCTCGGGGCGGAATCGAACCACCGACACAAGGATTTTCAGTCCTCTGCTCTACCAACTGAGCTACCGAGCCGTGCCTATTCGGCGCCTCCCCTCGGCGGGGAGAAGGGCGTAACCATTACCTCCCGAGCCGGGCGTTTCAACTACAATCTTCGACGGGGCCGGTGGGATTCTTTAGATTGCCCAGGGTTTCCGGTAGTCGACGGCCTTCAGCAATTGATCGGCTTCCTTGTCGTCGAGCACCGTTTCGGTGGCGGCATTCCACTGCAACTTGCGGCCCAATGCTTGGGAGACGAGGGCGAGGTGGCCCGGGGTGATGGAGCGGTGTCCGGTTTCCGCGGGGGCGATGCAGGGTTTGCGGGAGCGTATGCCGTCGAGGAAGTTCCGGCGGTGGTCGAGGGAGACGTAAGCTTTGATGGGGCCTCGGTCGAATTTCTCGGATACCCAGCGTCGATCCGAGGCATCGATCGTGTTTCGATCGACATGAATCCAACCATCCTCGCCGATCCACTTTGTCCCCATCGGCTTCTTGCTTGAGATGGTGGACTCGATTCCGCCGGGGTAGGTGCATCGGACCTCGTAGTCGACGGCGGTGTTGTAGACGTCTGTTTCCGGCCAGGTCCAGCCGACGGCTTCGACGGATTCGGGGCCGCTTTCGTCCATGCCGATTCCCCAGTGGGCGATATCGTTGTGATGCCCGATCCAGTCCATGAGCTGTCCCCCACCGAATGCGGAGTGCCAGCGCCAGTTACGATGATGACGCGCGAAAACGTAGGGCAGTTTTTCACTTGGACCGCACCAGAGATCGTAGTCCAAGCCGGACGGAGCGTCGGCGGGTGTTGATGGTTCGTTGACCGGCTGTGAGTAGCCTTTTGGCAGTCCGACTTCGACGCGGCGGACTTTTCCGATCAGTCCGTTCAGGACCGCTTCCGCTGCGACGCGGAAGCGGATTTGGGATCGTTGCTGGGAGCCGGTTTGGAAGATCGCGTTTTGTTTGGCGGCTTCGCGGTAGACGGCTTGGCCTTCGGTGAAGAGGTGGGTGATCGGTTTCTCGCAGTAAACGTCTTTTCCGGCGCGCAGCGCTTCCAATGTGCAAAGGGCGTGCCAGTGATCGGGAGTTGATACCGCGATGGCATCGATGTCGTCCCGGGTGCAGAGCTCGCGGAAGTCGGTGCAGCTATCGCAACCGTTAAAGTCACCCGAGCGTTCGCCTTTTGCATAGAATTCCTCGACCATTTGAAGTCCCGGTTCGCGGCCGAACCTGGGTGTGTTGCTCCGTGGTTTGTCTCGGGAATGTCCGCGATCGACGTCGCACACGGCGACGACCTGCACGTCTTCGTGTTGAAGGAAGTTACTGAGGCTTCCCATGCCGTTGCCTCCGAGGCCGACGACTCCGAGGGTGATTCGTTCGGATGGCGGCGTGCGTGTGTTGCCGAGGATGGACGAGGGGAGAATCACCGGTGCGGCGAGGGCGGCACCGGTGGTTTTGAGGAAGCGGCGGCGAGACGTGGATGGAGGGTTCATGATCTCTGGGGGGGAACGGGGTGGTGGGGAGTGATCTTGCAGAGGTGGGTATTGGGGTGATCCGGAGGAGATTGGAGATGGATTGTGATGGGGGCGGGGGGTGAGGATCGGGCTGAAGAGAGATGGGAAAGTTGTTAAGACGGCAAAATTGTCTGGAATAGTTAATCAATTTGTTGTTCCAGAGTGCCTCATTGTGCGGGAGTTGTTCACATTCTGTGAATATTCGCGTTGACGAGTCGCAGTATTGCTAGGAAATTTTAAAAAGTAGCTGAATCCGAGGATGGATCGATTGGTGGCCGTTGGATGCGGGGCTGATTGGTTGTTTCTCGAGCTCGGTTTCTCTTTCGACCTTCCCAATGCAAAACCGTTCTTCTTCACTTCTAGTTCTGTGCCTGTTTCTTGCGGTTAGTGCGCTTGGTTCCCGGGCGTTCGCTACCAACGTGGCGAACTACATGATCATTGCGAATGGGGAGCCGGGGCTTGGTCAAGCGCTTGCGTTGTCGAACTCCGAGCTTGGCGCTATCG
>JBCCIR010000062.1:0-29166 GCA_039028175.1 Verrucomicrobiota bacterium
ATATAATTATCATAATTATTTGTAAAGATATTTATTTGAGGGTGGGGTTTCCCGGTTTTGGTGGTTGAGGTACCGGGGAGGGGGGCGTGGCTAAGGGTGTTGTGGATCGTGGGCATGAAAAAGCCGACTCCCGTTTTTATCTAGGAGAGTCGGCTTGGGTATGGGAACGCTTGGTCGGCTTGTGGGGCCCCAGCAAGCAGTCGATTTTAAGGGCCAACTAGACGACGGGTGCGGCCCCTTTCGGCACTTAGGGCCAATCAGGTTGGTTTGGAGTAGTAGTAGTCTGTGTAGTGGTAGTACCCGTAGTAATTGTAATAGTTGTAATCTCGAAGGGACGTGGTGGTCTGATTGAGGACCACGCCACCGACGCTCACCTGGCGGTCGTAGAGTTGGTCCAATGCTTGGGCAACGATCCGAGCGGGCGTTGCTGAAAGTCTGACGACAAACAACGTGGTATCGACCTTGGGCGCCAAACTGGTGGTGTCGTCGGCAGCCATTACGGGTGCGCTGTCGATAATGACGTAGTCGAATCGACTCCGAACCTCTTCGAGGAACGGTGGTGTGACGGACGAAAGCAGGTATTCCGAGGTTTGCGGCAATGGTTCGCCGCGGGGAATGAAGTAAAGGTTCTCTGTGCTGGTCCGGCGCACGGTTTCGTGCCATGCGGCGCGCTCGGTGAGGATCTCGCCGAAGCCGGGAGATTTCTCCAACTCGAAGGCTTCGTTGAGTTCTCCGCGGCGCAGGTCACCGTCGATGAGCAGGACTTGGGCACCGGCGGTCGCCATGGTGAAAGCGAGATTGGCAGACGTTGTTGTTTTTCCTTCGGACGGCAGGGCGCTGGTGACGAGGATTAGTTTCGGAGGATGGGTACCCCAATGCTTAAAGAGGATCGACGATCGAAGATTTCGATAGGCTTCAACAAATAGGTGTCGTTCGTCGTCGGGTTGGAGAATGGGCGAGCCATCTTTTTCGCTTTGTTTCGGAACCTGACCAAGCACATCTTCAGTGAAGTGTGTTTGAAACTCGCTGACGGTATTCATTCTATCATCGAGGCGATCGACGAGGAAGAGAATGCCCATTCCCACGAAGAGGCCGAGGCCGAATCCGGACAAGAGGGGACGAATGGGGTCTGGGTCCTGGCGATAGGCGGGCTTCGCCCGTTCCATGATGGAGAGGTTGTCTATGTCGAGACTACGGCTTAAGTCAAGATCGCGGAGGCTGCGAAGCAGGCCGTCATAGAGACTCCGGGTACGCGCCGTGCGTGTCACAATACTTTTGTGCTCGGCGATTTTTTTGGCGAGATCGATGGCCTTCTCATCCCATTCGGTGATGTTGTTTTCCAAATTGCTTATTTGGAATTTGAGAGATTCCTTTCGTTTTTGAATATTTTCCAAGCTTTGCTGCCGGTGGAGGTCCACACGGAGATTCAGGCGTTCGATTTCACCTTTTTTCTGGGTGATACTGGGGTGATTTGACTTGAACGTTGCCATCATTGAATCAAGTTCGTTTTCGGCAATCTTGATGTTCATTTTGGCGGTGACGTATTCTCGTTCTTCACCGCCCAAGGCGAGCGCTGCGAGGTCAAAATTGGGAGCATCCTCCTTCTCAGCGACCGCTTGGGCCAAACTTTGTCTTTGGGCAATACTCTCGTCGAGGTCGAGTTGGTCGTACATTTTATAGACTTTGACCAAGCCTTCCTTTTCAGAATTTAGTCTGCTCAGCCATTCGGCAGCGGTGTTGTGCCCCTCTTCGAGGAGAATCTTTGGGTTGATTTCCAGGAAGTCTGCGAGTTCCTGATCCATGGTCTTGAGTTCCCGTTCAAGGCGGAGGAGCTCTTCGGTAATCGCATTGAGGGTATTATCCGTCATTTGCCCCTTCATCTCCCTGCGGAAATTCATGAATTCGTCGAGGACGGCGTTGAGGTAGGCTCTCACGTAGTCGGCATCATCTCCGGTGCAGTATAGATTGATGATGGAAGAATCACGGGTGCGGGTGACTTCAAGAGTGACGGGCGATGGTTCGAGATCTGGATTGAGAGCCTGGAGTCGGTCGAACACACGTTTGCGGACCTCGCCGCTACGAATGAGTTCCATTTGAGTTCCGTAAAAGTCGTCTCCTCCGGACTCGCGATATCCGGAGTTGTTTTGAACGTTGATACGACCGCCGGCTACGATTCGGGCGTAGGAGACCCATTGGATTGGTTCATTGGAGACTTTCCAAGCTTGCCAGCAAACAGCGACGCTCGCGCAGAGCAGAAGGATCCACCATCTTTTCTTAAGTTGGACTTGATAGCGCCGGATGCGGGCGGCGATTAGATCTAGCCGGGAGGCGGCGCTTTGTTGCTGGGTGGCTTCGTCCATTTTTCAGGGGGGAGGTGTTCTCGGGGAATTGCTCGAGCTAGAAGTTGATCATCTTTTCATCGATAATCACGACATCGTCCGGTTGCAATGCAATGTTGTTGGAGAGATCCCCGCGCTCCATAATTCGTTTCACATTGACGCGGAATTCTTGGGTGCTTGCGGGGGCTTTTGATTTTCGCTTGTTGCCGCCCCCAAAGAGCCTTTTGAAGAATCCCACTTTTTCTTGCGGCGGGGGCTGGGAGAAAGCGGCACCCTCTCCGTCGGCATTTCTCAAAACGGTTACCTCGGTGCGGTCGGCGAAAGGGGTAAAGCCGCCGGCAGCAAGAATGGCCTCCGTCAAGGTGAGGGATCCGTCCGGGGGTATCGCAACCGCGCCTTCCCTGCGGACTTCGCCCCAAACATGAACTTTGTCTCCGAGAAAAGAATCGTTGTCTCGTCGCATTCTTGTGCCCGCCCAATCGAGCCCGATGATGACTGTCGCTTTTTGGTAGTACTCCTTCTCCAGCTCCCGCTTTACTTCGTTGGCGAGTTGCTTGCAGGTTTTTCCCTTCGCGTAAAGCCGGCCGATGTAGGGAATTTCTATTTCACCGGAATCCGTGACGATTAAGCTTTTCAGTCCCGATCGATCCTCGACGACGCGGAATGCGAGGACATCGCCTGTTCCGAGGGGGCGCGTATCGTCCAAGGCGTTCATTGAATTGGTGACGGCAAACGGCGAGGAGGTCTCATCGGTGCCACCGGTGGCGGGAATTGCCGGGGTTGTGGCGGGGGCGGGGGATGCCGGTGTTTCAGCTGGGCCAGACCCTGGTGCGGGGGGATAGACATTTTGGCCGGCAGCGCCAAGCCCGCCGCAAAGAGCCAAGATCAAAGTGAACACAGCCCGTGAAGGGCGTGCTCCGAGTGTTTGAAGCCTCATGTGTCGGAGAATGGTTGGGAGTCGGAGGGAATATAGACCCGTTTAGAAATTATACGAAAGATTAATTCCAGCACGGTTCTCCGTAAAGCTCAGCTCGTCGACTTCGGCATTCGCTTTATTTAAGCGGTAGCCAAGGATGAGGTCGATATCCGGAGTGAGAGGGTAAGCGAGATCGATATTGAACCGATGCTGGACGAATTGGCTCGTCAGGAAATTGGAATCATTATTGCCGTAGTAGTAGCCGGCGTAGAGCGTGAGCATTTCGCCGAGTGGGTGGGTGACGGAGGCGTCGATACCGAAGCGATCGACGTCTCGGGAGAAGCTACCGCCGGAATCGCTTTGCTTGATGAGGGTCACGCCTGCGGAAAGGAAGGTTTGATTCAATCGAGTGGTCAATCCGTAGCGTCCCCAGGTTTGATTGGTGTAGTTGGAGGCCACACCCACATTCGACCCGCGTCCGACGGCAAACGACTGTTGGAGGTAAGCGTTCAATTGATTTTCGACGAGGATATTTGCGAACCAGCTACTTAGCTGGCTGGTATCTCCGTTGGAACCGGTGTTTGAGAAATTGCCCCACTGCCAGCCACCGGCTACCCGAAACTGGGTGTACTCACTAACAGGGGCAGAAAAGAAGGGGCCGAGGGTAATGTTGTCGGACGAATTGTTGACGTTCTCCTCGTAGTCAACGTGGTAGTAGCCTGCCTCGACACCGGTGGCCCATGAACCCGTTGGCGAATAGGTGATGGCAGAGAGAACCTGGTGGGTAGTGTTCTCGACAAAGTCGAACTCGCTATCTAGGGGCCACTGTTTGATGAACGAATAGCCGGCCGTCACATCGACTTGGGAGTTGACCTGCCAAAGGGCGCTGATGCCGAGATTGTTGATAATGGTGTCGTAGTTATCCCGGCGGTCGAGGATGAAGCTATTGTCTATATTTTGCCGGATGAAGAGGCGGTTTGAAATCGTCAAAAAGAGGTCTCCTAGATTAAAATCGAATCCCAGATAGGTATCCGGAGATACGTTCAAAATAACGCCGTTGTTGGTGAGGCGCTCATTCGATTCTTTGTGGAGAAGGTAGCGTCCGACGCCTGCGCTGACGTAGAAATTGATGTTGTTGATTTCGGACATTTGGTATTCGCCACCGGCGGTGACGGCGAACTTGGCCATTATGTCCGAGCGTTTGTTATCCTGGGTGAGGAAGACGTTGTCTGTGTAGTCGAAGCCTCCCAAGGCGCCTACTTTAATGTCAACGGCGCCGACGCGCATGGTCGTGTCTCTGGGTCTCAGCTGATTGGCGAATATTTGTCCGTAGAGGGTGCGACGATTGAGGTTGCCATACCGGCCGTAGGCGGCGACGCCACCAAACACATTACTATTGAAATTGGTGCCGCGATACATGTGGGGATACAGTCCAACAACGCTTTCGTCGTAGGTATCTTCAACGCGGGATTGGCTCGCGCCGTTGATGCGATTGGCGCTTTCGCCGGTGCCGTAGGCGGATCCGGTGTAGAGACTCCCTCCCTTGGAGCCGCGATTTTCGCTGTAGCCATGCTCCGATAATCGCTGTCGGTAGCGGGATTCGGCGGTGCCGGACGATTGGGAGGCACTTGCGGCGACATCGGCGCTCGGTTGGTAGTCGGAGTAGTAATTGGCGCGTGCCCGAAGATCGTCATTGAAACCGCCAAGAGTGAGCGGGCTGGTGTCTTGCCCATAGGAGACCTCATTCAGCATCAGCGTTAGGCCAGCTGCGATCGTTAGAACGGAATTGAAAATTCTCGCTTGTGGGATTGTTAGTATCATCAATTGGGGAGGCACCTAGGGCTACTCATCCACATCTCTTCCTAGCAATCAAAGCAGAGGCAAAATGCTATGCCTCTCGCAAGGACGCTTGGGAGAATTGGTTAAGGGGTATTAAAAATTGTAAGGTCTTCTGTGGTAATCGCTTATGTTGGTCTAACAAGTAGGTGATACAACGAGCCCGATCTCCACGGACTGGCCGGGTGATATATATGATTATTATTCTATAAAAGGGTCTTTTTTAGCGAAATCCGGCTCCCAAAGCAACTAAAATCAATGGACTCCGTCTTTACGATGCTGTGGTGGAGGCAAATTTTGGTGATTTTCTTGGGAGAAAAGGGCAAAAACAGGACGATTTGGAGGGATCGGGTGGTTCAGGAGCGGTTGTTTCTCATTGGGGGAGGCGGCCTGGATGGGACATTTTTATCGACAAAACCTCAAAATTTGGAGATAACTAGGGTGATTGGGGCCAATTTGGTCTCTGTTTCGAGTTGAACCTTAATTCATGAATTTATCTGATTTTATCAGTCATAGTAGTCGTGGGCTGCTTGGGGTCTTGGGCGTACACGTATTGTTAGTGCTCATTTTGTCGACTCCGGTTTTGTTGGCGGAGTCTCCTGATCCGGATGACGAACTGATGCTTTATTCCGCGAAAAATTTGGCGAGGAAGCACTTGGGTGCTGGAATTGAGGTGGCTCGGGGCATGGGGTTGAAAGAGGTGGAATCGATTGAATTGACCCGCGGGGTGACGGATACGAATCGTTCCGCCCTGGCGCTTTTGGCGGATGATGCTTCCATTGGCTTTCCGGTTTCACAGGGGAGCACTTCGGTCGTGGTGCATTTGCCTGACATTGAAATGCTGCAAACTCTATCGTTTTCGAAGAAGGGATTTGAGGGGGCGGTGACTGCGGAAGTATCGGTGCCCAAGGTGGCGGAGGATTCGTCGCAGTGGCGTTTTGCCGGGAAAGTGAATGTTCGCGGTGAGGATACGGTCGTCCGGATGAATATGGGATTTGCAGATGCCAAATATGTGCGGCTCACGTTTGATGCCGCTGTGCCCGGAAGGATCTATGGATTTGGCGTGTTTGGAGAATCGTTGTTGATGGATTACGAGGTCCTGGCGGCGCCCGAGGGGGATGGCGCGAGTATTTCGTCGCTGGATGCGATCGACCTCAGTCTAGCGGGGAGTTTTACCGGTGCCCGTGTGGTGTATTTGAGCAACGGTCAAAAGGCAGTCAAGGGGGCGCCACTTATTGACGGTGATAGTGTTACCGGCGTGCTCTTTTCGACCGACGAGGCAACAGCGCACGCTGTTTTAGATTTGAACGAACCGCACATGATGGACCGGGCTTCTGCGTTGTATGGTGGATTCAAGGGCGATGTTCGGGTTTATGTTGTCGATCAATTGCCTCAAGGGCGGGAGCCGGACCAGGTGTGGCTTCGCGAGTTGACGCCGGCTGCAGAGTCATCCGATCCTACCGGAGTCGGGATAGCCGGAATGGATTTCACACCGACGACAGGGCGTTATTTGATCTTTGAGTGGGAGCCGGTGGCGGGTCATGGATTGGATGCGTTGTCGGTTTCTGAAGTGGGGGCATTCTCGAGTCAGGGAGTGGGTGGACTGCGTGTCGTCGGTGCCGACAATGGCGGAGGCGTGAGTTATGGAAAGGGTGGATACGGGAAGGGTGGCTATGGCAAAAGTCCTCCGGCCGGCAAGACGGTGGTGCCGGAGCCGGTTTACGATCCCGAGGCCGAAATGCGACGTGAGTTGGACCTTATGCATCGTCACATTCGGGGCGGATATTTCCCAGGAGGCAGCGGACTAACGAGTCAAATATTTTCGGGTCGGCCCATTTTCGGGGATCCATTGGGGCCGGCGAACTTGGCGACGACGCGTGAGGAGTTGCAGCGAATCATTGATGAATTTGAGGAACCGGGTGGCGGGGGAGATAATCGACCTCCGGTACCCCCTACGACTTCCATCAGCCCGTAGCCAGAGTTGGGGCAAATTGGCAATTTGATATCGCCTGTGAGGATGGGATATTGGGCGGATACTGTTTGGTTACTGTCTTTGGTTGACCGACGAATGTAGTTGCCGTGAATTTCTGGAATTACTATCCTTTCCCAGTTTAAGATGGTCTTGTCCTCACCGTGATCTTCGATCGTTTTAGTGCCCTACGACGTGTTTTTTCCATTCGTTCGGGAAGCTTTTCGCCGTTCCGGGTGTCTCGGCGGGTTGGGAAGGTTGGATGTTTATTCGTTGCGGCGGGGAGTGTTGGTTTTGGATGGGGTGGTTTTGCTTGGGCACAGGTGGACGGAGTTGACGAGGGTGGGCAAGGCAACGGCCAGGAGCTTCGGGGTTCGATTCACACGGATCATATGGGGAACACCTATGTTCCGGTGAAGGGGACTCATGTCCTTTTCTGCGCGAATGAAGTTACGCTGGACAACTATGAGACGTTCCTTCGCCTGACGGAAAAGCGATCACTGGAGCCTCCCCATTTTGAGCAATCGCCAGATCACCCGGTGGTCGGTGTGAATTTTCAGGATGCACAGGCGTTTTGTCGATGGTTGACGGGAGTTGAGCGGGCGTCGGGTCGGATTGGGCCGGATCAGGAGTACCGATTGCCGACGGCGAACGAATGGAGCAAAGCGGTGGGCTTGCTTGGGGACGCGACCGATCGAAATTCGCTTGAGCAAGGGCTTCGCAGTAAAACGATGTATCCTTGGGGGGACACGTGGCCTCCGGCTGAGAATGCCGGTAACTATGCCGCGCAGGAAATAGATCACTTCAACGACGGTCACGAGTTTACGGCACCCGTGGCATCCTATGCGCCGAATGAGTTTGGGATATATGATCTTGGCGGAAACGTTTGGGAATGGTGTGAAAGCTCCGGTAAGACCGATCTGGGGCAAGGAATTCTGCGAGGTGGTTCGTGGGTCTATTTTCTGAAGGAGTGTCTTCTTGCCTCATACGAGTATCGTGTTCCCAAGCAGCTGAGGGCGAGCAGTTTCGGATTCCGTTGTGTATTTGACGACCGGGCGGATTCCGAGGGCGAGGCGAAGGAGCGAGCTCCGGTGGATTTGGCCACGACGACGGAGGAAGGGCAGGCCCGGTTTTTAGGAAAGCGTTCTGGTGCTCCGGAAACCCCGGAGGAGGCGGAAAAGCGTCTGGCGGAACAATTCGAGGCGAGAAAGCGGTTCTTGATGAGCGCCGACGGTGATCAGGAGGATGTGGCGGCTGTGAGTGATGCTCGGGCACGATTGTTGTCAAAAGGAGAGGAACCAATTCCTGTTGCGGGAGAGGAGGGTGCTGCTGAAGAGACTCGCGAGCGGGAACGGCCGGACGGGGTGGTGGCCCGACCTGGGGAGCCGTTCGAGAACAGTTTGCGACTTAGTTTTGTGCCGATTGACGGGCTTCCGCTATTGTTTGGAACGACAGAAGTTCGAGTGGGTGATTTTTCCGAGTTTGTCCGGCAGAATCCTGATTTTTCAATGCCAAGGGTTTCTTATCGGCAAGGGGACGAGCATCCGGTTGTGAGCGTGAGCTGGGATGAGGCGGTCGCTTTCTGCGACTGGCTTACCGAGCGGGAGCGTGAGAAGGGGTGGATTAGCGAATCGCAGTCGTATCGATTGCCCACTGATGCGGAGTGGAGTCTGGTTGCCGGATTAGTTTCCGAAGTTGGTGAAACGCCTTCGGAGAAGGACGGGCTCGATCTCAGGCGTTTCCCTTGGGGGGACGAGTGGCCTCCGCCGAGAGGAATTGTCAATATCGATGCGTTGAACTTGGAGACTTATTTTGATCCGCACGCTTATACGGCTGAGGTGAGTGATTTGGTGCCAAATGGGGAGGGGATTTTTGGATTAGGGGGCAATGTCTCGGAGTGGTGCATGGATGAGTGGCGACCCGGCGAGGGTGCTGAGAAAGTTGCTCGTGGAGGATCATGGATGACGAGCACACGCGAGGGGATGTTGAGTTCGCGACGGCGCCCGCTTCGTCCGGATGAGGCGCCGGTTGATGTGGGATTCCGTTGCGTATTGGTCGTGGAGTAGGCAAGATGACTTGGCACGCAGAGGTGCAAGAGAGAGGGAAGGTTCGGTGGGAGCATTTATCGAGGCTTAGATAGCACGTTTCGAAGTCACTCAAAATGATGGAAAATTCGGGGGCAGATTCAACTTCGCGCCGTGTTCGCGCGTTGAAGTATGGGTTGCTGTTTATGCTTTTGGCGGGACTCGTGTTTTCGTTCGTATTCTTCCGCTATTCTCGGCCCATTTATCATCAGTGGTTGTCTTTCCGTGCTGACTGGCAGGCGGGCAAAGCGGAAGTGGCAATGGATGAGGAAGAGTGGAATAGAGCTGCGGGATTCCTGTCCAAAGCATATCGAGGCGCATCAGAGTCTCCCCGTGTATTGAGTGCGATGGCACGGTTTCATGGGCCGATTGATGTGAAGCAGCAACGTTTTTTCCTCGGCCGACTCTATGAGTTGGATGGCGCGGATGATGCCGATCTACGAGCGCTTGTGCGTTTGGATGAAGTTGCCGGAGGGACAGCGCGCGCGCGCTTGATCCTGACTGATCTAATGAAGCGGCAGCCGAATGATCGGGAGAACTTGGAACTTGCTTCATGGATGGAATTTCGCCGCGGCGAGTTGCCGGAAGCCGAGGTTTATATGGAGCGGGCACTGGACGCCGATCCCGCCGATGATGATGTGCGGCTCAAACTGGCGGTGTTAAGGACGAAGAGTATGTTTTTGGAGAAGGTTGGGGAGGCTTGGCAGGACATTTGGAGTTTGGCGCAGAGTGACGGAGAAACCGGGATCAAGGCACTTCGATATCTGAGGGACAAGAGAGACCTGGATGCGGAAGATGCTGAAGCGTTGTACGATTTGTTTCGGATGCATCCTGATGCGTCGGAAGTGGATGTGGTGCTTGCGTTGCAAAAACACTACACGAACGCGGGCAGCCAAGCTGCGCGGGATTTGATCGTTCAGCAGGCCATGATTGAGCGGGAGGGGCGAGGGCCCTCAGAGATGGTAATTTTTTTGCGTTGGCTGGAAGGCGAGGGGCGAGCGCGAGAAATTTTGGAAATATTCTCGGGCGATCCCGGGCTGGACTCTTCCGAGCGGACCGCGATTTATTTGAATGCGTCGAACATGATGGGACGTCGCGACCTTATCCAAGGCGTCTTTGACCGAAGTGAGGAAGCTGAATTGTTGAGTCAGCAGCTGTTCGTAAAGGCCCTATGCATTGCGTATCTGAGAGATGATGACTCCATGGTGTTTCGCTTTCTTAAGGACAGTTTCCTTCATGCGTTGGACAACGAGGAGTGGGATACCATCGGGCGGGTTGCATCGTTTGCCGAGAGTCGAAATATGCCTGAATTGGCTCGGACGGCGTATGAGGCCCTGACGCGGAGTCCGCAGCTGGGGCATACCGGATATGTGAAATTGCTATCGTTCGCGCGCGAAGATCGAGATGCAGCGGCCATTCGAAATATTTCGACAGAACTGGCTGCGATGCGTCCTGAAAGTCGTGGGTATGCGAAGTTAGCTTGCTATATGAATCTGTTGTTGGGCAGTCGGATAGAGGAATTTACCGATCGTGCCCGTCAGCTTGCGCGCAATGCTCCCGATGATCCGGAAGGCAAGATACTCGTTGCCTTCGGGTGCTTTCGAATGGGCGATATTGGGGGGGCGAAGCAAGAGTGTATTGACGTAAACGTTGACGACTTGTCCCCGGGATATCGGGCCGCGGCTGCTGCGATACTTGGTGCGGTAGGAGAGAAGGTGGAGGCGGTGAGGGTATCGGAGGGATTGCCGCGATCCTTGCTTTTGGAGGAGGAGGTATTGTTGATTTCGCCTTGGTTGCCGATTTTTTGAATCCGGGGGGCAAATGTGGAACGACTCCGGCCTAATTCCAGTCGGTTGCTTTGATTGAAGGAACGATTTCGCGCACAAACTCTTTTAGTTGTTCCACGGTGAGTTCTCCAGCAACGGGATTATTTGTTTGGTTTGGAGGCAATGGCGCAAAGACTCCCACCATGCTCCAGCGATGAGTCATGTTTCGAAACAGGCCATCCAAGATCGTGCGTGTTATCTGACCGTGTCTGGTTCCCGTGGTGGTATCGGAGCCGACATAGAAATAGATATTGTAGGCTCGTCTGAAGAAGGGGCGTCCATCCGGCAGTGTTTCCGTGCGAGCGAGGCTAAGCACGGTCGCGTTGATTGAATTGTCGGTGTTCAAATCTATCTGGATCACGTCTGTATCGGTTATCGACCAACCCTGGCCGGGCAGGCAGATTTCCGGGCGGTGAATGCTTCGAGCTTCCGCTCCGCTTAGGACGATCGTGCAGGTGATGGGAGCGCCCTGAAATGGGCGATAGTTGCGGCGAACAATTTCGACTTCCGCATCGAGGATACGGCGCTCGAGGTCTGACATGGCCACCTCTTCGCCCCAATATTCTCCGATGGTTTCGGGCAAGGCGAACACGACTCCTGGGGGGCTGACGCCAGGGGAGCTGGGAGTCGCGAAGCACAAGACAAGCAACAGAGTTCCAGCAGCGACTATCGTGGCGCTTCTCCATAGTGGTATTGGGGCAGGTTTGGAAGGCGTGGTTTGCGAGGGCGATTTTTTCTTTCTTCTTCGTCTGATTGGGCTGCGAAGTTCCAGAAGATGGGCGAGGGCAAACATTCCAGACAATGCGACGATGAAAACGGCGACGCCGCTGAGCATATGAAAGGTGCTTGGTGAATCTCCGATACCCACGGCAAATTCCGCGCCGAAAAAGACGCAACCGTAGGCGAGCATCACCATGCGGACTATATTGCCGATTACCGCCAAGGGTATGGACGCGGCGAACAGAACGAGGCGTTGCCATGGTTTTGGCAGGGCGATATAGCCGTAGAAGGCGGAGATCATAATCAGGGAAAACAATGAGCGAATTCCGCTGCAGGGATCTTTCACATCGAGACGGAAGAGATCTCCCGCGGAGAGTCCTTTGGCGGGATTCGCCGCCGAGATCAGCGCGGTGCCTTCTCGAAAACAATCGAGTCCCATGAGGTTGATTACAACGGAGGAACTTTTTGCGGCAAAGAAGCGCAGTGGAACCGCCATCATTTCTTCGAGAGGTGGGAAGGGCCATGTGAACGCGAAAAAGAGCCATGGAAAGAACAGCGCCCTCATGTACTTCGGGCCTAGAAACCAGAGGATCAGAGCTGCGGCCATGATCTGCGCTGAGGCAAATCCGAAATAGCGCGAATCCGCTTTATATCCGAGCCAGAAGAGCGCGCCCGCGATTGCAAGGGGTATCAGAGCCCAATTGGTGCCGCTAATTTCCAGTTGCCGCAGGTCTGATCGCTTGAGGTAGACTAGGAAAACAGAAATGAACGGGACGAAGAGGCAAAAGATCCATTCCTGATCATCCGTAGCCATGACCATGATCCATAGTCCTTCGAGCAGAGAGGTGCGGTGTTCAAGGTGACCATGTTGGTATGGAAACAGACCATAGAGCGCGATCCAGCAGCCTATCGCGACTATCAATGCGACGACGCGACCGGTCCATTTCTCATTGGGGCGCGAGATTTCGCTAGTGTCGATCGCGGCATCTGTTTGTGTGGATGACATAAATAAGTTCGTGACGTTGGAAAAACTTCTAAGCCATCAATATGGTGAGGCATTTTCGTCGCTCGCTATTCTGGGTGAGGAGAGACGAATGGGCGGAAGTAAACTACCTTTAGGCTCCCTAATTTCAACGGTGAAGGAGGCGGATATAGTGGATCAATTGAATTTTTGGGTTACGCGATGGGTGGGGGTGCCCTGTTTCTCTCATATTACAAGTCGTTCGACAATCGGCTAGCCGGGTTTATCGTTGGCGTGCAACTGACTAGAATTCTATGCCCACCGAAAAGCCCAAAAGCTCTGGACGTAGCCGCAGGCGATCGCAGGCGGCTCACGTTGATGCAAAAGTGACCGAGGCTCCGGCCGGCGATTCCTTTGTACACAAGGGTGAGATTGGCATGGGGGGAGAGGATGGGGGAGGAGACGATATATCCAGCAAGAGTTCTATTGGAAAAGGGGCCGCGGCTGTTGAGAGCAAAGGTGAGGCCGCGCTCGAGATTAATGGTGGGAAATCGGTTCAAGACGTTACAGCGGCTGCTCCTACGGAAGAAGAGAATCAGTCGTCCGGCGAAGACATTGCGAAGAATGCAATATTGGCTCGCTTGAGTCAATCGGTGCGGGAGATCGAAAGTCGATCAACTGTTCATGGGGCCCAAGACGAAGCCGGAGAGGGGTCCGCGGCAGATACAAGGTCCGAAGTTGAAGTTTCCTCATTCGAATTGCCTTCTCCGAGCGAGGGTAAAGAATCCGAGAAAGGAGCTGCAACGAAGCAAAGTTTGGAGGGCGAACGGGAGGATCAGTTAGAGAAAAGCGACGAAGTGCTTGGGGGCGCCGCAACTCGGGACTTCGACGAGCAATCTAGTTTGACCGACCGGGACGAATTGCTCGATCGTGAAGGGTCCTGGCAACGCAAGCGTTCAAGAGTGGCCCGTAGAGATGCCGTGCCGTATGGGAAAATTTTTCTATTGTGCTTTTTGATTCCGCTGATGGCGATTTTTGGCATAGGGCTTTTGGCCAAGGGAGCGATACGGAGTTTTTTCGTGGGTGAGGCGGGCGAACAATCTGAGTCTAGTAACGAAATCGTTACGAGTGACGCTTTCAGGCTGGAGGCGGAAGCCCTTGAGGGCAGGGTTTCAGGTCTCGAAGAGGGATTGAAGGAGCTTGATGCGAAAATAGCGGAGAGTATTCCCAACGTTGGTGAGGAGATTGAGTACCTTCAGATGCGCAATCGGTTGACCTCTTATGCCGACGAAGCGATTACAATGGCCAATCGCTCTCAATACGAGAAGCTGTGGGACGTCGTTTATGATGAGGGGATGACGGATTATCACGCGGCTGCGGTGTCTGAGATTCTTCGAGTAAAGTTCTTTTATGCGAGTGGGAGTCGGCTTGGAGCATGGACTTTGCCCGTTCGAGACTTATTTCCTGGGCTGGAGACGGAAGGAGACCTTCAGGTGCAGCAGGTGATAGATTTATTGCTCGATCGAACACAAGATTGGCGGGTACGTGTGCGAGCGGCGAGGCTGTTGGAAGGTCAGCGAACTCGGCGAGTAATGGAAAGCCTGCGTGACGCCATCCATGATGATCCGAATTTGGACGTTCTCAAAGAGGCGGTGAGGACGTTTGAAGTTAATGGAAACTTCGTGGGCGAGGACTTTTTTGATGTGGAAAGCGTAGATGCTTGGTGGGAAGTCAATTCGAGCGAGTTTGATGTCGAGCGGGAATAGGGAGTCTTTTGCAGAGGCGATCAGGGCGAGCTTGAGTTCAAAAAGCGCTTGAGGTTCCGCCACGCTGCCTCGTATTGCCCCTCCTCATTTAGGTGTTGGGCGAGGATGTAAAAGGCGTAGGGAGGGCAGTCCGGCATTTCGGTAACTTTTTCCAAGAAGATAAAGGCGTCTTGAATGTTTCCTTGAGCCTTTTCCATATGATAGATGCGGAGACCCATTGCAGGGTCCGGATTGTCCAGGTTTGCGTAGAAAGCGGCGCGCTGAGAATCGAGTGATCCGGTGGAATATAGTTGTGGTAGAACAGGCGGGGTAAGATGTTCCAAGGCGGTTACGATTGCCGCTTGAGTATCGCCGTTCCGGGCGTAGAAATCCGCCAGTAGTTCCCAGCCGGCTTCTTGCCACGATGGTTTCTGAGCGAGGCCAATCATTAACTCTTCCTTATTCCCCCGACGAGACCAAACTTCAAACAGCTCGCCTTTAGAAGCCTTGTTGTATGAGTGGAGATCAGGATCAGTACTAAGAATGTGTTCGACTTCCCGTTGAAAAAGGTGCGCGGGGATACGTTCCAGGTACGTTGACTTTAGATCCGGACGATTGTCGGATATTCGTCCCAAAGCGGTCAGCATTGCCTCGTTGTTTAGGCAACGTTTTATGATGCTTGCGTAGTACTCTTGAACCCGGTGGGTATTTCTCTGCACGGCTTCGTGAATTGCCGGAAGAGCGTATGGCGGGTACTGAGAAAGCCAGAAGAGTGCTTCGCGATGAGGAATTTCTGCATGAGTAGGTTCGAGAAACCTGGCGATTCGAAAGTCATTTCGAGCCTCTTCGAGGGTGGCGGCTCCCTGTGCGGCGACTTTCCCCCTCAGGAAATAGTATTCCCATCGGAGTGGGCGGTATTGAATTGCCTTTGTGAGCAATTGATGGGCGCTTGAATAGTCTCCGTCGAGATTGGCCTGGACTGCCTTGGCGTAGAGGTTATTGGATCCGATCGGTCCCGGGATTGTCCAGCCGAGTGTCGAGCCCAGTAGCCAAAGAGAGCCTACCAGCACCATTGCGGCACCGGCGCCACGAAAACAGGCTTTAAGATTGGAGTTTCGTCGTCTTCGGCCACGCCGGTGGTGTATGGCAAGCGATAAAAAGAGCAAGGCAGGGAGGATTGATCCCAAGCGATGGGCAGGAACGTCAACCAAAGCATTTAGAGTCAAAGTCAATGCGCAGGCCAACGCGCCAATGCGCAATTGGGATCCGCGCAGATTCTTTTTCTTGGAAAGCGGAGCAACCTTGTAGACGAGCAAGGAGAGCAACATCAGAGTCGCTGCGAGGCCAACCAGGCCGGTTTCTGACACGTGCCAGAGCCAATCGCTTTCTGGATGAAGGGCTCGCTCCCACTGTTGTGAGTTTTCGCGGAAGCGAGCGAATGCCGGTGCGAAGTTTCCCAGACCCACTCCGAGAAGGGGGGCCTGCCGAACGAGAGACATGGTATCTTGATAGATATCGATTCGCCCTTCTTGCTGTATTGCAGACGATATATTCTGGCCTCTTAGAACGGCCAATCTTTCGAGCATCTCGCCGCCGGAAAGGAAGAAAACTGTCACGGCGACCAATAGGAGAGAGGCGGCGATACTGACGCGGATCGGGGACTTTCTTACGAAAGATGTAAGTCCAATCCAAATAGCGAGGCCGGCGAAGAAGAAGAGAATTCCTCCCCGCGATTGATTGATGAGGAGCGCAAGAAAGACAAGACCGATTCCGGCTATCCAGAAGCTTGCTTGAAATTTATGTTTTCTAAACTCGGCGTATGCACAGACAGCCATGAGGACGCCGCCCATTGCGAGAACGGAGCCTGTTTGGTTGCGATTTTCGAAGGGGCCATATCCTTTTACCGCATTCCATGTGGGCAGGTGGATTCCGATCAGGCTTACAAGGACCAGGATTGCTGCAAAAACGAATATCACGAGCGCGGTGGCTTTCAGGATTTTGAGACGTTCTTCGTAGGGCCAGTTTTTTGAGGCCAAGAAGTACATCCAGAAAAGAATGAAAATGAGGATGAGTAGACAGTGAAAGCTAACCCATGGCTGTACGGCGACCGTTCCCGGAATATCGATCCCGAGGTCTTCGGATGCCGTTTTGCGCCAATCTGAGAGGCCAATCCACGATGCGGGGAGAAATGCCAGGGCAGCTGAGAGGGCCATTAGAACAAAGGCCCAATTGAGCTTTTTTGATAGGCTATATTCCGGAGGGGAGAGAACGAGAATCAGACCGATGAGGGCAAATGTGGCTCCGTAGGCCCAAACCTCTGTAGCTCCGCCTAAGAAGAGGGGGAGCATCGTGCACGTGACTATCCAGGGGACGATTGATCGCATCGGGTCGAAAAGAAGGGATGTGCCTGTTGCTCGACAGGTCTCAAGTGATTAGTATGATCGGTGTCGAGAGGGGCCGATCGACCACGGGCGGAGATATCTCTTTTTACTTTGCCTCCACGGCTTCGGCGCGGATGGAAGAGGTATCATTGATTGAGCGCTTGTCGCCGCGATCAACGGTAGAGCCTCCGATGCTAGACGGAGCGTGGCCCCACTTTGAGAGCGCTTCAGCGTAGGCGGGCAAAAAGCAGTCAGCCACCCGCGCCCAATAGCCTTCGTCCCTGGAATCTTTGGGATGGTATAGAATCCAATCATCTCCACTTGGAAGTGAGATCGAAAGTTTAGTGAGGTGTTCCGGGGGTTGCAGGGAGTGGTCCACGCGGCTGGTCCCCACAAAGCCGACCCTTTCGAGCATGGCGTCGAAATCCTTCCAATAGGCTTCGGAATCACTTGATCGATCCAACTCGACTTCGAGGAGTTGGCCGAGAAGATGGGCATATTGGATATCTTTTCTTCTCGCCAAAGCCCTGCGGAACTGCTCGCGTAACTGCACCCAACTCTTCACATAGCCAAGATACCTTGCGGCAGCGAGAGCCATGAGAAAAAAGACTGCTCCGGCGATGGGAAGAGTTTCTCCTTTGCTCCAAAAAATGCTCATTCCGATCAGACTTAGCACCACGCAAGCGGCGTACATGGTCATGAGCGCCGTATTCTTGCTGAAGCCGAGAACCATGAGTCTATGGTGGATGTGATCGGCGTCCGCGCGGAACAGAGGCAGTCCTCTTGCGGCTCGTCGTATGATGGCGAAGGTGGTATCGAGAATCGGCAGGCCAAGTGCGATGAGAATGACGAACAGAGCGGCTGCGACGGATCCTTTGTGAGAACTAGCGAGGGAGACAGACCCGATAAAGAAGCCGATGAGATAGGCGCCGCCATCGCCGAGAAAGATGCGGGCCGGCGGGAAATTGAAGAAGAGAAAGCCCAAGAGTGCCCCAGCCATACCTAGTGCGACGACTGCGACTTCGTGTTGTCCTGAAACGACGCCCACGATGCCGAGAGTCAGGCAAAGAAACATGCCGACGCCGCTTGCCAGTCCATCCATGCCATCGATGAGATTGATTATGTTTGGAAGAGCGACCAACCAGAGCAGTGTCACGAAAAGGCTTATGCCGCCCAAATCGAAAATATGGTCACCGATGGGGCTACTGATTGCTTCGATGCGGAGTCCGAGGAAGTAGGCGAGGATTGCGACGAGAATTTGCCCAACGAGCTTTATTTTGGCGCCGAGAGATCGAATGTCGTCCACAAATCCCAGTGCAAAGATGAGGAGGTTGCACAGGATGACGGCCGCCCATTTTGAGTTTGTGAACAGGGCCGGTTGAATAATGGTTGCACAGGCGCTGACGGCGAGAAGGCTGAGAAAGATTGGGAGCCCACCGAGTCGCGAGATTGATCGCCCATGTCCCTTGCGAAATTGATCTGGCGTATCCATGCCGACACCCGCTTTGCCAAGCTTTATGAGCATCGGCGTCGCAACTACGGTCACGGCGAGGCCGCAGAGGAATATCAAGATCGCTTCGTAAGACTCCAAGGTAAATGGATATTGTGCCGAGGCGGCGGATTAGCTAGTGAAAGGGAAACCGGGAAGAGTTTTCCACGGATTGGGCGGTGGAGCAAGCTGATACTCCGTTGCTCAAGCCCCTACGTTTGAGGGTTTAAAGGGACGGAGGGCTCTCGTATGGTTGGATGCGAAGAAGTCTTATTTTTCTGTGGGCTTCGGACGGTGGATGGCGCCTGGGGGCGGCATCCCGCGGAGAGCGTGGATGCTTTCCGCTAGGATGGGCGTTCGATCACGTTGTTCCCGAGGACAAGCATATCCATTGCCGTACGGTTGAAGACGCTGATTGCCTCTGCCGGCGTGCGAACGATCGGTTCATTTTCATTCAGCGAAGTATTCAGGATTATTGGGACGCCGGTTTTTTCATAAAAGCACTTTATAAGATCGTAGTATCGTTGATTGGTATCTCGCGTGACCGTTTGGAGGCGTCCTGTTCCGTCGACGTGAGTGACGGCGGGGATGATCTCATGTTTTTCGGGCTTGATTTGAAAAACTTTTTCCATGAACGGAGACGGTTCGTCGATTTCGAAATATTCGCCCACATGTTCCGCGAGAATACTTGGTGCAAAAGGGCGGAATTTTTCACGAAACTTGATTTTTAGATTAATGATGTCGCGCATATCGGTGCGTCTTGGATCGGCTATCAAGGAGCGACTACCGAGTGCGCGCGCGCCAAATTCCATTTTTCCTTGGAACCAGCCAACGACTTTCCCATTTGTTAGGGCGGAGACTACGCATTCGCATAGTTCACTTTCGTCATAGGCTACGCTGGATAAGCCTTCGACCTCGATCGCGAGGCGGCATTCGTCGTCAGAAGACTCGCAACCGAGGAAGGAATGCTTGAGTTGAAATTTGCGCGGATTGCCGAGAATACGGTTCCATACATAGAATGCTGAGCCAAAGGCGGTGCCGTTGTCGGCGGCACCTCCGGGAATAAATGCCTCTTTGAATGGAGTTTGAGTGGTGATTTTACCGTTTGCGACGGAATTCATGGCGACGCCTCCGACGACGCAAACTTTATCGACCTTTGTCCGATCATGAAGGCGGTTGAGGAGATGCATGATGATTTCCTCCGTGACGACTTGTAGAGATTTGGCGACATCTTCGTGAAATTTCTCGACGTCATCGCTGGGATCACGAGCGGGACCGAGTTCATTTTCGAGCTTTTCGCTATGAAACGCCTCGACGGTGGGATTTCCCGACTCCCACGCCATATTGATACCTTGTTTATGATGAGTGAAATAGTCGAGGTTGAGTTCGAAGCTGTCTCCTTTCGGGCGAATCAATTTTCGAAAGAAGTCGGCATATCTGGGTTCGCCGTAAGGAGCGAGGCCCATCACTTTATATTCATCCCCGTAATGGGGGAAACCGAGATAGATCGTGAGGGCATTGTAGAGGAATCCGATCGAGTGAGGATAGAATGTGCGATCGAGAACTTTCCAGCTCGTGCCTTCTCCGATCGCCGTCATTGTGCTGACGAAGTCACCCATGCCATCCACTGATAGGATTGCGGCTTTTTCGTATGGGGAAATGAGGAAGCCGGAAGCGACATGATTTGCGTGGTGTTCTACATGATGAACGGGTGCAGCGATTGAGTTGCTCTCGCAGTCAAATACTTCCGCCAAGTTTTCTTTGATTCCGAATACTTTTCGTTGGCGTCGGAGGCGATTGAGTATCGCACTTGCAGACGGGCGGTGTTTGAGAACAAATCCCAGCCGTTTGGAGAAGTTTGCCCTTGGATTAAACGATACCGCGATGTGGTCGAGGTCGTGTACTTCGAGCCCGCCGCTTTCCAGACAATAACGAATGGATTCGGCTGGGAACCCGGCCCAATGTTTAACGCGATTGAATCGCTCTTCTTCGACCGCGGCGATAAGCTCGCCGTCCTGAAGGAGGGCGGCCGATGAATCGCCATGGTATGCATTGATTCCAAGAATATTCATGATGGGAGAATTATTTTTTCGCCGAACGAGGGCGTTGGCGATAGGGAGAGGGTTGCCGATGTGGCTACGGGTTATCAGCGTGATTTGCGCAGTTTTACATGAAGAAGATTCAACGAGAGAAGGACTTCAGCGAGTGTACGTTGAAGGGAGTAATACATTCCCGCTTTTCCCTGGAAAGCTAGTCGTTTGATGACCAGGCAGTAGAGCGGAACAAGAATTGGAGCGAGCCATGTCAATTGTCTAATGCGATCCGCATTACTAAGGGGGTGCTTAGTGCTGGCCATGAGTTTTTGGGCTTCAAGTTCCGCGTATTTTTGTTGTGAATTAATCCACCGAGCGAGTGACTTTCGATCGTCGTGGAGAATTGGGGAGGTCAATTGTTTCGATTCTCCACAGAAATCGAGAAGCTGTGTATGTCCATCGGGTTTGTAGCGGGCGCGTGATTTTCTGAAGAGAACCGCTCGCGCCGGGTAGAGGCTACCTGCGAGTGTTTTGCCGAAAACTTTATAGGCAAAGGGAGAGTAGAACGCGTCGGTATCATCGGTGGGTTCGAGCGAGCGAATTTCATTGAGCCAATCCTGCGTAAGCATGTAATCGGCGTCCAAGCTCAGCACCCACTCGGAATCGACCCGGTCGATTCCGAAATTCCACTGATCTGTGTGATTGTCAAAGGTTCGAAAGGCCAAGTCGGTATTGGAGAAGTCTGAGACGCTTGTGGTGGTGCCATCGGTGCTTCCACTGTCCACGACGACTATCCTTCTTGCCCAACTGAGGTTTTCGAGGCATCTGCCGATATTGGGGGCTTCGTTCCACGTGAGAATTACGGGAGTGATGGTATCAAGAATCATGAGGCGAATCGCATTACAAATAGGTCTGCGAAAGAACGTATGCTGAGGTGACGCTATCGCAAAACCGACTCAGCAGTTGCGGTTTGAGAAAGGGGGTGCGCTGGTGATGTTTTGATAGACACTTTCGAGCCGAGAGGCAACCACCTGCCAGTCGAACTGACGTTCAGTTTTCTCTTTTATGCCGTTTCGAAAAGCCGGGTCACGGATTGTGTCGAAGCTTGAGAACGCCTGGTCTAGTCCGGACACGATTCCATCGGATGATGCCCCGCACACGAAGCCAGCGTGTTCCTTCTGTACGAAATCGGCGAGATCTACAGTATTGGTAAGCAATACAGGCAAGCCATGCGCGAGAGCTTCGAGGGCGGCGATTCCAAAATTCTCGTCGTACGAAGGCAGAACGAACAAGTCCGCCCCTGCCAAGAGCAAGCTTTTGTTTTCGCCTTCTACGAAGCCCGCGAAAATTGTATTTCGCGCGAGGCCGTTCTTTTCGATTTCGTGGCGAAGATTCGATTCGTAGTCTGAGGTTCCCTGTCCTGCGATGATGAGAGAGAAAGGATGTTCTGAGTATTTGGACAAGGCGGGAATTAGAATATCGAAGCCCTTTTTGGGATGAAGGCGGGACAGGAAAAGTAGAATTGGCTGATTCTTTGGGAGTGAGTATTTTTCGCGGAGCTTGGATGCTGCTTCTGGGGGTGGTTGCGTTTGAAGAATTCCGTGCGGTATGATCTCCCGTTTTGGGATGAGTCCCAGGCGAGAGATCGTTTCGCTTTCGTTTTTTGAAGTGCAGTGGATACGGGCGGCTCCATTGATGTTCTTTCTCTCCAAGAGTGACATGTAGAGCGCTTTTTTATGTTTCGCCTGAGTCAGCGACCATTCGTCCAGTTGCCCCAGCGGACGGACAATGTACGGAACGGATTGCCTCCGTGCTGAAAGCATCGTAAAGGTTGGGACAAATGAGAAGATCGCGTGCGCATGTACTATCGTGTAGCGCGAGATGTTTGAAGTGATCCAACGACGGAACGGACTCGACCAAGCGAATTCTCGAACGGGATTGACGGGCGGGGAGAAGCGCTGGAAGAAGCGAACGGTTGCACCTTGAAATTCGACTTGTTCGTTGAGGGGAACGTCCAAAGTATCGTTGCCGTGGTCGTTTGTTGTCGCGATTTCGACGTTTACCCCGCGACTAGCGAGCGTTTTCACCATTTGAACAACCGCCACACTTGGGCCGCCTCGGCGTGGAGAGACAGATGGGATCACATGCAGGACGCGCATTTTTGCAATCGTTGGTGGGAATCTTGGGCCTAGGTGAGGATATGTCGCCGTTTTGGGAGGGTATCTTTGCGTGTCGAGATTACGCCGAGCGTGGATCGGCAGCACCGTACCTTCCTCGCTTTCAATCTGCGGATCAGTTGATGTATGCTTCGGCTACAGGGTGCATGGCTTGCAGGCGACCCTTCGAGCGAGGCCGAACGATTGCCGATAGCAGAAGCAAGTGGGATGAGACATTCATCAGGTGTCCTATCTACTCTTAGAATCCTCCCTGGTATAGAATGATTGTTCACTCCATGGGTAAGATCAGTTCGTCTACCCACTCACGAGTTTCTTTGTTCCGTTTATCGGGTTTTTCATTGGTGAGCAATGCCAAGCACTCGACGACCGCCGAGCGATGACTTTCGCAAGCGAACAAGTGATAGACTAAATTTAGATAAGCATTTCTCTGTTTTCGACTAATCCAAGACCTTGGTTGTGAGAGAACACCACGTTTAATCTGCTTCAGCAAAGTTTTTAGCCGCACTCTGGCTTTCGGTGGTGCCAGAGGCAGTCCTATCCATGGACCGTAGTGACTTGACGTTATGCGAAGGGAAAACTCTTGCCATAGCCCTTCTAGGAACTCGCGATTGCGGAGCGGCTTAATGTGCCGCTCCAAATAGGCAAAATGAAGTCTTTGCTCATCCTGGCTGCTGGGCCTGATGACAGTGTTGTTGTCTCCATGGCAAATGACGCTGGTTTGAAGGTCAACCTCCAGAGTTTGTTTGGTTAATGTGATGATGGGACATGTTGACCACAGCCCATTGGGCAGGTGGGACCAGTCGGTTGGATTGACCAAGAAGTTCCCAAGGCTATAGAAAATCCAACCGTCATTGTAGTTTTCAAATCCCTGTGGGATGTGCGCGTGGTGGCCATGAACAACATCTGCTCCTGCATCGACCAGTGACCTCAGTGTGTCTTGCCATTGGGGTGAGGGCCACGGGCAAAATTCGGACGCACCGTGCACGGACACAAACACGAAGTCGGTATCGGCTTTGAGACGGGCAACCGTTTCATAGATTGTCGCGTCCAATATGGCGACGCCAGATCGATTCTGATCGGCTTGGCCGAATTGGGTCTCGCATCTTCCCAGGAAACCGATCCTGATCCCGTGGGTATCGACAATGAGGGGCTCTTTGGCTGCCGCGAGATTTTTATGGGCACCGACCGTTCTCACTGAATTGGCGGCGGCGGCGGCAAGTGTCGATTCCAGGCCTTGGGGACCAAAGTCCATCGTGTGGTTGTTGGCCAACGTGAGGATTAGTGTGTCGAAGTGAGCTGCGAAAGATTGAAAATTGCCCGACTCAGCGCGGAGGGATGGTCCGACTGTCTTTGCCGACGGTGCATTCGCGTCGGCAACAGGAGATTCGAGATTTCCCAGGACAAGATCGACCTCTTGCAAAGCGGGATCTATTGTTGCGTTGGGCTGCGGGCAAATATCGCCGAAAAGAGCAATTCTCATCTTCTTTTGAGCAGCGTGGCGGCTAGCAATGGTGGCCTAGCACCCCGCACATTTGGGCGAACTGATCGGCGAAAGGCCCAGGACCGAATCTTTGTGCTGCCGTTAGGCTGGCCTCAAATACGTTTTGAAGCGTGTCGTCGGTGTAATTTGAGGCTCTTTCCATTGTTTCCTTCAGCAGGTGGGGGTTGCCGGGAGAAAAGTACTCGCCGTTGGATTTTGAAAGCAGGTCTTGGCCGGCTGCGACGTTCTTGCTGAGCAACAATCCGCAGCCAGATAGAGCAGCCTCGTGGACCACGACACCCCAGTGCTCCTCGTAGCTTGGCAAGACGAGAAATCGAGCATTACTCATCGCCTCAGCAAGTTCTTTGGGCGTCGTATGTCCGTGAAGAACCACGTTATTGATGTTTTGGAAGAGATGCTCGAGGGGCCCCTTTCCGCAGACATCGAGAGACCAGTCTTGGTTTGAGCGAGCAAAAGACTCGAAGGCCTTTGCTAGAACCTCTACTCCTTTTCTCTCGATCAGTTGTCCTGCGAATAGGAGGCGTTTCGGTCTTTTGGGCAGAGGCGGGCCTTCTGGGAAAGCTTTAGGGTCTGCCCCGTATAGTTTATCGAAGGTTAGACGTTCGGGGAATCCGAGGGCTCGAGAAAGTTTTCTCCCGGATTTTCCCGGCACCCACGTTGCGGCAAATTGCGAGCGTCGTCGTGCCCGGAAGTATCCCGCACCAACAATTTGCCGCAGTGATCCTTTCCAGCAATTATCCATCATCATCACCACCGAACCTCCTTGGTTACGAACCAAGTTTCCCAAAGTATTGTGTGCTTTGGAGCTCCAGCTGCCTTGGACGAACAAGGAAGGGGTTTTGAGGTTTAGATCGCTCCAAGAGATGGGCGATTGACGATCTACCCAATAAACTCTCTTGCCAATTGTCGCTTCAGCGTTTGATGGGGGGCGAGACGAGATACTGCTTACGATTGTTATTTCCGATTCTGAGCGGCGCAGTACTTCTTTCAGACACAGTGCCGCATAGTGAGTCAGGCCGTCCCAGGCGATTGCGATTTCCGACATTGATTTGAGACAGGAGAGCCAAAGCGAGGTGAAATGGAGAGCGGCGTTCCCGAAGAAAGTTACTAGTTACTTCGTTTATCGACGATCCATCTTCGTTTCCCAGCCTTGTTGGGAATCATATCCTCGACAAACTCGAGCTTGCATCTGGCCAACTGAGGATGGATGTCGGCGAGTCGATTCTTGATGCGTGTTGTGACCGTGTCATCCGGCGCTCCGACCAATAAGATGCGCATTTCACCGTCCTGGAGGACGAGTTGTATGTGAGAGACGGACGATTCGTCGCGAATCGAGTGGAACAGGCCAAGGCTGTGTATGGTGCTCTCATCATCGAGATTGATCACGTCATGCTTGATGCCTTCCAGCGAATCGAACTCGAGTATTCCTCCTGCGGAACGAGAGCGGACGTCGGAAAGTTCGTCGCCGGTATCGAATCTGAGGAGCGGCAAGTATCGGTGATAGAGGCATGTTACGATCAGTCGCGATCCCGGCGTGGCATCCTTGTCGTCAAGGTCCTCCACGAGATAGTTCCACCAATTGACTCGATAGGGTTCATCATGCCATTTGTGAGCGACTGCACCAAAGTCCATCCCTCCGTATTCCATAAATACCGGAGCGTTGAAGAATTCTTGAATGACGCTTGCTGAATCGGAGTGGGGCAGAATTTCTGAAGTGCAAATAACAAACTTTACTCCCAGTTCGTGCGCCATTTTTTTTTGATCTTGATTATGGCGGGCGAAGAGATCAATTGCGTTGCTGTATCCGCAAATGACCTTTGGTCGGGACCGCAGCAGTAGATCGAAGTAGTCCCGTGCGTGCCGACGATCCATATAGTATGCATTGGCGCGTGTGTAGCCCAGCAGACGGTCCTTTGATTTGCGGACATGGTGATTGATCCAGCCTTTGAAGCCGCTGCCGAGGAGATGAGAGTGGCCCCAGATTGTAAAAAATGGATCGATTGCGATATTCATTCCCCGGAATGCCCTCATCGCGAGTAGATCTACGGCGGTCGTATTCTCTTCGGAACTAAACTGCCCAAATCGGAACGGTTGTCCGGTCGATCCTGCGGTCATAGAGTATTTGTCTGCTTTTTCTTTTCTTTGGAACAGGGGGGCATTGTTAATGAGCACTTCTTTTTTGAGCACTGGCACGTGCTCGAAGAATTCATCCCAGGACGCCAGAGAGCGGGGCACTTCCTCCCTCTGTGCGAGGGATTTGTAGAAGGGAATATTTTCAACGGCATCCGACCATACAGATTGGAGACTTGCCAGTTGTGATTCTGCGATGATGGAGGGATTTGTTTGATGGAGCAGAGGAGCATGCTCGTCGGCAGCGTTAAGACGCCCGCCTCGGTTTCGCGCTTTGCTTCTTATGAGGTTCTCCAGCATGCAGCGGCTGCAAAATCGGTTTGCGTATCTTCGGCTAAGATACGGTGGTCAAGGGGTGCGATGATGACAGGTAGTGAACCCCTCTCCCGCTTATCTGGAGGGGCGGGACGGAAGCTGACGGCCGTTTGGTGCGGACCGGAGCGACCGTTTGGGAGGAGTGGGCGGTTGGCGGAGCCACTGGATACCGATGGCGATGAGCATCCAAGCGAGGAGCGCGTACGAGAAAAGGATCACTTCAACCATCGAGCGCATGCCAACGAGGAGAGTCATCGTAATCCAGCCGTAGAGCATAGGAGCAACGGTTCCCTGCGGGGAATCGAGTAGCTGTGAGGGCATCGTGGCGAAGCGGCCGAAGATCCACCCTCCGAGGGCCACCGTGATCCATCCGAAACTAATATAAAGTTCACCGATGATGGAAGATGATAGCGTTGCATCTGCGTGGAGGTATGTTGCCAGATCGAAGCCACCATCCTCCGGTTTTCCCGGCCAAAGAAAGCGGGGTATAGGGCGGACGAGCGTATAGAAGACGAATTGATGGTGAACATACGGGTGCTCTTCCGGGACGATGTCGGTAATCATTGCGAGTCGATTAAAATTGTCATCGACACGGATGAAGCTATCGGTTCCGGAACCGGTTGTGACGGTATCGTCTCCCCAACCGGGGATCGCTGCGACGATAGCATCAGCGCCGATCTTTGAAAAACCCGATTCTCTAATCACGAGCATGACTTGCATGACAAAAAGAATCAAAACCCCGCAGGCAGCTGCCACCAGAAGATGACGAATTTTTATGGTTTTTTGGTCAAGCAACCAGAAGCATAAGGCGGCGCCCAGCATGACACCGATAATTCGACGACCGCCTCCTTGCGCTACAAAGGCCAGGAAAATCAGGGAGAAAACAATGCCCACCCAGACGGCACCCTTCATCCATCCGATTCTCCGGGCCAGCATCACGGTGAGAGCAGGCAACAGGTATCCGAAGTAGGAAAGGTGATCAAGAATCGCGCTTACTCCCCCGAAACGGGAACCGCTCCATGGCGTGGCGAACCTAGGCATGCCGAGCGCCTCGATCATCAGGATCGGATTGAAGCCGCATGGAAGTGCATAGCGCAGCATTCCCAGGGTGAAAAGGATCACAAGGATGGTGAACAAGACAGATGTTGGGAAGCGAATGTTTGCGCTTTGAACGAAGGTTTTGGGAAGTTTTGGAGGCGAACCGAGACAGCCTATCCAATACATTGTTGTAAACGTGCCAACGAGAAGAAAGGTTGTTGATATGGCGGGTCGACTGGCATCTTCGTAGCTGGAAACCCCTTGGATCAGGTCAAGCAGGAGCCAGTATATTGGCGCCAGTCCGATTATGTTTTCGGTGCGAAGGACGTTTCGGGGGTGAGACAATGCCGCTCTCAATGGAGCCAAGGCGAAGCAACCTGACATCAGGAGGGCTGAGAGTCGGAGTGAGTCCGCCGGAGTGGTATCCTCAGGGATAGTTGCAAACCCAAGAATTGTCCCTAAGATGGCGCCTGCTATTCCCAGCTCTGGGAAGACTCCTTGCTTTGCGGATTCCTTCGAGACGTCGACGACGGGCGTTCTTCTCGCCCTGTTTTCGTTCATGGGGCGAAGGGGGCGAGCCGGTTTCGGAAGCGTCTCTCGTGAATTATGATCAGGGGTTAGTTGCGGCACGACTTACTGTTTTTGGTCATGGCTTTTGAGGTGGGTGGAAATTGCAAGCGATCGGGAAATCGGAAGAGTCCCAAAAATATCGAATTATTTGTATCTCACGCATTCGGTGTCTTGTCCTGATTGGAGACCAATTTACAATACTCCCAAAATGACCGATGCAACTGAGAAGAGAGGCCGAAGCATCGACCGGTGCGTCAAGCGATGGGAGCTTTGGTTCCTTGCTTCCCAGAGTAAGCGATGTCCGTGGGATTCCTTGAAAAGTGGACGATTGGTGCTGGACAATAGAGGGGGCGAGGAGGGGGCAGCGGGCGACCCATGACCGGCGCGAATGGGAATGGGGGCGGTTTTAGCCTTCATTGGTCGGCGATCAATTATCTGAAAGGTCGATGGAGATTTTTTGGAGCTCATCCTTTAGTCCTTCCAGGGTAAAGCGGGCTTCAAGTTTTGAGTTCTTCATCCACTCAGAAATTCGGGCAGGATTGTTGAGACAGGAAGTGACCGCGTCTGCAATGGCTTCTGCGGATACTTCGTCGAGTAAGAGTCCATTATGTTGATTTTGGACGACAGAGCCGCAGTTATTGCTTGCGATGATTGGGAGTCCGGCTATTTGGGCTTCCAGTTGCGTGATGGCGAATCCATCGGAAAAGGATGGCAGGATAAATATGTCGGCGTTGCGGTAGGACTGAAATGATTCTTCCCTTCCGACCGCCCCATAACAGGTAACGTTCGGGAGGTTTTGACTTTTGACCCAGGGGAATAGCGGGCCATTTCCGACCAGGTGCAGATGGACATGCGCGTGTTGCAGTTTTTGGAATGCCCCGATGAGAGGGACGATTCCTTTTCGGAGATTAATTTGCCCCAAACACAGCACGTGGAGAGGGCGGTCTTGGTTGAATTCATCCGGAACTTTCGAATGGGAAGCGAAGGTGGCACGATTTTGTTCCATTGCCAACGGAACCACTCTGATTTTGTTTTCGTTGACTCCGTCTCTGGCAAGCAGGGATTTTGACCACTCTGAATTCGCGATGATTATGTCCGCGAGATCGCACTCGCGTCTCCAATCATCCCAGTATTTC
>JBCCIR010000063.1:0-29098 GCA_039028175.1 Verrucomicrobiota bacterium
CGCGGATGGCAATATCGTCAGGAGCGCTTGCTTCAAGGTTGCGAACGATTCGCTCTTCTTCCGGTCCGGGATCGATTTGTCCGAGGACTTTCTTCCAGCCTCTGTTTTTGGCCCATCGAAAGGGTTCGAGTGCGGCGTAGCTGTATGCGAAGAATGCATGAGGTATCGACGGGTTAAGCTCTGGTTGTTTGTAGTCGATCTCCAACTGTTTAATGAGCCATGATTGGTAGCGTCTGTTTTCGACAATGATGTGATCCCACGATCCGATTTTGGCTGTTGTCTTTTTGTGGAAGGATCGGGCAAGAGGCTGGCTTTTGACTGTGGCTGATTTTAAGTCGTGGTGATAGCGGTCCCGCCAATTAGCTTTCGTGATGGAGGCCAGCATTGCCGTCAGCGAGGTGGGTGTCACCCATGCGTCGGTATAGATTTTTTCCAGACAGCCGAGGCGAGAGAGGCTTCTTGGGATTGCGTAGTGTTCCCTGCGGCCGAGTTGGGAGCATACCCATTTAATCATGTTGATTTGAGAGGCCGTGAATTACTAAGCGGAGTCTGGCGTGGCGTTGTGGGATTTGCCATTATGGGGGAGTAAAACGACTTTCTGGACTTTGGGTGGTCGTTTCAGCCAGCTCAAGTAGGCGCACGTGGGAACACTCTTGCGATGGGCGATGGCTTTGGGAACTCCTGAGAGGCATCTTATCCACCAGATTGGTTCTGTCAGGGCCCATCGGGGGCCGCGACCAACCGCGTAGAGGAACTGGCACGCCAAGCGGACTGCGGCGACGGGCAACACCAGCCACCAGGGGCATCGGAGGAGAATGCTCCAGATTTCGTTTCGCGCGTGGAAGCGATGCGTGTGGAGTTCGTTCCTTTCCGCGGCTGTGTAGCGATGGCGAATCGTGTAATTTGGGTCGAGGACGATTTGACTATCTCTGGAGTGACATTGGATTGAGAAATCCGGCTCTTCATAGGCGTGCTTAAAGAAACTGGGATAGCCGGGAAGGTGACGATAGAGAGCCCGACGGATACTAGCCCCGGAATCCTTATAGGTTTTAAGCTCGAGGGAATGGCTGGGGGCGTCGCGCGAGAACGATTCGGGGTATTCCTCGCTAATTTGCGGGAACGTTAGTATTCCTATCTCGGGGTGCGCATTAAAGACTTGGAACATTCTTGAGATGAAATCGCTTTGCAAAGGAAAGCTATCATCGTCGAGACTGACAATGAGCTCTCCGCTAGCGATTCTAAATATTTGGTCGCGGGCACTGACAGACCCTTCCCATTCATTGTTCACAAGGAGGGTGCATTCTGGGTGATTCTCTCTGACATACGAAACGGTGTCATCCGAGCAGCCATCGGCGCATACGATTATCTCGTTGGGTTTAGGATCGAGATTTCGAAGTTCTCTCAGGGTTTCTGCGAGGTCTTGGCGTCGATTGCGTGTCGCGATTGAGATGGTTACCGAATCAATTTGCTGGTGAAAGGTGAGTGGTCCTCCGAAGCGGGCGCGCCTGGTCACTTTCCGGTATGTATCGGCAGATACCGCTTTGCGGGAAGCGAGGAGTTTTGGCAACGACGCGAAAAACCGGAAAATTCCCTCGAGGCTCGGCCAGATGAACCCGAAGCGTCCAATCTGGTTCGTTACCTTGCGATCGTATTCGTGCTTGGACGCCTGCGAACGGAGACTAAAGCCAATCGCGAAGCGAAGGTTGCTGATAATTTTTGCTGGGATCGTCCAGATTGCCAGAGGCATCGGGCAGCGGCGGAATGCGAAAACGAGGTCGTTGCAAACGCCCGAGCGATGTTGACGACGAACGTCTCTGGTCTGCATTGTTTTGTCGTGCCAGACGCAAACTCCGTGCATCAGGAGCACATCAGAACCGAGATCGATCATCTGAATGCTCAGGTCTTTTTCTTCGCCTCCGTATGATCCCGGCAACTCGGCATAGTACCCGGCTTTTTTGACGCTAGCAAGGCGTAAGAGATGGCCGCAACCGATAAAGAGGGAAACTCGCTCGAGGGTTCCTCTTTCGGATGCGTTGGGATTATTGGAATCGAGGATGTCATAAGCGATGGCGCCAATGTTCGGCCGATTCTCCAGAATGCGTACCCCTTCAGAAAGCGCGTTCTCTTCCAGAAACCAAGAGTCATCATCCAGACTACAGAACGCATCGGCATCAGTTTCACGCATCATTCGATTGCGCCCGTCGCGCAATCCAATTGGTTTCTCGCTTCGCTTCCAGATCACGGAGGGGTAACGCACTCGCAGGTCGGGAGTTCCGTCATTCGAGGCGTCATCGAAGACTACCACCTCCTTATTGGGATAGTCTTGGGAAAGGGCGGAGTTGATCGCCTTCGGGAGGATATCGGCACGATTGTGGGTGACTATACCAATGCAGACTTTCATATTCCTGATCGGTGAAAATCCTCGGAGACAACCTTTGCGTTTCGGGCAGACCTAATTCTGTGGTGGTGCCGAGCGGAGAGATGAAGCATGCTCGATCGTTGACTCAAGTGGTGTCGTCCCGCTGAAACGCTCCAACCCAGTAGAACCCGCTGATGAATTGCGAGGCAATCCGTCGATTTAGGGAGGTAAACAGGTTCTGTGCTAGATTTGGTCGAGAGTTGTTGCCAGTAGCGAGCTCCCACGGTGCCAAAAGTCGGCCGGCGAAGACATTCCACCCTTGGGAGGCGGCCAGATCGATAAAAGATTCGCTGTTAAAGAAAGCAATGTGCCCCCATTGCATTCTTTGATTCTGGTAGTTGGCATGACGGAAAGTGGCGAAACTTTCCAGCAGTGGTTGTCGGACTATCATGAAATCGGATACCTTACGAGCAAGACGAACCATCTCATGGGGATTTTCGAGGTGCTCAAGAACATCAATGAACATGGTAGCGTCAAACGGCCCATCGTTTTCTTGAAGTGCTTTGTTTACCAAATCCAATTGAGGGAACATTTGTTTGCCCTGCTTTACGGCATGTTCAGAAATTTCGTAACCAGAGAATTTGCAAGAAAGCTCCTGAGTGTTGTCGGAGGCAAGAAACTTTTGCAATTCGACGATCACTCCACCAACGCCTGCTCCGATATCGGCTATACGGCATTCTCGCCCCTTGTTCTGTGAGTTTTGGAGGCCGATCACCTCCTTGACGTAGGGCAAGATATCTTGCGCCTTTGCCGGAGCATCTTCGAGGTGCCATTCCTGGTGGCGCTCGGCGTACTCGCCGCTTGTATAGATTTTCTCGGCTTCGGTCATTTTGTTCGTTTGAGGCCGGAGTCGAGGGGAGCATAGTTGCCCGCAACGACCTTATAGGCACCTACCATTTTCCCCCAAGCGAGCGCAGGCAGGGTTTTGAATGCTGCCCAGGAGGAGAGGCAGGAAGCGAGTGAAAACACTTCGACGAGGCATAAGTTGGCGTAGTCGGCGAACGAGTCTTTTGCAAGGATGTGCCGCATGATGAAGTGGCGATTAATTGTTGTCATCGCAGAGATAGTGACAAGGCTTTTCTTATGGTCGCCTTGTTGACTATCGTGGTAGATGCGGGCCGTTCGTGCATTGGCGAGTCGCCACCCTTTGCCGACGATGAGAGACAGCGTTAAATCTTCGGCGATCGAGGCGCCGTGGAAGTGTGATTCGAACGGTGGGGAGGGCAAAGCTTGTCGGCGGTATAGCGTGCAGGTGGTATTGAGCCATTCGACGGGAACTACATCCGGAAGGCTAGGATCGTCATCGGGCAATTGAGCGAGGGCCGGCCCGATGCATTTTCCAGCGTAGTTTTCAGCGTGACCGTTGTTAAGCCAAGCGAAGAGCCGTTTACTGACGGGGCCTGGAGGGTGATATTTTTGGTTAGTAATCATTGCGCTCACACCCCCGATTTGAGGATCGCTATTGAGAGCAACCCAGAGACGGCGGAGGCACTCGGGTTCGAGGATGATGTCGTCGTCCATGAAGAGGATGCATTCTCCGCTAGCTGATGCGACACCTTCGTTGCGCTGCGACGCAGCTCCTGGTTGTTGGGCGGCCTGATAGTGGAGGTGACAATGGGAGCGATATAATGCCAATGTCTCGGCGAGTTCCCGGCAAATTTCCTTTGTATAAGAATCTAGAGACGCATCTACCACAATGATCTCGGTGGGACAGGAAGATTGATTAGCAACACTTTCCAGAGTCCGTCGCAGCACGTTTCCGCGATGCCGAGTGGGGATGATGGCCGAAGCAGGGAAGGTTTCCGGTGTGGTGCTCATGAATCGGGGAGCAGGGCCAGCTCGCTCAGGTGGTTCTCGAGGATCTGGGAAATAGTGAGGTGTCCTTGAACAGAGAAGTGGCAGTCGTGTGGCACCTGAAAACAATAGCGGGAATCCTCGCCAAGCTTCTTAAAATCGGGAAGCATGTCGATGACACGAACTTGGGTGCCGTCATCAAGCGATTGAAATCGATCGAGGTAGTTTGTGGCCATGCGGTAGGAGACGTAGGAATTGTAGAACACCGGGACGATAACAAGTGGTTTGCCGTTTGTAGCGTCGGCGAATCGGGTGAGTATCGCGCTCATCAGCAACCATGCTTCGGTATCCGCCGAGCGATACTCAGGGAATGGTTCCCATCCGCCCATCAAGGTGTAAACGAGGCGTTTAATACGAAGAGTTTCAGAGAGATTCGAGAGACGATTCTTGAAGCCTCCAAGGCGATTGCGACTGGTGTCCGTGTTTGCGATGAATTTGCGTGATGTTTTCTTCTTACGTTCTTTTGGAACAGGAACATTCTGAAGTCGGAGCTCGTTGTTGATGAGTTTGAATCGTGGCTTTGGAATTAGAATGGGGGCAGAGCTTTCCGGATCGAAGCCTTCACGGGATTCGACCATGTTTCGACGAATATTTTGGAGGAACGGGAGAAGAATCACGAGATCGTGTTCGTATGTATTGCGAATTTCTTCGTAGATCAGGAGTTGCTGATCAGTTCCGGTTCCTTCGAGACCAAAATTGATCACCTCGAGGTTGGGAATTCGGCGTTCGAGCAGTTCGGAGAATCGCTTTTCGTTATTCACATACTGGCCCGCCGCGAAAGAGTCTCCAAAGACTAGAATACGAAAGGTTCCGCTAGGCTTGGCTTCTTCATATCTGCGATTGCTTCGAATGCCGTCAGAGTTGATGCGGATTGTGTAGTTGCCGCCTCCCGGCGCCGGGAGAGTGAGCTCTGTGTTCGGCACATATTCGTAACCAATGGTTGGATGGTGCCGGATGTATGGTTTGCGATCCAGGGCGGGTTTGTTTGTATCCGTGTCTGTTGAAATCATTCTTCGAGCTGGACCGAAGTTGCGTCGACGGCAACCATGCTAGCGTGAGGTGAAAGAAGGACCGAAAGTTTGGAGACGTCACCACATCGTGTAAATCTCATCGGGAATCTCATCAGAAGCCGTGCTCGTGGGTGAGTTGTCTCGCTTAGCTCGATATGACTTGCGATTCCAAAGCTTTGAAATTGCGATGAGCACGCGTACGAGGAGGCTTGGTTTGGCCTCGGGAAGGTCTTCGGAAAAATATGCTTCCGGATTGGAGGGCGAGGGGGGATGTTCTTGCCAGTAGGAGGATTGGTCGGCAGGCCTCTTGTGTTTGAGGGGGTCTTTTCCGGTCAGTATCCCGAGGAGGCGCGAGAGAATGAAAAGAGGGTAGAGGATTAGCAGGAGAATTTTCATGACTGGGGGGGTGAGGTGGAGTTGCAGGTTGTGTCGGGAGATTAATCGAGGGCGAACTGGCTTTGGTAGTCTTTGCGATCGGGAATGTTCTCTTTTGGCTGATCGGATTTAAGGAGAATGGTGTTTTCCAAGACAAGGACGTCCATATCGGTGCCCATGAAACATCGGTAGGCATCCTCGGGGGTGCAGACAATGGGTTCTCCGCGAATGTTAAAACTGGTATTTACGAGGACGGGCGAGGCAGTTTTATCGTAAAATTTCGTGAGAAGCCGGTGATATCTGGGATTTGTTTCCTCGTGAATGGTTTGGACACGAGCGGAGAAGTCCACGTGCGTGATTGCGGGCACGACGGAGCGTTTAACGTTCAGTTTATTTAGGCCTTCGAGTCCCGCCATGGTGTTGGTGGCACCCGGCTCGCGATGAGACTCTAGCACGGGGGCCACGATGAGCATGTAGGGGCTATCGGCGTTCTCGGGAATTTCGAAGTAGTCATGTGCTTTCCCCGCGAGAATGGAAGGGGCGAAGGGGCGAAAGGACTCGCGGAACTTGATCTTCAGGTTCATGACCTTTTGAAGTTTCTCCGAGCGGGCGTCACCGAGAATAGAGCGGCCTCCGAGGGCGCGTGGGCCAAACTCCATTCTTCCCTGGAACCATCCGACGACGTTTTCCTTTTCCAAGAGAGGAACCAAAGCGTCGACCAATTCTTCGTCATTTGCGAAGGACTGGTAGACTGCATTCTCGCGCTTGAGTATTTCGTCGATATCTTCCTGTCCGAAGGCGGGGCCGAGATAGGATCCGCTCATTGAATCGGCTTCATTCTGGACAACTCTTGGTTCGCTGAGAACGTGGTGGTGGACAATCTGGGCCGCACCAAGAGCCCCCCCGGCGTCGCCGGAAGCCGGTTGTATCCAGACGTTTTCGAAAGGGCCTTCCCGCAGGATACGTCCGTTTCCGACGCAGTTGAGGGCGACGCCGCCTGCCATCACGAGGTTCTTGGAACCTGTGCTTTTGTGGAGGTGAGAGGCGCACTTGAGCATCACTTCTTCACAAACCACTTGAACGGAGGCGGCCAGGTCCATCTCGCGTTGAGAAATTTCTGATTCAGACCTGCGAGGGGGTGAACCGAAGAGGCGATGAAACTTGTCGCTAGTCATGGTCATTCCCTGACAGTAATTGAAGTAGGACATGTCCATCCAGAAGGAGCCGTCTTCTTTGATGTCGATGAGATGATCGACAATGAGGTCACGGAAGCGTGGTTTGCCGTAAGGCGCCAGACCCATCACTTTGTATTCTCCGGAGTTTACACGAAAGCCGGTATAGTAAGTGAAGGCGCTGTAGAGGAGGCCGAGGGAATGTGGAAAGCGGATCTCCTGGAGGAGGTTGATGCGGTTGTTTTTACCGTGACCGAGGCTGGTTGTGGACCATTCTCCGACTCCATCCAGAGTCATGATTGCGGCTTCTTCGAACGGAGACGGGAAGAAAGCGCTCGCGGCGTGAGACTCATGATGTTCGGTGAAGAGGTAGCGTCCTTTATATTGGCCGCCGAGGGCACGGTCCATTACCGACGGGAGATGCAGTTTTGTTCGCAGCCAAATAGGGATGGCCTGCATAAATGACTGGAAGCCTTTGGGGGCATAGGTGGCATATGTTTGGACAAGTCGATCGAATTTGGTGAGGGGCTTGTCGTAGAATGCCACGTAGTCGATTTCCACAGGGGAGATACCTGCTTCTGCCAGACAGTAGTCGACGGCATTGCGGGGAAACGAGTGGTCGTGTTTTTTTCTCGTAAACCGTTCTTCTTGGGCGGCGGCGATGATTTCTCCGTCGCGAAGCAGGGCAGCGGCGGAGTCGTGGTAGAAAGCGGATATTCCCAGGATATAAGTGGCCATTGGGCAGGTAGGGATTGTGAGAATTGGGAGCTTTGGGAGAACAAGCCGAACAAGTCGGCGTATTGTTAGAGGGGTGAGTCGACGAGTCGATTCAGTTTGAGGGAGCTATATGCCTGTGAGAGCCGTTGTGCGACCTTGTGGCCTTTCGTAGGGCGCGGGTGGCGGAGGCGAAGCGTTCAGCTCCACGAAACCCGGCTATTGCATGGGCGATGCGGTATGACTTGGGGGCGGCGGGTCCAGATGGAAGCCACGACTGATCCCATTCGCGGAGGCGTTGGTATTCTTCCTGTGCCAGGGTGGAATTGATCTGATAGAGAGTACGAATGCATCCGAAAGTGGCTTCCCCAAAAGCCTTGCGTTGAGATGGAGTGAGGGGATGATTGGAAGCGTCGCGTGCCAGAGCCTTTTCCCACATTAGATTGATTCGTGTGGTCGCGCGGCGGAGATCGTTCTCGTAGACTGCCTGAGTGGCACTCCACTGGCGATAGGTGGTCCATGTTTCCGGTGCCGCTTTGAATTGTTTTTCATGTAACAGCAGATCGAAGTAGAGCGCGTAGTCCGTACAGTTCTGAACGGATTCGTTCCACCCGCCGACTTCCATGAGTGACGATCGTCGGAACATGAAAGAGCTCGTATTCGGGTATTTCCAGCGGAATGCGGCGGACCAAGTATCGTCGTAGTCGTGTGCCGACTCACGTACGCTGTCCACTTTTTTGTTTTCACGATAGAACGCACGTTCCAAGCTACTGTAAACGGCATCGGCCTTGGCGCTATGGACCATCATTTTCTCGATATGGTCCGGGGGATATTCGTCGTCGGCGTCGAGATAGACGAGCCAGTCACCGGTGCTGAGCTCCGTTAACTTGTTTCGAGAAGGATTTTGGCCGCGATTTGGAGTTTGGAGATACTTTATACGGTCACCGAACTCGGCGATGACTTTGGCGCTATCGTCAGTTGATCCGTCGTCTAGGACGATTACTTCGAGCGGTTGCCACGTTTGAGCCAAGGCGGAATTGATCGCGGCACCGACCCACGGAGCGGCGTTGTAGCACGGGATCAGGATACTGACGGGTGGACATGTCATGTTTTGGCAACCAATCTTTGGAGTGAAAGGATATGGCCGACGCTGCGGGTTACGGCCCAATTTCCAGTGGCAAGAAGTTCTCCTGCAACGCGGGCTACCGGGGCGCGGTCATGATCGTGCATGAGGAGTCGCCCGCCGGGCCTCACGAGGTGGGCGAAACGATCGGCATCTGCTCGGGCGCCTTCGTAAGAATGGTCGCCGTCGATGAAGATCAAGTCATAGGCGTCGATATCGGGCAGTTGAACCTCGGTGCTCATTCCGCGAAGGGGGGCGATCCATTTTGACCATGATTGTGTGTAGGACTCGAATTCGGTCCATGTGTTTTTGGTGCCCTCCGTCATCGCGTCATTCATCCAGGTATCGATGCAAAAGAGTTTGCTATCGGGGGGGGCCATTCGCTTGAGGACCTCTGCGAGGACGATTGACGAGGCCCCGAGGTGGGATCCGATTTCGAGGAAAGAGCCGTGTTTGACGGCGATGCGCGCTTCGTCATAGATCGCTATTCTTTCTCGGGGAGAAGTGAACGTTGGCACAGCGGCGCCGCCACCGACCAGTGTTTTGAGGGTCCACCCGGGGCAGCAGAGTCTGAAGGCCTGTTTGAATCGTGACGCGGCCTCTCGTGGGCTGGGGCGATAGTGAGGAGGCGGTTGATGAGATGGATTGATGGGCATATCGCTTGCTGTCGTTACGGGTTAAGAGGGGTCAATCCAAACTCGCGGCGAATCCGTGAGGTTACTGGTCGATACTGGATCATTTTTTGAAGGAAAACCTTCTTACTGCGCCATCCTTTTAGACTGAAGCCTCCCCAATTCTCTCCGCTGCCAATGATATATATGCTTCCTGGAAAAGGGAGAGGTGAGAGAGACCTTCCCCGTTCATTGAGGTAGCGCTCTCTTTGATTGTGCTCGGTGGAGAGCCACCAGTATTTTTCCCTTGGTTCGTCGACCGATTCCGGAAGATCGCCATCTTCGATGCGAGCGATCGTGCAGGTTCCGCATCGGAGCGCAAAATCGTTGATGCGCATCAGCCAGCGGGTATTTTCGTCGTGAAGATAACCTGAATGGAACGACCAGCCATTTGAATGCGGATTATTGTCGACGAATGCAGCGAGTTTGTTGCTGATCACATCGTCGGCATCAACGAGCATCAAGTGGGTGGGATTCAAATCGCGGGCTGCCACCATGCCTCGTCTGACTTTGACATATTTGTCTGCCATTTGGTCTTCGCGCGTTTCGGGGACGGGAAACGGCTCTTCGATGAACGTCAGATTGGGGTGTGTGAAATCTGTATCGGGCTTCTTGCTGCAGACAACGATATGCTTGAAGCGATCAGAGGTTTGGGCGGCGATCGAACGCAGCGTACGATCGCAAAGTGCGGACATCCTTTCCCAGTCTTGGCAGACTTCCGGGGCCTTGAGAGGTGTGACAAAGGCGAGCATTGGTTTCGAGTGGCCGGACTTGGGGAGACTAGTTCAGCTTCAGCCTTTTGAGGAGACCGCGCAGGGAGGCATCGAGGATGCGATCTTTCAGGTTGCGGCGTTCCTTTCTGAATGGATTGGCGACCTTATGCTGGTCGTAGAACTCGTCAAGCGGCGGGACCACGTCGCGACGAAAAATTGTCCATGCATCGACTTGAGCGTTCTCCGAGAAGTTGTTGTTTTGGTGTTTCCGGTAAGCGCCGAGGGCACGAAATTCTGCATGAACGGGTCCGAAGGCCATTGCGGCTCTTGCGAGGTAGGAGTCGGCGCAAATTTTCATTTCCGGCATGGGAAGGCATTTGGAGAGAACTGGTCGCGGGATCGAGAGCGCTGAGGTGGGGGCGAATTCGGGACCGAGTCCCGTGCGGTTCCAATAGGCCAAGAGATCGCCGTGGTAGAGGAGATCGCCGAGGAGGTCATCGGTCATGGATTCGTTTCGAAGAATGTGCAAGTTGTGATGCAAGAGAGCGACTTCGGGGCGATGGGTGAGAGTTGCTTCGATCGTTTTCAACTTGTCGGGATACCACACATCATCGCTGTCGATGAAGGAGATCATTTCACCTTTTGAGTGACTGAACCCGGTATTGAAGCCACCGCCTTGGCCGAGATTTTTGGCGTGCTTGATCAGTTTTATCTTATTGGCTTGGGCTTCCGAGTATTCCCGCATGATCTCCGCCGAGGAGTCGGTTGACGCATCGTCGACAAGGATGAGTTCGAATTCACAATCTTTCTGCGCCAAGACAGAGGCGATTGTTTCTTCGAGAAATCTCTCGCCATTGAAGTTGGCTAGTATGACGGTGTGTTTCAAGGTTGATCAGGCGGGTGGCGAGGGAAGGAAGCCGACATCGGGGGGAACCAATTTTGCAATTTCATGAGGAGCATCTTGTCGAAGAAAAGCCCTCGCCTGTGATGCTCCGCGGTACCGGGCTCGAAAGAATCGGCGCTTTATTGGATCGAAATTGATATAGAATCGAAGCCATCCCAACGCTCGACTAGCAGGGTTGCGTTTAGGGATATGTAGGGCTCCGGGATTGTGCACCGCTTGGAGGATGACATCTGAATAGGCGTGGCCCTCAACGATGCGGAGGAGGTAGTCCAATGCCACCCGTTCCTTCGGAATAATGTGAATCAATCCGAGCGCAACGAAAATCCCCTTTCCTTTCCCCGCTTTGCAAGCGACCCATGAAAAGTCGATATCTTCTCCGGACAATAGAGCCGAGCCCTTTCTTCCCAGTGCCTGGCGCAAAGAACTGGAGGTGACTTCGTTCAAATAGTCGTTGGCAACTCCGCGTCTCACGCAAAGGCCGGCACCGTAAGGATTGGCACCTGTATTTGGATCATTGGACCACGCATCTTTGGAAATGTCGCGAAGGGTGACGTTGTCGATGTAAGGATCGAGTTCTGGATCGGGTGCGACTTCGAATTCGGGGGTAATGCGACCGGCTCCGTAACAGCCAAGATTAGGATATTCTCGAGCAATCTCAATTACGGTCTTTAGGTAGCCAGTTTCGAGGAGGTTGTCATCATCCACAAATACGATAATATCCGATTCCGTCTCCCGAATGGCGCAGAGCCGAGCCGGAGTCAGACCGGTTTCATCTTCACTAACAATTCTGGCTCGGGAATGCCACGATAGATCGAGACGGTTTTCCAGTGGAGGGGTGGACGCATTATCGACGATGACCAGCTCCCATTCATCATGGGAAAGAGATTGATTTCGCAGGGAGTCGAGTGTGCGATCCATATACTCTGGGACCGGATTGTGCGTGCAAATGACGACGGATAGCATCGGGAGGAATGATTTGGCCAAGAACTGCGGAGCAGTGGAGGTGGGAGGCGAGAGCGCTTACGCTAATCGGTTTAGAAATTTGCGAACCACGACCAGCTTCGATCGTCTTCGGCAATTTTCTGGAAGGCAGTCATCGTTGAAATCGATCGCTGTCCATCGCTTGCTTCCGCAACCAGTTCCGGTGAGAACAGTCTTTGGGCACGATCGGGAGGCATTGAGCGAACGAGTTTCCAAAGAAGCCTTCGGCTTGTTCGTGTGGGGATATTCCTGGTGTCAGCTCGTCCGGCGAGGCGATAGCAGGGGTAGTTTTTGACATATTTGACCACCTTATCCACGGGCGGCATATCGGTGTCATCGATGATGACCACTCCTCCGATATTGAGGAGGCGATTGATATAGAAGAAGTCGAGCAATGTGTGGTCGAAGGTGTGCCATCCATCGATGAAGGCAAAATCGATTCGGAGTCCAGATTCGACGAGACGTGGGAGGCAAAATTCGGATCGCTCTTCGATGCATTCGAAGCGATCGAAGCCGGCCAATTGGAGATTTTTCAATCCGATACCGTGCCATTGGGAAGCTTGGAAGGGATCCACGATGATGTGATGCGAATCCGGGCGATCTCTCAAGGCATGGCAGATGAAGAGCGAAGATAATCCGTAAGCGCAGCCGATCTCGATGGATTTATTGATGTTGGCATGATCGCCAATTAGCTGTTCGATAAATGCGCCCTCCTCCGGAGTGACCGACGAATGAAGCGGGTACTCGGTACCGCTTTCATCGGTCACCTTTTCCGAACGGAATATTTCTTCGATTACCTTGTTGCTGTGTTCCATGGATGGGGTGCGTTCGTCCCGAGAACGATTAGGTTCAATCGTTGGGGGTTGAAGAAACCAGACTTCGAGTCCAGCGTGCCCAACTATTGGTGAGTTCGATGCCTTGCTCGAAGGTGAAGTCCGGTCGGTATCCCAGGTCCTGCTTGGCGGCATTGATGGATACGGTGGCCTGATTTGCGAAGACATCGAGATGTTCGGGGATGGGCCAGATAAGTTCTCTCGGGAGTATTTTATCCGTTTCCTGGGTCATGGCAGCGGACTCTTCGGGAGCCACGAGCTGTTTCATTTTCTGGGGAAAGAGACGTTTGGCGGTGCGGACGGAATGACCGATGCCGGGAATTCCCAAGAGGATGGACTTTGCACCCTGATGGTGGCGTGCGGTGTCCCATGCTCGAATAAGTCCTCCCCAGTGTTTTTGTCGCTGATTATGGCTCCAAATTTCCGAGAGCGGGCGAGGAACGATTTCTGAATCTTCAAGGATGGCGCCATGGCGCGCAAAGAATTCGGACCATGTGACTGGTTTTTCGGCGGAGATGAGGTAGGGGCCGGCATGTGATTTCGCCTTGTCGAGGCCGAGCAGAATCGCGGTGATGACGTCGTCAACATAGACGGCATTGCAGACGGTGTCTCCGCCGTTGGGGAGGATGACGCGGCCTCGCTCCAGCTGTGCGGCAGGGAAAGTGGACCAGAAGGACCAAGGGCCGTAGACAATTGTGGGTCGAAGGATGGTGACGGGAAGTCCTTCTTTTCGGAAATCGGCGACTATTTTTTCGGCATCGAGCTTGTTTCGACCGTAGTCATCGGATGGCTGGGCGGGGGATTCTTCGGTAAGGGGGCCCGCGGGAGGGTTGCCGTAAACGGACACGGTGCTCAGGTGAGCGACACCTTTTACATTGAGTTCGCGAGCAACCTGGCAGACATTTCGGGTGCCGTCGACAGTGATCGCTCGATTCCCTTCGCTCCCGGAAGTGAAACTGACCGCGCAATGCACGATATAGTCGCAGTCTTTTGCGGCGTGGCGCAGAGACTCGATGTCGGTGACATCTCCGGCTTTCATTTGGACGTCGAAGCGAGCGAGGCGAGAAGCGCGCTTGAAGTGCCTTACGAGAGCGGTGACGGCGGCGCCTTCTTGAAGGATTAGTCGTTCGATCAATCGTCCACCGATGAATCCGGTGGCACCGGTGACAAGAACACGAGTATTAGAGAGCTTCATGAGAGGCGGCTGGAGGGCTCACTGCGAGAGGGAGGCGGATTGCTTCACCCAAGGAAAACGGAGTGGGGTTTTGGTTGCGTAACAGCATTCGATGAGATTTACCACCTTGCGCCCTTCCTCTCCAGATACTTGGGGGGGGCGTTCATCCGAGATACTTTCGATCCAGTCGGCCAACTGCAATCGGATCATGAGCGGCCATATCGCCATATCTGGTGTTAGCTCGGCGTCTGGAGCCGCGATGACGGGGTAGGCCTGCTGTGGATTGAGCCCTTCAATGCGAAACTGGTTTTGGTAGAAGAACACCTCGAGGGCTCCGAGCGTGCCTTCTATTCGAATGCTGTTCTTGAGTTCTCTCGTGCGGCTTAGTTCGACAAAACCGGTCGCTCCGTTTGGGAGACGAAGGTCGATTTCGCAGTCTGCCTCGACTCCGCCGGCGGCATCATCGCGATAGGCTGTCACTTCTGGTGTGCCTAGGAGGGCGATCACCATATCCAAGGCATGGGCGCCGGCGTCGACGAGAACTCCTCCACCGGCACTCTCCTTTCTGAACTGGAAATCTGAGGCGACAGGCCACGCGAACACGACTCCGTCGTGGACGGCAAAGTTCCGAACTTCTCCGATCAAATTTCGCTCGACGAGTGTTTTAGCCATGGCGACGGCGGGACAGAAGCGGCGCATTTGGCCGACCGTCAATGTGGCTTTGCTCTGAGCTGCTGCGGAGATCATGGTATCGCACTCGGCTGTGGAAAGGGCCATGGGTTTCTCGACCAGGACATGTTTTCCGGCGTCGAGCAATTCCTCGGTTACCGATGCGTGGAGGAAGTGCGGGAGGGCGATGATTGCCGCATCGAATTCTTCGCTGTGTTTGTTCCATGCCGGCGCGTGATTGGGCACCTTGTATTTTTCGGCCAGCTCCCGCGCCCGTGTCTCATTTTTATCGACGAGCAAAGTGGTATCGACTTCAGCACGATCGGCGAGTGCGGGGAGGTGCAGCAGTTCCGAGACTGCGCCGCAGCCGATAATCGCTATTCGGATGGGGTCGGCTCTCATGAATTACGTAGCACAGTGGGAAGTATTGAATTATTCATTGGGTGGCGCGGTTGATCAGGCTGCCAATCCGTAGGCGGATTCGTTGTCCAAGAAACTTTAAAGGAAACCGGCGCCAAATATGACGGCCGAACACCGTCTTGCCGTGAAAGTCGATGGCTCGATAGCCATGCCGGCGCATAATGTCGTGGGTTGCGACGATGGGAGATATGCCGTCGGGACTCCCGAAATTATGCAATTCTATCAAGAATTCCGGTTTCCCGGAATTCAGAAGCCGCGTGGCTCCCTTAAGGGCCACGCCTTCGGCCCCTTCAATATCCATCTTGACCAAGTCGGGACATGCACCGTCGAGCGCATCATCTATGAGGAGAGAGGGGACTTCCACCACTTCCCATTCTGCTTCTTTACGCCCTTGAGTTTCTTTTCTATCGTGAACGGGCGTAGCCAAGCCTCCACTAATATTGGAGTTCGTTGTTTGAAACGAGATTCTACCAGAGCGGTCGCTTACCGCCGCATGGATAGCCTTGAAAGAAATCGTTGGAAACTCTTGCGACCATTCCTGAAAATTTTTCTCTAATCTTTCGAAGCGTAATGGATCTGCTTCGATAGCGATAACCTGTCCTTGGGCCATGAGTGACGCCGCTCTTCTCGAAAATTGACCGAGGCTCGCTCCGACATCCAAAAAAATTCCTTTGGATGGAAGAAGCTTTCCAAGATTGTCCAGCAGCTCTTTCTCGTGCGGATTGTCTCCGAAGTAAGCGTCATCGAGAATTCGATATACTTCTTTCTTGTCCATGATGGAGTTCGCCGCAACGGGCGGTCAGGTTTGTTAAAAGAGGGAAGAGAAACCTACGCGGTCAAAGACCTCAAGCCTGCCGCCAGCGGTGGCATTGAAGATTTTGCGATTGTGCGATTCAAAAAAGTCGCGTGCGCAGATGTATCCGCGTTCCATGCGATCGACCATCGGGTCGTGCCAGCGATATCCTTTCCCGAAGTAATCGGGGTGAAAATGGTTTACATCGGCGCTATTTGACATGATGACGGTTCCTTCGACGTCATCCTCTTTTGCGGGCTGTTCGTAGTTGTGGTCAAAGCCGATGAGATATACTTCCGATGCGCCGAGATAGAAGGCTAGCTGAAGGTTCAGGAAAGATACGGTGCCCCCCCAGAACACTTCGCGGTTGAAGTTGGAAGTGAAGCGTGGCCAAGGCTCGTAGTTTCTCCGGAAGTTGATGTGAATCGTATCGGGAGCGGGCGGAAGCCAATGCTTCAAGTCTTCTGGGAAGACCTTAACGGCTCCCTTAACGTTTGTAGCCTCGTTTCTACGATCTTCTGCGACGAGAGTATCTTCGATGGTGTAATAGGAGGGGCGGAATTTCTTTTCGTCGAAGAGCAGAAAGATGCTGTTCGAAGCGATTGTCACCTCTCCGCAGAGGCGATCGACGTCGGTTTCTTTCAGACTTGGACCATTACCAAGGACAAAGATGCGTTCTCCTTTGTGGGCATCTTTGAGAGCGGCGAGGTTTTGCTCGTTGCGACGTAGCGGGAGTCCAGACCCGGCGCGGTCGAAGCAGAATTTGGACCATTGTGAGCGAACTTGGAAAAGGATTTTGCCGCCCTGGTAGCGAAGGGGTTGGGGAATGAAGGGGTAGCGGGTCATGCCTTTACGCTGCAGCACTGCGAAGGATGTTGATAAAGCGCCTTTGAACATCCTGGTGCTGATGATTTTTTAGGGCGATCTCACGGGCACGCATTCCGATTTCCCGTCTGCGATCAACGTCATTCATGATTGTTTTGAGTGCGGATTGCAGTGTGAGCGGATCTTCGATATCGACGACCATTGCCCAGCGTTCTCGTTTGGCGTACTCGATCGAAGGGTTTCCAGACGGGCCGAAGGCGAGTATCGGTGTTCCTGAAGCCATGTATTCAGGAACTTTATTCTGGATTGAAAGGGCGAGGTATTCTGCGCTGAGCTCGTCAAAGTTCAAGGCGAGAACGAGGAGGTCGGCTTCATTGAGTTTTTCAGGAAGCGTATCGTGTGAAATTGGTCCTCCATTCACGACAAGGGAATCGACGACGAATTCCGAGTTCAAGGTATCCTGCCAACTGATTCCGGAGTGAATTATCCACTGCAGGGAGAGACCGGATTCTCTCAAGGAAAGGACTGCGTCACGGAACCGCTTTAGGGCGGCGAACTCCTTTTCTTTAGAGAGGCCTCCGACATAAACGATTTTGAAGGGGTCTTTTGCTTGGTAAGAATCTCGGCGAACGTTCCACGATTCGAAATCGATTGAGTTTGCGATGGGAATGAATGTCCTTCCGTATCGTTTGAGGTAGGCGGATTCCATTTCAGGTGAGATACCGATATGACCGCTGGCGTGATCGAACAAATTCAGCCAGCTACTTTCTTCCTTTTGCCATGCGCGGAGATTCCCGCTTCGTTGGTATTCTTTCTCGAGGCGCAGCAGCCAGTCGTCCATTACGTGAATGACCAAGGGGATTTGCAATGTCTTTGAGATTTCAACGGCGAGCTCGTGATAGAACGGGTGACGTCCCAAGGGGTAGGAATAGATGACGTCGAACTCTCGAGACTTTGCCCAGTTGACGGCGGCGGCGCGTGCTCTGCGGCGTATGAGTGTCTGACGGATGTGATTCCTTGTCGCTCTGACGAGAGGGAGTGGTTTGAGAGAGATTCGGTTCAATTCGGGGTCCATTGGGGGGATGGGGCGCCCGACGCAGTAGTTGTCCGAGCAGATTTCGACATCTGGCTTCAGCCAGCCGTAGATTTGGGATAGTCGGTCTGGGGGCCAGCCTCGAAATAGGGTGCTCATCAGCGCCGTAGATCCCGAATGGAACGTGCATGGTGCGGGGGCGACGATGAGGGTCTTTGGGAAGCCCGTAGTCGAGGCAAGTGAGGAGGGGGCGCTCATTCATGTTTTAAGATTGAATGGTTGCGTAGCGCTCCAGTTCTCGCGGATTCCGCGAAATTCATCCATCAGGTCGTAAGTCGAGTTTGCGTAGTGGTCCATGGAGGAATTACTGATTCTTTCGTAGCCTTTCTCAATGAGGCGGTCTCTTACTTCTTCGGATTGGACGATTGATTGAATGGCCTCTGCGATAGACTTTTGGGAGACTGGGTTGACACGAATAGCGGCGTCACCCATTTGCTCTTCTGAACCTGCGACGTCGGATGCGATAACGGGACACCCCAGAGAGAATGCCTCGAGTGGAGGGATATTGTCTGGGCCGAAGAAGGTGACAAAAGCAAGCGACAAGGCATTTCTGTAAAGCGCGCCGAGTTCTTCGCGTTCGACAAATCCGAGAATGTGGATTCGTTGTTCAAGGCTGAGCTCCCGAACTACGTCTTGGACGTGGTCGAGATTACCTTTGTCGGATCCTACGAAGACGAGATCGATGGGGCTGTCGAGTTCTTCGAGGGCGATCGCAAAAGCCTTTAGTAGGGTAACGTGATTTTTATGAGGCCAGAATTGGGCGGGATAGAAGAGAAACGGAGATTTGAGTCCGAATTTCGTTAGAATTGCGTTGTCTCCGGAGGCGCTGCCCCATTGACTGGTATCGGGCACGGGCATAGGAATTGTGTGGATGCGCTCTGTGGGCACGTTGTAAAAGAGGTTTACCTCCTTGCGAGCTTCGTCATTGCCGGTTATCACATGGGCGGCGCGTCCCAGGAGTCGTTGAAAGTGCCGTTCGCGATACTCCCACACGCCATTAGAAGACACTTCTGGGAAGAATGGTTGGAATCGGTGTTGAAGATCCCAGACGACAACGAAATGGGGAATGCTAAAAGCATGGGCATTGAATGCATCCAAAGAGAGAACAACGGCGGCACCTTCGGATACGAGCTTTTCGGTAAGGGCAGCGGCTTTGTCGCGATGGGGTAGAATAGTGTGCTCATGTGGTTCCGACACTTGAACCGGGAGTATCCGAGTGAGTTTGCGCAGGCTCCTTTTTATAACTCTTTTTGCGAAGGGAGGGGATTCTTGAGGTTGGCTCGAGGAGTGACCGTTTATTCTTTCGTCGCAGACGTGGATCGTTCCTTCGAGATCGAGGGCAGAGACTGTGTCTGGGGTCGACGTTAAGACAATGATTTCGTATCCCCGATTCGAGGCCTGTTTGACCAGGCTACGGAGGACGCCTTCTTTGAAGGTGAAAGCACCGCCTTTTTCGGGGATGAGTTCGCCGACGCTAACGGCGAGTTTCATAGATGTTGTCAAGGCGTTTGAATTGCAGGATGAGAGGCGGGCACTGCAAATATGATGTTCAAGACGGCTCAAGGAGATATCCGACTCCCCAAGTTTGTTGCGACGGGGAGGCGCCGGTTCCGAATTCGGCCGACATTTTGACGGTAAAGTTTGCTTCTGATGCAAATTCAGCAATCTCATCAGGAGTGAAGTGGCGCATTGAGTGGCGTTCGCGGGCCTCGCGAATCGTATTTGATTCTAGGTCGCGCGCGAAGAGGGTATAGTTCACCTCGACGATTTGATCAGTCAGAATGCTCGGTTCCGCAATTCGAGTGATTTCCAGCTTATCGCTTTGCATGCGTTTCACCCGGACTTCAGGCTGCTGTGATTGGACAGCGGGGGTGTGCCAGACGTCGAAGAAGAATGTGCCGCTATTCTCAAGATGTCGACGGGCATTTTGGAACATTTGGCTCACGTCATTGTCCTCGATCTGGTAGCTCACCACGTGAAAGAGGGCGAGAACGGCGTCGTAGGTTTCGCCTGTGTTAGTTGTTCGTGCGTCGCCTTGACGACACTGGAAGGATCCTTGGTGATCCTTGCAGTCATGTGCCCGCGTCGCGGCTTGTTCTACCATAACGCTGCTGAGTTCGATGCCTTGAACGTGGTAGCCCTTCTCTGCGAGGAGAATTCCGTGAATGCCTGTACCTGAGCCAAGTTCGAGCAATTTTCTCCGGGGCGGAATGCGGGATGAAATGGACTCGTCGATATAGTTGACTTCCGCCTCGTAATCTTTGTCTTGGTAGAGCAGATCGTAGTAGTTCGCGTATTCGTCGAAAACGGGTGAGGTCATGAGGCGACAATCTTGATTAGAGTTTCTGTAACCCGGTCGAGTTGTTCGGGAGTGAGAGCGGTTCCGCTAGGAAGGTAGAATCCCTGACGAGCAAGGGATTCGGCTCGGGGGTGAGAGACACCTTGGAAGAGTCCTTTCTCTTTAAAGACAGGCTGTTCGTGGATGGGCCAGAAGAAAGGGCGGGTTCCAATTTTTGCCGCGGTCATTGCCTTCGTGATTTCTTCGCGACCGAGCGGTGTACCTTCGGGCACCAAGCCGTAGACCCAATAGATGTTCTGAGAGTACGGAGTTGCGGGAACCGGCAGAAGCAAGTTATCCCTGAGCTCGGATAGATTCTGGTTGTAGTGGGTCCCTATCGCTCGTTTTCTATTTGTCGTCTTGTCCAAGTATTCGAGCTGAGCGCAACCAACTGCCGCCTGCAGGTTAGTCATGCGGTAGTTCCAGCCGAGTTCCTCGTGGACGAAGCGAGGGTTTGCCTTGAAGCACAGATTTCGGAGGCTTCGGCAGCGATCTGCGAGTTGGGGATCATTGGTTAGGACCATGCCGCCCTCTCCCGTGGTGACGTGCTTGTTGGCATAGAAGCTGAAGGTGCTGATATCACCGAAGGAGCCACAGGGGAGATCACGGTAAGTTTGCCCGAGCATTTCGGCGGCGTCTTCGATAATTGCCAAGCCGTGGCGTTCGGCGATGTCGAGGACGGCATCCATATCCACGGGCAATCCATAGATGTGTACGACCATGATTGCCTTGGTGCGAGGAGTGACGGCGGCTTCGATCTCGGCGGGGACCATGTTCCAGGTGGCGGGGTCGCAGTCAACGGTTACGGGGGTGGCGCCCGCCCTAGTAACTGCCTGTGCGCAGGAGATGATGGTGAACGTAGGGAGGATGACTTCATCACCGGGACCGATTTTAAGTGCGGCCACGGCGATATCGAGAGCTGCAGTGCCGTTCGCGACCGCGATGCCGTGCGCGCGACTGACTTCATTAGCTAGGGATTCCTCGAAGCGCTCTACAAACGGGCCTTCGGATGAAATCCACCCAGTGTCGATGCATTCCTCGAGATACTTTTTCTCATTGCCGTCGAGGAGCGGGGTATTGACGGGAATGGGTGTGACTTTTTGGTCCGTCATGCGTCTCTATCCTTCGGGCTCATCGTATTTGCCCTGAAAAAGCGTTTTGTCCTGGTCGCCGGCATAGGGGCCTTGTTTGACTTCGATCATTTCGGTGGGCTCTAACATGGTAAAGCCGTGTCCTCCTGCGGCTAGGAGAATGACGTCGCCCCTTTCGAGGATGGTATCGGTGACATAAGTCCGACTATTGTCGTAAAAATCGACGCGAACGATTCCACTTCGGATAAAGAGGACTTCTTGCGTGAGTGCGACACTGCGTTCAACACGGTTGTGAACGTGAGGTTTGATGCGGTGTCCCTTGGGTCGATTCATGTAGGCAAGTTGCTGCGAATAGTCGTCCGGTGTAAAAAACTCGATTCCATCTGCGTGATAGGTGGAGCGAATGATAATCGCGAGGGTCATGCCATCGTGTTCAATGCGATCGATCATAGTGGGATATTATTGGTGTTAGTTGGGCGGAACAGGGCGCTGAGAAAGCCTTTCAGCATTTGGGTCGCTGCGGAAAAGGCTCCTGTCACGCCCCCACTGTCTACCGCAAGGCGGGTCGCTCTTTCGGAGCTGGTTCGAAGGGATTGAGGATCCTGAGGGAGGCAGGCAGTCGCCCAAGACACGATTCTTTCAGGGGACTTGTCGATTCTACTCTCGACACCATCGAGCTGAGTATGGAGGTGGTGAAAACTGTAACCTAAGTCGTCGACAAGCGACTCTCCCAGCGAATTGAGGTAGCCTCGAAGGAGAGTCAATTGTTGATGGCTACTAATCGTATCTAGCCAAGCATCTCGGTAGTCTGTGACAGGGCTGGAGTGGCGGTAAATGCTTTTCGGATCGATCCAAGTGGTGCCTGGAAAATTCACTTTTTCACCGTAGTCAAGCATTGTTGGATCGAATCTAACACCGATGTGTTCGCAAATTGATTGAAGCGACGAATCCGGATTTGTAACCAAATCTTCGTAGTGAACGACTGCAATCTGATCTTTGCATGAAGTGATGGCATCTCGCATGCGCCGCGGGCCTTCGAAAATATCTGCCCTTCGATCGGGTTCAGAGAAAAGTCTTACCCAGTCGCCGTGCATATTGGTGCGAAGGATTGAGCTGAATACGGCGAGGGGATTTCGAACCAACAGGACGAGTTTTGCCTGAGGGAATATCTCCATAAGCTCGGGAATGATGAAATAATAGCGCGGAGTTTTGTCGAGAAAGAATGGTTTCCCGGAACGACGAAGGCTTCGTCCGTAGAGATCATTGGCAAACTGTTGTATTGCGTTGACAAGGATGTCGCGGCCTTCGTCGAAACTGTCGACATATTCGTGCAAGGCCATGGTTGCGTAGTTTTGGTTGTAGGTGGCGGTGACTTCCGACTTCTCTTTCAGGAGTTCCGCCAGCGGGAGCATTAGCCATGGTTCCGGAGCTGTATGGATTTCTGGGTGACTTGCCATGATGTGCTGCAAAAGCGTCGACCCGGAGCGTGGTTGCGAAACACAGAAAATGAGATCGGGATTCATGGGCGCTGACAACGGTTCATGACTGTGCTGAAGATGTACTGCCCCTGGTATAGGAGTCGATTGCTGAAGCCACGGCACTATCTGAGCGCCAAGTTCCGGCCGTATCGAGTATATCATTCAGGCTTCCTGGGTAGATGAAGGAGCTGGGTTTGGCACTCTCGAGCGTGAATCGATCTGGCGGGTCGGATACTCCTCGTTGTGCGACAGGGAAGCCGATATTTGCATCCATGAAGCGAACCACAACAGCATATTCTTTCGAACGAAGGAAGAGGGGTGGAATGTCAACTTCGATCACTCCTGTGCCGGCGGGGAGGTCGAATTTTTTTCCTGCATCCGACGATGCCAGGGTAGCAATCTGGTTCGACATATCGGCTGAGTGAATGACAATGTGCGGTACAATTCCGTGTACAGCAGTACGAGCATGATATTTGATTGATATCGTGAAGCCTTCGCCTGTTTGGGGGAGTGAGGTAGTGGTGCCCATGGCGGCTGCGCTCGAAATTGTAATCTCTTTGCCCAGTGGGTCATCGCGCTTCTGAATGGAGTTGGGCTGATTTGTCTGATTCAGTTTTTTTCCTTCTTCGACATAGTGATGGACTGCGTCCCTCATAGTTCCATCGAAAGCCATCATTCCTTGTGACAGGACAATGCCTCTATCGCAAAGGGCCTGAAGCACTTGAATTTGATGGGACACCAGAATCACCACACCTCCTTTTTCGCCGAATTGCTTCATTCTTCTGAGGCACTTGTTGCGAAAGGCTAGGTCTCCCACTGCGAGGACTTCGTCGACAAGAAGAATGTCTGGATTCAGCGTGGCTGCGACGGCGAATCCGAGCCGAACCTGCATTCCTGAGGAGTAGTTTTGGACGGGTGAGTCGATAAATTCATCCAACTCGGCAAAATCCACAATCTCGTCGAATCTGCTCTCGATTTCCTGTCTCGAGAGGCCAAGGACGGCCCCATTGATGAAGACGTTTTCTCTTCCAGTTAGGATAGGATTGAATCCTGCACCCAGCGCGATGAGGGCTCCAACGCGCCCGCGCATCGTGATGGTGCCTTGATCCGGTTTGATCAAACCGTTCAGCATCTTGAGGAGGGTGGTTTTTCCTGCACCATTGTGTCCCAGGATACCGACACGGTCTCCTCGTCGGATAGATATTGAAATGTCACGATTCGCCCAAAACTCCGCCTCTCTTAGGCGCTGACGTTCTGTCCCGGTAGAAGTCAAATCCCCTACCGTATCGCAGAGACCATACCAGAGTGATTTTTTGAGGTGTCGGCAGAACTTTTTGGAAACTCCGTCGACGACTATAAGAGTATCATCGGACATGTCAGGCGGGTGAACTAGGGAAAAGCCGAGCGAGAAATGTTCGCTTTTAGACCGCGTGTTGACTATGGGATTCGGAGATGAGGCGGCTGAGGGCGATGATCTCGGCGGCGTGCCAGCCGGTTTCGTCGTCGATGTCAGCGGATTCGAGGCGAGGGGTTTCAAAGAGGATGGGTGCTTCTCCGATGCGTGCATCAGTGGAGGCAAAGGAGTCGCGGCTGAACAGATAGAGGCAGGAGTTTTCTTCAAACCAATTTTCGAGGTCCTGGGTACGGACGAGGTTTTCGGGGTCGTGGTTTACGGGTGAGCCGTCTTCGCGGTAGAAGCGGGTTTGCATGCGATTGACCGAGAAGAGGCTGTCTTTGCCATTACCCAGTCCCTTCTTATAGGCGGCGAGGGCGGCTCGGATGGTATCCGCGCTGAGCAAGGGATTGGTGGTGTGGGTCATAATGTAGGTATCTGCCTCGACGGCGTCGATGTCGTCTTCGATGACGCGATTCATGCTCATCATGTCGCCGCAGAGTTCTTCTTTTCGGTCTCTAATTTCAATGCGGCCGGATTCTTCCAAGGCATGCGAGAAGAGGACGGTGCGGGCATCGGTGTTGATGACAATCTTATCGATTTCTTCGATGGAGAGGAGGGTATCGAGGATCCAACGGAAGAGTGGTTTTCCCGCGAAGGGGCGGAAGTTTTTTCCGCGCACGCGTTCGCTGTGTGCTTTCATGGGGAGGAGGGCGACGGTGGACATTTTCTTTAGGAAGTCAGGGTTCAGAGTTTAGAAGTCAGGCGAGAGAGGCTAGGATTGGTTCCAGAGAGAGGAGTGGACTTTGAATACGAGTTTTCGGACTTGGGAATTTACTCCGTCGCGAGTGGCGCAGCGATGAGCGTCTTCCGGGTAGAGGACCAGCAGTTTGCCCTGGGTGAAGGAGATGGTGGTCGGACTCGCTATTGGTGGGTGGTAGAAGGTTAGATCTTCTTCGGCATCCCATTCGGTTGAAGGCTCGAGAGAATCTGTGGGCGTGACATCGATGAGTTCGCTCCCCTCGAGGCACACTTGGATATCAGCGTGGTGACGATGGCTTTCGTAGCGGCCTTTATCCGATTCCTGGGTCTCGTATTTGACCATTTTAACGCCAATTCCTTCGGCAACCGGGGTGAGATCCGGGCCTGCATTTTGAATCCAGTCCTTGGAGAGGGCGGGAGCGAGCCAGGGCAATTTGGCGGCTAGGGCGGCGGTGGAGGGAGCGTTGGGATCGAGAGTGATCATTGATTCAGTTTGGTAAGATGAGTCAGAGTTCCTGACGAATTTGGGCGAGGCCTTTGGTGCAGGAATCTAGGAGCATGGTGATGTCGAGGCTGTAGGCAATGATCTGGTACCCTTCACGGGCGCGGACGAGAAATTCATCGGGGTTGGGATGAACGACGTGGATTCCGGGGGCGATACCGTGTCTTTTGCAAGCTTCCAAGACTTCGTTGCGCGCGGCGATGAAGTCGGGGTGATCGAATTGGGAGGTGATGCCCATTGAAGCGGAGAGATCGTAGGGGCCTAGGAAGACCCCGTCGATGCCTTCGACGGAAAGAATGTTATCGATATTTTTTACGCCATCGATGTGTTCGATTTGGACGGCGAGAATGGTTTCTTCGTTGGCGGCTTCGATGGCTCCTTTGAGTTCGAGACCGTATTTATTAGCTCGGCAGAAGCCGACGCCGCGATTTCCTAGGGGCGGGTATTTGCATGCACTTACGAAAAGTTCGGCTTGTTCGCGGGTATTGACGAGTGGGGCGATGAGGCCTTTGGCGCCGGCGTCGAGGAATCTCTTTACGTGAGCGTAGTCGACGCCATGGAGGCGCACCATCGTCGTGCAGTTGGGATTGCCGCTTTTGATGGCCTGGAAGATGTGTTGGGTATCGTGGAGCGAGACGGGTGAGTGTTCGACATCGACGGCGAGAAAGTCGAAACCGGTGCTGGCCATGAGTTCGGCGACGATGGGGCTGGCGGAATTGATCCAGCTGCCGATGAGGAGACCGCCTTCTTTGAGGGCGTTTCTTGGGGAAGGGGTGGGCATGGTTTAGCAGGGTTGGCGGAGAATCGGCGGGGTTACATTCCCATTCTCTCGATGATACGGGGCACGGTGATGTGGAATATAGTCCACGAGGCGAGGAGGAGCAGAAATCCGGCGGCGGTGATGATGAGGGCGGGGATGAGGAATGGAAAGGGACCGCCAACGAGGAGGGAGCGACTGGTTTCGAGCAAGTAGGTTACTGGATTGATGATGTTGACCCATCTGAGAAATCCTTCGGTGGCGATCGGGTAGACGACAGGGGCGGTATACATCGCGACCTGACCAACGACACCGATGGCGCGGGCGATGTCGGTATACAGCAGGCCGATCGGGGTGAGAAAGACGCCGATAGCGCTGCCTAGTAGGACCATGGAGAGGTAGCCGAGTGGGAAAAGGGCGGCGGTCCATGAGAGGGACAGGTCGGCGAATATGAAAACGGGGATGAGCAGGACGAGACGGACGGCGGAGGTGAGGGTGGTTTCTCCGACGCCAGCGAGGACGGGGGCGATGCGAGGGAAATTCAGTTTGATAAGCATCGCTTTTGAGCGATTGAGCGCGGTAATTGGTTTGGTGAGGCTGTCGAGAAAGGCCTGCCAGAGAAGGGTTCCGATGAGGACAAAGGCGGGATAGGGCATGCCGGTATCGGCGACTTTGACGACGCCGGAGCTATTGAGTAGAAACCAGACAGCTGTGGTGGCGATGGGGGGGAAGAAGAGCCATGCGTAGCCGAGGATGCTTTGGCGGAATTGGGCTTTTAGATCCCGGCTAAAGAGTGCGATCGTCAAAGAGCCACAATTTCGGAGTTCATCCGTCATTTCCCGGACGAGAACTCCCGGATTGGAGAGCGCGGAATCGGGGGTGTAGGTTGTGACTTTCATTGGAAGAAATTGGAAAAACTGAGTAGGGGAATTCGGGGGGAGGGTTGATATTTAGGGGGTTGCGCAGGATTGCAAGCGTGTGCTAGGGTGAAAGGAAGTGAATGGACTCACCCCTATTCGTCGCTGGCTGGCGATGTTTGGATTGCTGTTGCTTTCGGTTTCAGAGAGCGGCGCCATCACTATTGTGAATTTGAATGGGGCGGCGCATCATCGGTTTGACGGAGGATTCCCGGGGGCGCCGGTGGAGAGTACGAACGGGAGCTTTGTTGGTGCGGGTTATGACTGGTCTGGAGTGGGCTGGGCGGCGACGAACTCGACGAAGTTTTTTACGATGATCAATGACACGCAGTTCGTCCACGCGAGGCATTCGTCGTTTTCGAACGGGAGCATCGTGCACTTCAACAGTCCGACGAATGGGCTGGTAAGTTATACTGTGGGTTCGGCGATGGACATTTCGAATCCCTTGACGGGGGTGATTGGAGATTTGCGTATCACGTCTTTGGCCACGCCATTGGATCCGCTGGATGAGATTGCCACCTATCCGATTTTGGCGTTGGGGCCGGCCGGGGGCGGGCTGCCTGTAGGTTTGAGTTCGTACATTGGATTGAGTCTGTTGGCGACTGGGCACAACAGTGTGGGAAACAACCAAAGAGTGGGGACGAACGAGTTGGACTCGTTTGCATTCTTGGATTTGTACAATGGAGGGGTTGGAGGCATGGACGGAACGCTTGATACGATCGGATTCATTACCGATCAGGATCCGGGGGTCACGGGGCAGACGCAGGCGGTGAGTGGAGACTCGGGCAGTCCAACGTTTGTGCCATGGGATGATGGGCAGCTGGGCTTGGTTGGATTTCACACCAGTGTTGGGACGACGACCGAGGGGTTGCCAGCGACATTTGACACTTTTGTTCCGGCGTATTTGGATCGATTGACTGCAGCGGGGGTTGACTTCGAGGTGATTCCCGAGCCTTCTCGGGCGATGTTGCTTTTGGTAGGGGTGGGATCGGTGATTATGCGTCGTTGGCGTCGTTAGCCGAGCCGGGCACGCTGCCGCCCTTGGTCGATTCGCGTGGGCGAAAACCAATCTTAGTGGGTATGTGGGATGTGTGTACGCCGCCATGATTGAGGCGGTCTCGGTTCAGGCGTCGGGAGTTGGTTTGTTTCTGCCGTTTCCTGAACTGGTATCGAAAATGCGTTCCGCGCCGGTGAGTTTGATGACCCAGGGGAGCAAGCGTTTGGCCTTTTTGTTCCAAGTTTGGAGACTGTCGATGCGATGATGGAGGAACTCGGGGTGTGCCTCGTCGCCGTGGTTGAGGAGGTGTTGGATTTCCTCGATGATTTCTTCGTTTGTTTCGAGTCGTGGGCGGACGGTTTCGTTGAGGATGCCGCCGGCGAGTCTGCGGAGGGAGGTTTCGGCCTGGTAGAAGGTGCGGCGATCGCGGGCGACGTAGACGGTGGAGACGGCTTTGATTTTTTGGAGGAAGCGGAGGCCCTGGGAGGTGGAGCCTTTGCTCATGCCGGTGCGGGTGACGATTTCTTCGAAAGGCAGGGCTTGCTCGGAGCAGAAGAGGGTGCCGAAGAGTTCACCGATGGATTTGGGGATGGAGACGCTCGCAGCGAACTGGACGAAGAAGTGGATAATTTCTTCTTCGAGCTGTGAGGGTTCGTGGGGGGCATCGGGGGGTGGCGCGGCGGGAGCTTCGTCTTTTGGGGAGGACGAAGGAGAAGAGGCGTCGTCGTTGTGGGGCGACGGTCTGAGGACCTCGTGGGGCATGCGGGTGTTGAAGGGCAGAAAGGGGGAGGCAGGAGGGTACCACCAGAACTCTTTGCGAGTTTTGATGGTTCAGAGATTTTTGAACAAACCGAAGTGAATCGCAAGGGAAAAGTGTGGGGGCGGGTTATGGTAATTTTAGGGGTTAGAGTGTGGGTAGTTGGTGCTGGTGGTCTATTGGTTCCTTGGTTCTTTGGTTCTTTGGTTGATGGGTTGGTGGGTTGGTGGGTCATTTGGTTCTAGTTCTACCGTTGACTGCTCAAGAACTTTGTCTTTCTTGCCGCCAAGTTCATTTTCAAGGAGGTAGTGGCGAAGCTGAAGGGTGATTTCTTTAGTGCCTTGAACGTCTTTAGTTTGTCGA
>JBCCIR010000064.1:0-29038 GCA_039028175.1 Verrucomicrobiota bacterium
CGCAGTTACGCAGTTACGCAGTTACGCAGTTACGCAGTTACGCAGTTACGCAGTTACGCGGGGGTGTGGTGACTTAGGGGGGTGGAGGGGTTGGAGGTCGGGGGAGAGGGTGGTGCGAAGGGATTTGAGCGCGTAGCGGTAACGTGAGGCGGCGGTATTGGGGGAAATCTCGAGGACGGCGGCGATTTGGGCGAAGGTGAGATCGCCCCAAATTTTGAGGGTGATGACTTCCCGGAAGTCGGGGGAGAGTTGTTGGAGGGCGGCTTGGATTTCGAGGGCGCGTTCTTTGGATTCGAGGGAGGCATCGAACCAGGCGACGGGGGGTTGGGCGATTTTTTCTTCGCGGGATTGGCGGCGAGAATTGGCGCGGGCGAGATCGATGGCGCAGCGGCGGATATTGGTGAAGGCGAGGGGGGTAAGATTGAGGTTTGCGCCTGGGTTTTGATTCGTGGTTTTCCAGGTTTTGATGAGGGCGGACTGTAGGACGTCTTCGGCGTCGGATTCGGTGCGGGTTTGCTGGCGTGCGTAGAGGAGGAGGCGTGCGCCGTTATTGGCGAGCCAGGTGTCCCAGGGACCGGGACGGTCTTGTGGAGCGGCGCGAGGCATGACGATGGTATTTAGACAGCGTCGCGGCGGAAACGTTTCGTCTAAGAATCTTTTGGCTCGAGAATATAGGCGAAGAGGTCGCGGATTTCCTCCGGGGAGAGGGGGGAGAGGAGGCCGGCGGGCATGAGGGACATGGAGAGTTCTTCGTGTTCGACGATATCGGTTTTGTTGAGGGCGAATTCTTTTCCATCGGCGCCGAGGTAAGCTTCCCGGGTGCCGCCTTTTCGGAGGGGGAGGCCGATGTGGCTGGCGCCGTCCTTGGTGACGATGCGCCAGGGCATGAATTGGGGGGCGAGATCGGCATTGGGGTTGAGGAGTTGGGAGAGGAGCCAGCGTTGGTCGCCGCTTTCTGAGATGGTGGTGAGGTCGGGGCCGACGCGGGTGCCGCGGCCTTCCATTTGGTGGCAGCGGGAGCAGGTGCCGATCTTTGGGTTGAAGAAAATTCGGCGGCCGTTCTCGAGATCGGGTTCACCGGGAACGTCATTGATGAGTTTCTCCCAGGCATCGGTATCGGTGAAGGGTGGTTTTTGGTCGAGTGCCCTCGTATTGCCGCCGACGCCGATGAGGGCGCGTTGAGCTTCGGCGGCGATGACGGGGTCTTCATGGTGGTAGAGAATGGTGAGAAGCTGGACGGGGCCGTCGCCGGCGGTGGCGAGCCCGAGTATGGCTTCGGCGCGCAGGAGGGGGGGCCGTTCTTTATCGCCGGCGATGCGGGAGAGGATGAGCTCGCGGCCTTCGTCGGGATGAGCTTGGAGGGTGCGAATGGCTTCGAGTTGGAGGGCGGGATCGTCGGCGTGGAGGTAGGAGCGAAGGCGATCGAGGTTGAGTTTGGGATAGTGTGGGGGAATGAGGCGGAGGGAGAGGGCGCGGACTTCGGGAGATTTGGTTTCGTCGTCGACGATGGCGAGGAGTTTATCGGGGCGGGGGACGTCGGTGGGTTTTTCGCCGTCGAGGGTTTGGAGGGCGGCCATGGTGGCGAGGAACATATCGACGCTGAGATCGGGGCGTTTGAGTTGGTCTTCGAGTTGGGATCGCAGCGGGGTGAGTTTTTCATCGGCGATCCATTTGATGGCAGCGAAGCGGACCTTGGGGCTATTGCTTTTGAGGAGGGAAGGGATGATTTTTTGCGCGGCGGGGTCTTTTGACCTTTTGAGGGCGACGGCGAGACGGGCGCGGGCGCGGGCGCGAGGTTCGGGAAGGGTATCGACTGTGACGGCGAGGAGTTTCTCCGGGTGATCTTTGAGGGCGTTAATGGCGGCGGTGGCGACGTAGGGATCGTCGCTGGCGAGGTTGGTGAGATGTTCTTCGAAGGAGAGCTCGGGTGCGGGGTCAGGGGGCACCGGGGTGAGGTCGATGGGTTCGGGAAAGTCGATTTTCCAGACGCGGCCCTGGCCGTGGACGGGGTAGGAAGCGCTGACCCAGTCGGTGAGGTAGAGGGTTTTGTGATCGGGGGTGTAGGCCATGTGGACGGGGCGGAAGTCGTTGGGGCCCGTGATAAAGGGGGTGCGGGTGGCGTCGAAGGAGGCGCCTTTCTGGGTAAGGTCGAAGAGGTCGACGCGGTGGTCGGCCCAGGAGGCGACGAGGAGTTTATTTGGGCCGAAGGGGATGATGCCGCAGGCGGCTTCGCCGGTGCCAGCGACCATGCCGAGGGTGCCGGGGTGCTCGCCGAACCAGCAGACGAGGGGGTGGAGGCCGGAGCGGCCGTATCGGTATTCGTATCCGAAGTCGGCACCGGGAACAATATGAAGAAGGCGATTGGGGGGTGAACTGGAGGGATCATTTTCGGTGGCGAAGAAATTGCCGTTCAGGTCAAAGGCGGTGCCGAAAGCATTCCAGTGGCCGGTGGAGAGTTGTTCGAGACCGGAGCCATCGAGATTGCATCGGAATGTGGCGCCGCCTTCGTCCGACCCGGAGAGATCGGTGCCGGTGAAGGCGTAATCGGAGCCGTGGTTTTCCCCGAGGCCGAAGTGGAGTTTGCCGTCGGGCGAGAAGGAGAGGCCGGAGATGCCGTTGTGGGGGTATTCGTTTTCGGTGACCATATCAACGATGAGCGTGCCACCGGATTTGGATTCTCTTTGGTTCGCGGCGTTGTCGAAGCGGTAGATTTGGGAGCGGGTGGAGACGTAGAGGTTTCCGGCGTCGTCGAAAATGAGGTCAGTGGTGAGGGAGAGGTCGTCGTTAAAGAGAGTCTGTTTGTCGGCCTTGCCGTCGCCGGTGGTGTCTTCGAAGATGAGGATGCGATCGGTGGGGTGGCCGGGGTAATCGTCGGGGCGATGGTGGGTGTTGTTTTCGGCGATGAAGACGCGGCCGGAGGGGTCGACGGCGACGCCGGTGGGGGTGACGACATCGGGGTGTTCGGCGAAGAGCGTGATTTTGATATTGGGATCTGCGGCGGTGAGGGCGGATTGGGCTGCTGCGGGAACGAGAGAGATCCAGCTGAGGGCGACGAGGAGGGCGAAGGGGGTGCCGTAGCGGGCGATATTCATGGTTCAAAGGGGGACCGGAGGCGTGGGGAGGCGCCTTTCAGTGTGCGGGGTGACATAATTCGGTCAGATTTGGCTCGTGAGGTGGGGGCGAGGGCATCGCTTTTGGTTGACTTGGCGGGGGCATCTTGAGAGAGGATGGAGGTGATGTCAGGACAGGAATTGAACGGAGATTTTGAATTGGTGCAGAAGGCGCTTGCGGGTGACGAGGTGGCAGCGGGCGAGATTCGGTCGGCGGCGCGGACGGCGCAGTTGGAGCGGATATTGGTGAGTCGCGGGGGGAGTGCGAGCGAGGCGCGTGATGTGGTGGCGGATTTGTGGGCGGATTGTTTTGGGTCGTCGGGGGGGAAGGCGTTATTGGCTAAGTTTAATGGGAAGGGGTCTCTGGAGGCGTTTTTGACGCGGGTGGCGGTGAACCGGTTGATTGATTTCAAGCGGCACCAGCGGTTTCAGACGGCGCCTCCGGGGGGTGAGGAGGGTGGCGGGATGGATGACTTGCCTTCGGGGGACGAGGAGCATGAGGATTTGGGGGAGGACGGGTTGGTGGAGGTATTGCGCGGGGCTTTGACGCGGGCTTTTGAGAGCAGTGATCCGGAGACCCTGGTGATGTTGCAATTGGTGGGGGTTCACGGGATCAACCAGGAACGGGTGGCGGAGGCCTGGGGTTGGAGTCAGAGCAAGGTGAGCCGACAGTTGGGGGCTTTGACGAGCGAGCTTCGGGACAAGACCTTGGAGGAGGTGAAGCAGATGGATCCGTGGCTGGAAATTCAGTGGGAGGACTTCATTTCGCTGTGTCGGTCTTGCTCGGATTTCCTTATAATAGAAGGGGAAAAGGGGTAATTTGCATTTTTTTGCATTTCTTTTGCATAAAGGTGGGTGGTGGTCCGTCAAGGGGGTGTAAGGAGTAAAAATCGACCAAAGCGATGACTAGCGACGACATTTCACTAAGGGTAATTTCAAGGTTTTTGGAGGACTTTGAGCCTGAGGTGCAAGCGCGCAGCGCGACGGCGGTAACACCTCCACTAGAGGAGAAGATCGGCCGCCTTGTGCGTGGCGAGCTCCCGGAAGGTGAACGTCAGGTGTTGTGTCACGATGTCTTGAGGAACCGCGAGGCGATGAAGCTCCTTGTGGAGATGTTGAAAGGCTCGTGATTTTTTGATTTCAGGAAGGTCGAGCCTCCCACTGATTCACGTTCAGAGTAGATAGATAGAGAGTAGTTTACGAGAGAGATGCGAGAGAATGGCTGGCCGGGCAATGCCCGGCCGGCTTTTTTTTTGCGCCGACGTGACGCTGGACCCGGATGCGGTCGTTGGGCCGCCGGCTCTCGTTGTTCGCCACTTGCGTACGAAGCTTTATGGGGTGGCTGCTGGCCTTCGGATGGGGATTTGGACGGGTAAGGTTGGCCGGGAAATGGGTTTACGGGAAGGGGGCAGGTCTGGCAGGATGGGAGGCATGAGTTTGGGAGATACTTGGCATTTGGCGGTGAATGGGGAGAAGAGTGGGCCGCACCCACTGGGGGAGTTACGGGGGAAATTGGGAGAAATTGAGATGGGTGGGGCGGACGTGCGGGTTTGGGCGCCGGGGATGCCGGACTGGGTGGATCCGAGAACGGTGCCGGGATTGATGGAAGCGGGAGGAGAGGCTGCCGATGGAGGAGGTGAGGGGGCGGGGGCCGAGGCGGTGAATCCTTATGCGAGTCCGCAGACGGTGGAAGTTGCGAGTAGTGAGGCCGTGGGTCGCTCGGGGGAAGCGGGCAATCATGATTTGGATATTGGTTTGTGCTTGAGCGAAGGGTGGCGGCTGACGCTCCAGAATTTTGGGAAGCTGATATTGTTTGGGATTTTGTATGTGGTGATTGTGGTGGGGTTGACGCTCGTGGTTGAGGGGTTTGGGTATGCCGTGGGCGCGGGGGAGTTCGCGGGCAGTTTCAATGAATCGGGAGTGGAGATTGAAGCCAGTTCGGGCGCTTCGCCCGGGGGAACGGCCGTGTATGCGTTGTTGCAAATCGTGGAGAATCTCGTGTCGGTTTTTCTTGGAATCGGGGCGGCGATTTTCGGGTTGAAGATGGTGCGGAGGGAGAATCCTGAGATCAGTAATTTATTTGCGGGCGGACCTCATTTTTGGTCGGTGCTCCTGGCGACGATTTTGTTTGTGATGATGGTAATGGTGGGCTTGTTGTTGTTGATTGTGCCGGGGATTTTTCTGGCAGTGCGATTTGGACAGTTTCAATGGGCGATCATTGATCAGAATCTTGGGCCAATTGAAGGGCTGAAAGCGAGTTGGGAGATGACGAAGGGAAATGTGTGGCGATTGATAGGGCTTTGGATAGTCATGGTGGGGATCGTATTGGTTGGGGCGTTGGCTCTTGTGGTGGGATTGGTATTGGCGTATCCGGTGGTTTTCCTCGCAACGGTAATTGCTTTTCAATCGATGCGATACGGGGCGGAATCGGTGGAGCGCGTGGCGTAATGTCTGGAAGGGTCGAATTTCTAGCATTCTCAAGGCTTGATGCGGCTGGGCGGTCGCGTTAGAAGGTGTGTCTCTCCGGGAGCATTCGATTGACCGGATGCCGTCGAATATGAGTGACGAGAAGCCATTTGAATTGTCCGAGCTGGATTTGATGCCGAGCTGGGTGACGGATTTGGATGGGGGTGGGGCTGCTCCGAAGCAGGATCGTCGGGACATTGAGGAGGGCCGGGAGCGGCCTCAGAAGAAAGGCAAAGGGGGGGATCGGCGAGGCGGGGAGCAGCGGCGTGACCGGGATGGGGGGAATCGTGGGGATCGTTTTGGACGTGGGAAAGGTGGGCGTGACGGACGGGGGCGGCGTGAGGGGGGCGGGCGTCGCGGGGATGGTGATCGTGGTGGGAGAGGTCGTGGTCGCGGGCGAGGGGGAGATCGGGATCGACGTGATGACCGGCAACAGCGTCCTCGCGAGGAGCCTTTGAAGGGGGTGAGGGTCACGGTGGTGCCCGACGAGAAGGGGGTGGCGGCGTTGGCGAAGTATGTGCGCGAGACGGGGCGGGCGTATCCTTTGGTGGATATCGCGAAGGCGATGCTGAGTTCGCGGGACCGATATGCGTTGCGGTTTGAGAAGGGGGCGCCCAAGGGGGAGAAGGGCAAGAGGAAAAAGAGCGGTGGGAGGGGGGAGCGAGCCAAGAATGAACGAGGGCCCGAGGGTGAGGAGGGCCGGACGCGATTGTTTCGGTGTGTGTTGGATGAATCGTTGTGGATCACGCGGGAGGAGGCGCTGCGACATGCGGCTCGTTGTGACGGGGTCTCTTCGTATTACCGGGTGGACGAGGTGGAGGTTGAGCCGCCGAAGGGGAATTTCCAGGTGGTGGCGGTGCATGAAAAGACGGGGACGATATTGGGGCCGCCGAATCATCATGAGTATCAGAGCAATTTGGCGAAGTTGCATCGGGAGCGTTTTGGTCATTTGCCGTTTGAGAAGTTTTCCCGGATGATGGAGATGCGGCGGGATGAGGAGACTTTGGAGAAGTGGCGTGAGTTGAAGAGCAAGGCACGCCACTACACCTATGTGTTCGGGCAGGAGGTAGCGGTGGACGAGGCGGAGATTAGTGGATCGGAGGAAGTGGGGGAAGATGGATCGGAGGATGCGGTATTGGGTGATGAGCCGGGTGCGGAGGAGGTGGTCGACGAGTCGACCGCTGGTGAAGCGGATGGCGATGTCGAGGCTGGAGGAGAAGAGGGAGAAGCTGAAGTTGAAGCGGTGGAAACGGCGGATAAGGCGGAGGGGGAAGAGAGTGCTGGAGACGCTGAGGGGGCCGAGGAGGGGGCAGCGGTGTCGGATGACGGTTCTGACGAGGAACGACAGAAGGCAGGTGCTGCCGAGGGAGACGAGGCTGAAAGTGAGGACGGGGCGACGGAGGGTGAGGAGGAAGCGCCGGGTGGCACCGAGGAAGTGGTTGCGGTGGAAGGCGAGGGTGGAGACGGAGATACCTTGGTTTTCAAGACCGAGGAGGAGATGGCGCGGCATTTTGCGGCGACGCATGGGGACGAGGTGGTGGAAGAGGTTCAGGAGGCGGTTGTGAAGGGGGATATACCGGGGCGCGATTTGTCGCCCCAGTTGCTCTCCTTGTTGCGGCAAGCGGTGGATGAGCAGCGGAAATTTCCTTCGGGGTTGATCCAGGAGCTTTGTCGTGCGGTGGAGAAGGAGGGATTGAAGATTTTCAAGGAGGGGAGAAAGAAGCTTCATGTATCGCCGGCGCGACCGACGCGGCTTGATCCGAAGGCGACGTTGACGGAGCCGATTGAAAAGATCGTGAGTTTTATTCGCGAGAATCCCGGCGCGAAGGTGGTGGATTTGTTGGAGTCGATTATTCCGGGGTATGAGCGGCCGGCGAAAGATGCCGGGGAATGGAAGCCTTCGAAAGAGGAGCTTTCGGTGTTGAAGGAGCTGCATTGGCTGACGTCTCAGGGGTATGTGATCGAATTCAGTTCGAGCAAGTTGCGAATGGCGGGCATGGGGCCGGGGAGACCGGAAGAGAACCGGAAGGGCACGGGGGCGGAGAAGGCGGTCAATCCGAAGAAAGGCCGGGAGAGATCCGGTGCGCGGAAGGGGAAGAAGGAGAGAGGTGCGACGGAGGCGAAGCCGGAGGTGGTTCTGGGTGAGGCAGAGGAGGCGATGCGTGTGGCGCGGTCGCGGAAGCGGCGGAAGCGTTTACGAAGTTAGAGTCTATCGGCGGGGGTGCTGTTGATTTACTGGAGGCTGGCGGGTTCGCGGGCGCCGGTGGGGTTGGATTTGGTGAGGGAGTCGCCGAGGTCGCTGCGCATTTCGTCGGCCATCTTGGTGAGTTTGGCGACGATTTCGGGGTATTGATCGGCGACGTTGGTGGTTTCGCCGATGTCTTGTTTGAGATTGTAGAGTTCGAGTTCGGATTGGTGGTTCTCGTAATTGACGGGGATGCCTCCGGTGCCCCCTTCGCGGCCGGCGAGGGTGCGGTAGGTGTGGGGGAAGATGAGTTTCCATTTCCCGCTGCGCATAGCCTGTAGCTGATTGTTTTTGTAGTAGAAGAAGAGGGCCTTGTGTGGGGATTTCGCGTTTTCTTTGCCGGTGAGGAGAGGCAAAATGTTGTGGCCGTCTATTTTGTTCTTTGGGAGGGTTGCTTCGGTGGCGGCGGCGATCGTGGGGAGTAGGTCGATGGTGGCCGCGGGTTCGGAGACAACGAGGCCGGGTGGGATTTGTCCGGGCCAGCGGGCGAGGAAGGGAACGCGGATGCCGCCTTCCCAGCAGGTGCCTTTGCCTTCGCGAAGGGGACCGGAGCTGCCGGCGTGGTTGCCGTAGGAGAGCCAGGGGCCGTTATCTGAGGTGTAGAGGACGAGGGTGTTTTCATCGAGGCCGTTCGTTTTGAGGGCTTCGAGGATTTGGCCCATGGACCAGTCTATTTCCGCGATGACATCGCCGTAGGCGCCCTGTTCGGTTTTGCCCTCGAATTTATCGGAAGTGTAGAGTGGGACGTGCGGCATGGGCTGGGGGACGTAGAGGAAGAAGGGGTGGTCGGCGTTGCGATTGATGAAGTCGACGGCGCGTTCGGTGAGGAGAGTGGTGAGTTGGCGTTGATCGTCGGGCGAGACTTTTTCGTTGATGACCGTGGTGCCTTCGATGAGGGGGAGGTGGGGCCATTTTTTGAGACGTTCTTTCATGGGGAGGTGGCGGACGCCGGGGTGGTAGGGCCACATGTCGTTCGAGTAGGGAATGCCGAGGTATTCGTCAAAGCCGTGGTTGGTGGGGAGCATGTTCTCGGGGCGGCCGAGGTGCCATTTTCCGAACATGGCGGTGGCGTAGCCCTGTTGTTTGAGGAGTTCAGCGATGGTGGTTTCATCGTGACTAAGACCGATGGGGGAAGAGGGGCCGATGGCGCCATGCATTCCGACGCGACCGTGGTAGCAACCGGTGAGAAGGGCGGCGCGGGAGGCGGAGCAGACGGGGCTGGAGACGTAGAAGTCGGTGAAGCGCGCGCCTTCAGCGGCCATGCGGTCAAGGTTTGGTGTTTCGTATCCTTTCGCGCCGTAGACGCCGATGTCGCCGTAGCCTTGGTCATCGGCGAACATGATGACGATGTTCGGAGGGTGCTGTTGAGAGGATTCCGCGGCTTGTGCGATCCGGGTTAGCGAGGACAGGCAGAGCAGGGACAGGATCAGGGTGGTGAGGAGGCGGGATGCGGTGTTCATAGAATTGCCGGGCTAAGGGATAAGTTACTTTTTTCGGTAATCGTCTGAGGGTTTAGATTTTGAACCGGGAAGCGTGCTCCAGTCGACGACGCCTTGGGCGTCTGCTTGTTCGTGGTAAAGTTTTTTGAGGGCTTTGGCTTTTTCGGGGTGTTGGTCGATGAGGTTTTTGGTTTCGGCGCGATCTATCGCCAAATTGTAGAGTTCCCAAGGTTTGCCGAACTCGCCGACGAGTTTCCAATCGTCGACACGGATGGCTTTGTTTCCGGTGTGTTCCCAGAAGAGAAATTCGGGGTTGGGCATTTCTTTTTTGAAGAAGACGGGGGCGAGGGAGCGACCGGAGACGGGGGGAGCGTTTTCGGGGTGCGGTGCGTCGGCGAGTTCCATCTGGGTGGGGAGAACATCGACGACGTGGCCTTGGGCGTGGGAAATGTCCTGTTGGCCGAGGCCGGCGGGCCAGTGGGCGATGAGGGGGGTGGCGATGCCGCCTTCGTGGGTCCACATTTTATGCATGCGGAAGGGGGTGTTTGCCGCGTTGGACCAGCCGACTTCGAGGCAGAGGTAGGAGGCACCACTTCCCGCGGGGGCGTCGGGGTCGTGACCGTCGCCACGGATGAGGTATTCGGCGCTGGCTCCGTTGTCGGAGAGGAAGAGGATGAGGGTATTGTCGAGTTGGTTGAGTTCTTTGAGTGTTTGGACGATTTGGCCGATGCCTTGGTCGACGCGGTAGATCATGGCGGCGTGGATGGCCATGTGGGTGGCCCATTTTTCCTGTTCTTCCTTTGAGAGGGAATCCCAGGGGACGGCATCGGGATCACGAGGTGGGAATTTTGTTTCCTTGGGGATAAGTCCCTGCTCTTTGAGTTCTTTGAAACGCTGCTTGCGGATTGTGTCCCATCCGGCGCGATATCGTTTGAGGTGTCGGTCGATGTCTTTTTGTCGGGCGTGAAGCGGGAAGTGGGGGGCGGTGTGAGCGAGGTAGAGGAAGAACGGTTGGTCGGGATGACTGGTGGTGTGGTCTTTGATGTAGGCGACGGTTTTTTCGGAGAGGTCGTCGGTGAGGTAGTATTCGCCGTTGCCCATGGGGTTGTCGCCGGCGGGGCGTTCGACGAGGGTACCTTCGTCGATGATTTTCCATGGGTTAAAGAAGTTGTGTTGGGTTTGGATTTTGTAGGAGCGATGGAAGCCGCGGGCTTCCGGTGAGGTATCGGGGGCGTTGCGATTTCGGCTGCGGCTATCGAGGTGCCATTTGCCGACGTGATAGGAGCGATAGCCGGCAGGGTTCAGGACTTCCGGGATCATGAGGCCGAGATCGGGTGAAGTGCCTTGATATGCGCGGTGGGGGCTTTTATCGCCGTAGGTCATCGCGTGGCCAGCTTCGTGGGGGTAACGCCCGGTCATGAGGGCGGCGCGGGTGGGCCAACAGCGTCCGGTGTTATAGAATTGTGAGAAGCGGAGGCCGCTGGAGGCGAGCTGATCGAGGTGAGGGGTGTCGATTTCGCCGCCGTAGCAGCCGAGGTCGGAGAAGCCCATATCGTCGACCATGATGAGGAGGACGTTAGGGGGGGCGGTCTCTTCGGCGAGAATCGGGGAGGAGGGCAGCAGGAGGGCAGCGAGGGCGAAGCCGATGAAGGTGAATGGGCGGGGGTTCATTGGTCGGGGATTTTGGGGCAGGTAATCTGTTCGGCCAAGGGGGAAACGGCGGAACGCCATGACACATTACAACAGATTTGGGAGCGTCGGAAACGGCAGGGGAGCATCAGGAGGGAGGATCATCGGGGGCGTCGGGACGGATCACGGTGATTTTTTGTCGCCCCTGGACGGAGTAGGTGATGCCGGCCCAGGTGATGCTTTTCATGAACAGGGCGCTAGCGGCGAGGGCGAAATGGAAAATGGACCAAAGAGGTGTGGCGATGTGTTCGAGGATGGCGGTGCCGTGGAGTCGTGTGAGGTGTGGTTCGGGGATGAGGATGCGGCGGAGGCGGGTGCGGCCGAAGGCGCGGATTTGATCGAATATCGTTACGATGACAATGGGGACGAGGGCGATGGTGTGGCCGAAGCAGAGGGCGCCGAGCGCGGTAAGCCAGCCGGCGGTGTTCAGTCCGAGGCTGATCAAGGCGAGGCCGTAGATTTTGGGGGTGTATCGGGAGACTTGGTAGTATTGCCGGCGGGCGAACTCGATCATGGACGGCCAGGTGAACCAAATGGGAGAAGGCAATTGGAGGGAATGGATAAAGGTGAGAGTGAGGTCGGCGCGGCGGGCGGCCCGGGAGATTTGGAGGTCGTCGTTGAGGCTGCCTTCGAGGTAGGATGGGACGTTCATTTTCTTGAAGGCCTCGTGTGTGACGGCGATGGAGCCTCCCCAGAGGAGTTGGAATGAGGAGTGGCCGCCGGCGGTGACGGCAGTGGAGTTAATGATCGCGGCGAGCTGGTTGGCGAGGCTGGGAGATTCCGGAATGAGCCAGCGGTAGCCGGTGCATACTTGATCGGAGCCATGATTGAGGGGGGCGGTCAGGCGGGCAAGCCAATCGCGACTGGCGTGGAGGTCGGCGTCGGCGAAGACGACCAGTTCATCGGAATCGTGGAGTTCTTTGAAGGCGGCCAATTGGTTGTGGACTTTTTGGCCACATTCGGTGGCGGCGCCGGCGATTACGATTTGAATTTCTGAGAGGCCGGGCGAATCGGCGTCGGAGGATTCTTGCGGGGTGTATGAGTTTTCGGATTCTTCGAGTCCGAGTTGTTCCCGGAGGGTGACGACGGCGGGATCGGAATTTGATTCGAGGGTATAAATAATGCGGTAGTCGGCGTATCGCTGAGAGCGAAGGGAGTTGAAGAAATCTTCGGTATCGGCGTTTCGTCCTTTGATGGGGACGATGACGACGGCGGGTTTTTGTTGATCGGGCGTGACCGATGACAGGGCTGCGTCTTGTTTTTTCAAGCGACGCCGGTATGCCCACTGGTTGTGGGCGCAGATGGCTGCTTGGAGCACCCATATGATCCAGAGGGTCGTCATGGTTTCGAAAGGTTGCAGGAAAAGCGCAGACTGTCGAAGTCATTGTTGTGCCGGGGGACGGCCTCGCTGGGGCATCAAGAAATCGCTTGTCTGAAGCGGTTCGATGGGGTATCGCAGGCCTTCAGTTTAAACCCTTTTCGTAAGTCCTTGGCCCTCGTCGAAGTTCAGCAAGACCACAAGCATTATCAGTTGGGAGACACGAATATCCACGCCTTGCGGGGGATCGATTTAGAGATTCACCGGGGGGAGTTTGTGGCGATCTGGGGGCCGTCCGGTTCGGGCAAGTCGACTTTGTGTCATATCGTGGGGGTGATCGACGAGCCGGACGGCGGGAAGGTGATGGTGGAGGGGCAGGACGTGCATTCGTTGTCGGATGACGAGAAGACGGAATTACGGAATCGGTATATCGGTTTTATGTTTCAGAACTTTAATTTGATACCGGTGTTATCGGCGTTGGAGAACGTGATGTTGCCGTTGCAGATGCAGGGGGTGGGGTTGCATGAGGCGCGGGAGAAGAGTTTGAAGAAGTTGGAGCAAGTGGGATTGGAGGGGCACATAGATCATCGTCCGGCGAAGCTATCGGGGGGGCAACGGCAGCGGGTGGCGATTGCGCGGGCGTTGATTACCGATCCGGATTTGGTGATTGCGGACGAACCGACGGCGAATTTGGATTCGCACACGGCGCATCGGATTATTGATTTGATGCGGGAGGTGAACAAGGAGACGGGGGCGGCGTTTGTTTTTTCGACGCATGATCAGCGTTTGTTGGAGCGTGTGGATCGCCGGGTGGAGATGTTGGATGGGAAGGTGGTGGAGATTTTGGAAGGGGGATACAAGGCGGAATGATGATGTGGCCGAAGATTGCGTTTCGGAATTTGTTACGGAACCGGCGGCGATCGTTGATTACGATTGCGGCGGTGGCATTGGGATTTGCGGCGGTGAATGTATTTGGGGGATTCACCGATTACATGTTCGTAAACTTGCGGGATTCGTTCATTCACGCGGGTGGGAACGGGCATTTTCAGATATTCAAGAAGGGTTATGGGGAGCGGGGGAGTATTGAGCCGGAGGAGTATTTCCTCAGCGAAGAGGAGTTTAGGACGATTCAAGAGGTGGCGGGGGCGGACGGGCGGGTTCATCTGGTGGCGGGCCGGATGCAGTTGACGGGGACGATTGATTACGACGGGACGTCGACGATTTTCATCGGGGACGCGATGACTCCGTCGAAGGTGGAGACGATGTATCAGCGGGCGGAGAATTTGAATACGGACAAGAAGCGGTATGAGGGGGAGGCGTTGAGTGATGAGGAACCGCAGGGAATCGCGGTGAGCGGTAGTTTGGCGGAGGTGTTGAAGTTGGAGCCAGGGGCGCCGGTGTTGTTGGCGGCGCCGACGTTGGAGGGGAATGCGAACGCATTGGATGCGGAGGTGCGGCAGGTGGCGCAGAGTATATCGCAAGGGGCGGCGGCGCGGTTGGTAAAGATTCCGTTGGAATGGGCGCAGGAGCTCGCGCAGACAGGCGGAGTGGCGCAGGTGTGTGTTTTGTTGGATGAACGCGGGGATTTAGAAGAAGTGCATGCTGAGTTGATGCAGGCGTTGGCGGATCGGGGATTGGAATTGGAGAGTCAGACTTGGGATGAGTTGTCGACGATGTATCGGCTGACGAAGAACATGTTTGATATCATTTTCGGGGTGGTATTTGCGATTTTGATCATCATCGTGAGCATGAGCGTAATGAATACGATCGGGATGGCGGTCATGGAGCGAACGAGTGAGATTGGGACCTTGCGATCGATGGGTTTGAAGCGTCGGGGGGTGGTGAAGTTGTTCAGTTTGGAGAGTGCATTTTTGGGGTTATTGGGTTCGATGGTGGGGTTGGTGATCACGGTGGGAGTTTGGTGGTTGGTGCAGCTCCTGAAACCGATGTGGGTGCCGCCGATGGTGGGATTCAAGGTGCGGTTGCAGATCATGTTGGTGCCGGAGTATTTGCTGGTGACATTTATTTTCCTGGCGCTACTGACGATGGCAGCGGCGGTATTGCCCGCGCGACGGGCGGCGCATGCGAGCATTGTGGACTCGCTGGGGCACAGCTGAAAAAATCGTCAATTTTATTGATGATTGTGGGCCGAGATCGGTCTAAGACTTTGATCATGAAGCGAGTGACTTTCTTTGCAGCAGCGGCGATGGCGTTGATGGGGATGGAATCAAGGGGGCAAGTGGGGCAGGAGCATATTGAGACTTTGATCTATGCGGAGCAGGGGCGTGGGGATTTGGGGCGACAGGGATTGGAGTGGGAGGTGGCGGCATCGTCGGAGGAGAAGGGGGAGCGGAAGTCGACGTCGTTACGCGTGAGCGCGCAGAATTCGAAGATATTGGCCGAGGTATTGGCTCCGGAAGATTCGGCGGGGACGAAGTACTTGGTATCGGGCGAGAAGATGTGGATGCACAAGCCGAACATGAGCCGGCCCTTGTCGATTTCGAAGCGGCAGCGGGTGAGTGGCAATGCGGCGGTGGGGGATATTGCGGCGATCAGTTATTTGAATGATTACACGCCGGAGTCGGTTGCGGACGGGGAGTTCAATGGGGAGCCGTGTTGGGTTTATACTCTGAAGAAGCGGACATCGGCGGCGAGTTACGAGATGATTCGTTATTTTGTATCGAAGGCGAGCAAGCTTGGGTTGAAGGCGGAGTTTTATACTTCATCGGGGAAACTTCTTCGGGCGGCGACGATGAATTATGGGAACAAGGTGAATATTAACGGGAGCAATCGGCCGTTTATCTCGGAGATGACGGTGGAGGAATTGTTGGGGGGATCGAAGGTGTCGACCCTCAAGTATGAGAATTTCGTATTGAAGGATTTTCCGGCGGAGACATTCAGCGAGGATTCTTTAAAGCGGTGAGTCTTGAGCTTTCCGAGGGGGAGTTCAGAGAGGCGGTGGAATTGCTGCAGGGGCTGCTGCGGATTGACACGACGAATCCTCCCGGGGAGGAGCGACCGGCGGCGGATTTTGTAGCGACGGCGCTGGCGGCGGATGGGATCGAGAGCCGGATTGTTGAGTCGGCGCCGGGCCGGGCGAACCTGGTGGCGCGTTTGGAAGGAAGCGGGGAGGAGCGGCCGCTGTTATTGACGTCGCATTTGGATGTGGTGCCGGCGCGGGGTGAGGACTGGGCGCAGGGGCCATTTTCCGGGGAAGAGGCGGATGGCGGTATTTGGGGGCGAGGGGCGATTGATATGAAGGGGATGACGGCGATGGGGGTATCGGTTTTACGGCATTTAAAGCGGCGGGGAGCGGGTTTGAGGCGGGACGTGATCTTGGCGGCGGTCGCGGATGAGGAGGCGGGATGTGCGCAAGGGTCGGCGTTTATGGTGCGGGAGCATGCGGATTTGATTGATGCGGAGTATGTGGTGAACGAGGTGGGGGGATTTTCACTGACGATATCGGGGAAGCGATTTTACCCGGTGCAGGTGGCGGAGAAGGGGGTGGCCTGGTTAAAGATTCGGGCGACGGGTGAGGCGGGGCACAGTTCCTTGCCGGCGCCCGATTCGTGTTTGGGGCGTATGGGGGAGGCGATGCATCGCTTGGCGACCACGCGTTTACCGGTGCATGTGACGGAGCCAGCGGCGGCGTTTGTGCGCGGGGTCGCGGCGCATATGCCGGGTCCGACGCGGATGGTGATGGAAGGTTTGTTGAAGCCGGGGAAGGTGGGGGAGATGCTCGACAGCTTTATTCGGAATCGTGAGCAGAAGGCGGTGTTTCACGCGATTTTGAGCAACACCGCGAATCCGACGATGGTGAGAGGGGGCAGCAAGATCAATGTGCTGCCGGGGCACGCGGAATTTGAAGTAGACGGGCGGTTGTTGCCGGGTCAGACGGCGGCGGATTTGGTGAGGGAGATTGAAGGGGTGATTGGCGGGGGGTTTGAGATTGAGGTCATGCGGGAAGCGCCGGGGACGGTATTTTCGTGGGACAGTCCGTTTTTTGAGAAGATAAGGGAGGTGGTGGCGGCAAGGGATCCGGAGGGGATTGTTGTGCCGTACATGGCGCCGGGATTCACGGATTCGAGCGAGTATGGGAAGACGGGGGCGACATGCTACGGGTTTTATCCGCTACGACTGCCGGAAGAGATTGTGTTTTCGAAGCTATTTCACGGGGTGGACGAGCGGATACCGCTGTCGTCGTATCGCTTCGGGATTGAGACGCTCTATGACCTGGTAGAGTCTTTTGCCGGGGAGGGGCGCTGAGGCGAGTTATTTCGACTTTGAGGCGGTCTTCTTCTTCGTCGTCGGTTTGGTGACCGACTTAAACTCTTTGATTTGGTCGGGTTTGATGAAGTAGTTCTCCATCTGGAGGCGTCCGCCCTTGGCTCCGAGTTTATCGAGATACTTGTAGTGGGCGAGGACGTCGGCGTTTTCGACGGGGCCGATGGTGGTTTTGACCGTTTTGTCCATGCCGGTGAGGAGGCTCACGAGGACGCAGCCGGTGATTTCCGAACCGTCTCGTCCGGCGATGGCGAGGAGATGACGGGCGTCGAGGTCGCCGAGGGCGTCGTCGAGTCCTTCGGGAAGGAAGATGGTTTCGGGAATGGTTTCGTCAAAACGGAGTTGGCCGCCAGTGGTGAAGAGGATGTCTCCGGATTCGTCGAGGCGTCGGATGGCGTCGGTGACTCGGAAGACAGGCGGGAAGGAGTAGTCGACGATCATGGCGCCGGGATGGAGTTTCTTGATGTCGAGGGCTCCGGGAAGGCTGGTGGCGCCGATGATGAAGGACGCTTCGTAGAATTCCGGCGGGATGCCACCGCCATTGACGACGATATTGATTTCTCCGTCGTAGCCGGTGGCGAGAATTTCGTCGCGGATGGCCTCGAGTTCTTCGGGTTTCTGGTAGGGATCGCAGAGGATAATTTCCTTGGGGCGCGGGAGGGTTTCGAGCGCGAGGTGGACGGTGGCCTTGCCGATGGAGCCAAGTCCGACGAAGGCGACTTTTTCTTTGGCGAAATCGCGGCCGGTCTCTTCGAGGACACCCTCGATCGATTTTACGATGGTCGCGGTCCGGGTGGCGTCGCCTGTCGTGATAGCGGGAAGGTCTTCACGGCCGGCGGTCCATTGCTCGATCGTGCGTCCGTGATCAGTGGCGGAGGGAATGACACCGGTGAGAGCGACCGTTTTGGCGCCCATTTCGCCGGCGAGGCTGAGGGCATCGACGATGGGTTGGCGGGTGATTTCTTCGTTCTTATAGAGATCGAGTTCGAAGAGCGGCAGCATGATGACGCCGATGTTTCCTTGAGGGAGTTCGTATACGTTGCTGACGATTGGTTTATTGTCGAACCAGTCGCGGGTGATGGTTTCTTTTGAGAGGCCGGTGACGGCGGCGAAGGTATCGGGGATGTAGGTGAGGGCGACGGCATCGACCTTTGGCAGGTCATCGCCTGTTCCGCTCACGGCAAAGGTGAGGTAGTCTGCGTCGGAAATATCCGTGGCGAGGAGGGAATCCGCGGCGGTGGCGGATTCGGCATCTGCCGGCGGCAGGTAGAGGTAACGGGCGAGTTGTTCGATGGTGGGGTAGCGGAGGAAGGCTTCGACGGGGACGTCACGATTGAAGGCCTGGGAGACTTCCGCGAGGATGCGCACGGCGAGGAGGGAGTCGCCGCCCATTTCGAAGAAGTTGTCGCGGATGCCGATTTCGTCGATCTCGAAGGCTTGGCAGAAGACTTCGGCGAGCAGTTTTTCGTTGGGGGTTTGGGGTGCGATAAATTCTGATTCCAGAGAGGAGCGATCGATGCGCGGGGTGGGGAGGCGCATGCGGTCGATCTTCTTATTGGGGGTGAGGGGGAACTCTTCGAGGAAGACGTAGAAAGCGGGGCGCATGCTTTCGGGCAGGCGATCGACGAGGTGGCCGCGCAATTCGGGGACGAGGTCACCTGTTTCTCCATCGGCAATGACGTAGGCGACGAGGTTGGGGCCGCCGGGGAGGTCATCGCGTTTGACAACGACGACTTGTTTGACCTTTTCGTGCTCGGAGAGTTGGGACTCGATATCTTCGAGTTCCATGCGGACGCCGCGGAGTTTGATTTGGAAGTCGCTTCGGCCGAGGCATTCGAGTTTTCCTTCCGGGGTCCAGCGGGCGAGGTCGCCAGTTTTGTAGAGGCGTTCCTGGTTTCCGTTCGGGAGTTTGACGGTGATGAATTGTTCTGCGGTGAGATCGGGACGATCGTGGTACCCGCGGGCGAGTCCGTGTCCGCCGATGTAGAGATCGCCGACGAAGCCGACGGGGACGGGGAGGAGTGATTCGTCGAGGACGTAGATGGACGTATTGGCGATGGGTCGGCCGATGGAGACGGTATCGTTGCCTTGGTAGAGGCGTTCGCAGGTGGACCAAACGGTGGTTTCGGTGGGTCCGTAGAGGTTCCACACTTCTTTGGCGCTGTTGACGAGGCTGTTGGCGAGGTCGCGTGGGAGGGCTTCGCCGCCGCAGAGGATGCGGAGGTCGCTTTTGCCTTCCCAGCCGGCTTCGAGGAGGAGGTTCCACGTGGCCGGGGTGGCCTGCATCACGCTGATGTCGAATTTGTTTAGAAGGGCATCGAGGCGGCGACCGTCTTTGACTTCATCGCGCGTGGCGATGACGCATTGGGCGCCGGTGAGGAGGGGGAGATAGATTTCCAGGAGGGAGATGTCGAAAGAGAGGGTGGTGACGGCGAGGAGGCGATCGCTATCGGTGAGGCCGGGTTCCTTGGCCATGGAGCTGAGGAAGTTGACGGCGGCACGGTGGGAGATTTCGACGCCCTTGGGGGTGCCGGTGGATCCGGAAGTGTAGATGATATAGGCGAGAGAGTGCGGGGTGAGGTCTCCCACGACGGGTGCGGTTTCGACGGTTTCGACACCGGCGATATCGATGACCTGCCAATCGCCATTCGGGAGTCGGTCGACGAGGTGTTTTTCCGTGACGATGACGGAGGGGTTGGCGTTCTCGAGCATCAGTTCGAGGCGAGCCCCGGGGAACTCGGGGTCCATGGGGATGTAGCAGCCGCCGGCTTTGAGGATGCCGAGGGTTCCGACGATCATATCGACGGAGCGATCGACGAAGAGTCCGACTGGGGTATCGGGACCGATGCCGTTGGAGCGAAGCTCGAGGGCGAGGCCATTGGCGCGCGCGTCGAGTTCCGCGAAAGTGAGGGAATCGCCACCACAGCGGACGGCGATGGCGTCGGGCGATTTTTTGGTGCGATCGGCGACGAGTTCGTGGAGGAGTTTATTTTTCGAGTATTCGGCCTGGGTGGAGTTCCAGGTATCGAGGATGCGCGCTTCTTCTTCCTGCGGGAGGAGATTGATCTCTGAGATTTTTTGGGCGGGATTACGGGTGACTTCGCGGAGGACCTGAGTGTAGAGTTCGTTGAGGTAAGCGATTGTTTCCGGTGCGAAGAGGTCGCGGTTGTATTGCCAGCATCCGTAGATATTGCCGCCGGCTTCCTCGACGACGAGAGTGATTTCGAACTGGGCCTGGCGAAGGGTAAGGTCGATTGTTTCGACGGACATATCTCCGACGTGGAACTCGTGGCCGGCTTGACCGATGAGGAACGCGGCGACGCCTTGTTCGTCGAGGCCGGGGATGCGTTCCATAGAGAAGGACACTTGGAACATGGGGGAGCGACTGGGATCGCGGGGGACGTTCAAGTCGTCGACGAGGCGGGAGATGGGGTATTGCTGGTTTTCGATGGCGTCAGCGGTCTGCTTGCTGTTGCGTAGGAGGTAATCGATGAAAGAGGGGTCATCGTCGATGCGGCTGCGCATGACGACGGGATTGATGAAGTATCCCACGAGGCCGTGGAGTTCCGGTTGGTTTCGACCGGCGAGGGGCACGCCGACGAGGAGGTCCTCCTGGTTGCAGTAGCGATGGAGGAGGATATCGAAGGCCGAGAGGAGCATCGTGAAGAGCGTGGCGCTTTGTTCACCGGCGAGGGCGGTGACTTTTTGTGTCAGTTCTTCGTCGAGTTTGAGGGGGTGGGTGGCGCCGTTGAAGGATTGGACGGGCGGGCGAGGGCGATCGGTAGGCAGGTCGAGGACCATGGGCGCGCCGTCGAGTTGTTCGTGCCAGAAGGTTTTGGCGCGTTCGCCGGCTTCGCTTTCGAGGTGGCGATGTTCCCAATCGACGAAGTCGGCGTAGCCGAATTCCATGGGTTTGTATTGGGGTTGGCGTCCGGATTTGAGTGAGAAGTAACTTTCGATGAGGTCGTTGACGATATTGGTCATGGACCAGGCATCGGAGACCGTGTGGTGCATGCAGAGGAGAGCGACATGGGCGTCGTCGTGAGTGCGCACCATTTCGAGGCGGATGACGGGACCGTTTTCGAGATCGAAGGGTTTGTTGGCCGTTTCGATGAGCATCTTCTTGATCTCCTCATCGGACATCTTTGATGCGTCGTGTTCGCGGAAGTCGATCCCGCGCCCGCGATGGATGCGTTGGACTGGTTTGCCATCGACGGTATGGAAGGTGACGTCGAGCATGGGATGCCGATCGAAGAGGGAGCGGAAGGCCTGCTCCATGACGTCGATATCGACGAGGGGGCGGAATTTGCAGCTGAAGATGAGGTTGTAGGCGGAGCTTTCCGGGGCGAGGCGGTGGAGGAACCAGAGGGCGCTTTGGCCTTCGGTGAGGGGGAACTCGGTGACATCGCCGGGGAGTTTTTCGAGGGATACGAGCGCGCCGCTTCCTCCGGCGGCTGCGCCGCCACCTTCGACGCTGGCGGGGTCGGAGGAATCGAGGAGGAGTTGGAGGACGGGGACGGCGAGTTCCTTGATATTGGGGCCATTGAGGACGGCGCCCATGGGAATTTGCATGCCGAGTTCGCCTTCGATGCGATTCATGAGCTCGATGGCCATGAGGGAGTCGAGGCCGAGATTTGTGAGGGGCGTATCGCGATCAATTTTGGCGACATCGGTACCGAAGACACCGGCAACCTGTGCGGCGATGAAGTCTTCGAGCATGCCCTGGCGTTCTTCCGGTGGCGCTCCGAGGATGAGCGGTTTGACGGAGCCGCCGGCGTCGCCGTCTTTCTTGGCGCTGGCGACGGGGGCGTAGGTTTTTGATTTGGCGACGAGTGGGCTGAGGCGTCCGGTGGAGGACCAATCGACGTAGGAGGCGGCGATGCGGACTGCGTCGACGGGGAGCATTCTTTGGAGGACGCGGGTTGATTCCTCCATGGTGTAGGCTTTCATCCCGAGTTTATCGAGATACTGGAGGGTTTTTTCGTTTCGTTCGACGAAACCGGCGCCGCCGAGCGCGCCCCAATTGATGGTGAGGGCGGGGAGGCCCTTGGCGCGACGGTAGTGAGCGAGCATGTCGAGGAAGTAGTTCCCCGAGTTGTAGTTGGCCTGCTTGGTATTTCCGATGACGGACGAAAGAGACGAGAAGCAGATGAAGTGTTCGAGGTCGAGATCGAGCGTCGCGGTGTGGAGGTTCCAGCCGCCGAGCATTTTGGGATCGACGACGCGCGAGAAGCGTTCTTCGTCGAGCTCGGCCATAAACTCATCGTCGAGGACCATGGCACCGTGGATGACGCCGCGGAGGGGGGCGCATTCGGCCTTGAGGTCTTCGATGACTTTTACGACATCTTCCTGAGAAGTGACATCGCCGCGGGCGTCGACGACTTCGGCGCCGAGTGCTTTGATATCCTTGATGGTTTCGAGGGCGCCTTCTTCGCGGGGGCCGCCGCGGCTCATGAGGGCGAGGGTGCCGGCGCCGTTTTTGGCCATCCACTTGGCGAGCTGGAGGCCAAAGCCGCCGGCGCCGCCGGTGATGAGATAGGTGGCGTCCTTGCGGAAGAGATGTTCGGACTCGGTGCAGGGACCGATCTCGATCTCGTCAACCTGGAAGGAGAGGACATTTTTCCCAACGTGTTTGCCCTGGGCCATGTAGCGGAAGGCTTCGACGACGTCATTGATGGGGAAGACTTTGTGGGGGAGTGCTTCGAAATCGCCGGCGAAGAACTTCTCCGCGAGTTCCGCGAACATTGACGCGACGAATTCGGGTTTGTGTTCGAGGTGTTGCGCGAGGTCGATTACGAAGTAGGAGATGTTGTTGCGCAGCGGTTCGAGACCGATCTTGCTATTTCCGTAGATATCGATTTTTCCGATTTCGAGGAAGCGTCCGAAGGGGGCGAGGACGGAGAAGTTCTTGGGGATGAAATCGCCGGCGAGGGAATTGAGGACGGCGTCGACGCCTTTGCCTTCGGTGATTTCCATGATCTCGTCGGCGAACTCCAGGGTCCGCGAGTTCATGACGTGGTGGACGCCCATGTCTTTGAGCATCTGGCGTTTCTCCGGAGTGCCGGCGGTGGAGAAGATTTCGAGTCCGAGCCCCTTGGCGATCTGGATGGCGGCTTGTCCGACGCCGCCGGTGCCGGCGTGGATGAGGATTCTCTCGCCTTTTTGCATGTGGGCGAGGTGATTAAGGGCGTAGTGAGAGGTGAGGAAGACGGTCGGCAGGGTGGCGGCTTCTTCGAAGGAGATATGGTCCGGTTTTTTGAAGACCATGTGTCGGTTCACGGTCACGAAGGCGCGGAAGCAGTAGGGGGCCATTCCGCAGACGTTGTCACCTGCCTTGATGTCTTTGACGTTCTTTCCGACTTTGACGACTGTGCCGGAGAAGTCATCTCCGAACCATTTGACGTCGATGGGGTTGCCCGGATACATGCCGAGCGCTTTCATCACGTCGCGGAAATTGATGCCACCGGCTTTGACTTCGACTTCGATTTCGTCGGGATCGGGATCGCGCCGGCTGGTCTCGTTGAGGGAGAGATTGGTGAGGATACCGGGTTTATCGATCTGGAGGCGATATGGGGTGATGGAACCGTCCTTTTGGACGGCATTGCGGGTCAGTTTCGGGAGGTTTTCCGGTTTGACCTGATGGAGGCGATTGACGTAGCGCCGGCCGCCGCGGTGAGCGATTTCGAACTCGCCGTCGGGGCGTCGGAATTCCTGGTAGAGGTCTTCGATCTCGAATTCGCAATCGTTGGGATCGAGATCGATTTGGATCGTGTTAAATTCGGCGTGTTCGTTATTGGTGACGCGGGCAACTCCCGTGGTGGGTGCCGAGGCGAGGCGGTCGCAGGCATCGTCTTCGAGGACGGGTTTCACACCGCGGGTGACGTAGCAGACCTTGGGAGTTTTTGTGAACTCGGATGCGGCGAGCGCCTGGACGAGGTGGAAGGCGGAAAGCACACCGGTGCGTTGGGCGTCGGAGAAGGCTTGAGGCGGAAGATCGTCGGAGGCCACGGGATGATCGAGGCTCCAGCAATGGATAATGTAGCCGAGGTTTTCGGCCTTGGAGATGGCGGGAAGAGCGAGGAGTTCCTTCAGATCGGCGTTTCCGTTCTCGAGGTTGACGGTGTAGCCATTTTTTCCGGATTCGCCGAAAGTATCACCGGGGGTAACGGTGATAATGGTATCGCCGTCGTCTTGGAGGCGTTTGATGAGTTTGGCAGCGACCTTGCCTTCATCTGCGAAGACGATGTGGGTGCGAGTAATGTCTTCTACTTCGGCCGCTTCATCGCCATCGGAGGCGGCGGGAGATTCTTTCTCTTCGGTCTCAATACTTTCGGGGCCGCGGGCGATGACGATGGTTTGGCCGGCGATGCCGGGATCGACAGTGCTACCGAGACCGTCGATTTGTTCGAAGCCGCATTCATCGAGGAGTTTTTTCCATTGATCGCGTTTGAGGAGGGCAGATTCCTGGCGGAGATCGCGGTCTTCATACATCCACCATCCTTTGAGGAGGCCGAAGACCGCGTCATTACGGACGAGGCGGTCGGTGACTTCTACGAAAGTGAAAAGCCCGTCCGGAGCGAGGCAGCGTTTTACATTGGCGAGGGTCTTTTTGAGGTCGCGCGTAGCGTGGATGACGTTGGTGGCGAGGATGAGGTCGAATGAATGGGGATCGACGCCCTGTTCGGCGGGATCTTTTTCGATATCGAAGGTGGTGTATTCGACGAAGGGGTAGTCGGTAAAATTCTTTTTGGCTTCCTGGAGGAAAGCGGGGCCGATATCAGTGAACGTGTATTCGGTGCGATAAGGGGGGAGAATCGGCAGGACCGCGCGCGTGAGCGAACCGGTGCCGGCGCCCACTTCGAGAATGCGAAGGGCTCGGCGCTGGGGGAGATTTTCGATGGCTTTGGCGATGCCGGTTTCGATGAGTTTGTTGTAGGCCTGGAAGTCGGCGCCCTCGGTGTAGAATTTTTCGAGCGGTTTTGAGGAACCGCCGGGGAAGAGGAGTTCGACCGGGTCTTCTTCTCCGGAGAGAACTTCGGCGAGGAAGGGGGCGGCGCAGAGCTCGAGTTCCGCTTCGGAAGCGAAGTCGGGGTATTCCTCCGCGAGGTTTCGCATGGCGGCGAGGGGATCGCCGGGTTCGGGAAGGGCGAGGATATCCCATTTATCGTCGCCGGAGGATTTGAGCCAACCTTCTTGTTCGAGGAAATGGAGGTGGGCGCGAACGAGGCGGTGATGTTGGCGGATGATGCCGAGGTCTTTCGTGAGGTTATCGAAGGTGAAGGAATCACCGGTCTCGAGTTTCCAGCCGAGTTTACGATAGGCGTGGATGATGTTTTCGAGCGTGTAGAGATCGAGGCGTGGGGCGAAGTTGTCGTAGTAGTTGAGGAGATCGAATTCTTCTTCGAAGCCCGGGGTCGCGTCCTTGATGGCCTTTGCGATGGTTTTGGTATCGGCGAACTCGCAGGAAGAGTCGGTGCCGGTTCCGTGGAGACGGCCCAGTTCCCATTTGAACTGGTAGAGGGTTTGATCGATATCGTCGTTGGGATCTTTTTGTTCGACGCGATCGGCGCGGAATCCGAGGACTTCGGCGACGGGTTTTCCATCGTCGTCGTAGACGAAGATATCGGCGATGCAACATTCGTCGTTATTGACGTGGAGGAGGCAGTGGCCCCACATGCGTTCGGGCATCTTGTCGCGGAGGAGGCGAATGCGATGGACGCTGGCGGGGAGGTAAAAGTTATCCGAGGGGAGGGCGTCGTCGGCGGTGACGATGGAGCCGCGCACGGTGTGGAAGAAGGCGTCTAGGACGGCGGGATGGATGTGGTAGTCGCCGGCGGTTTCGAGGACTTCTTCGGGGACGACGATTTCCGCGAAGGATTCGTCCTGGCGGCGCCAGACTTGGTGGAGGTGTTGGAAGTTCGGGCCGAACTGGTAACCGGCTTCGAGGTATTCGTCGTAGTATTTTTCGTGGTCGTAGTAGTCGGGCAGGCCTTTTTTGATTTTCTCGAAATCGGCATCGGGAATTTCCGGAGGGGGAATTTTGGTGAGGCGTCCCTGGGCGTTAAGGTCCCAGGTTTTTCTGTCGCCGGTCCCGCTGTAGATAAAGAAGGCCTTGGTGGTTTCGTCGAAGACGACCTGGATCATGGGGACTTTTGATTCGGAGACGAACAGGGCCTGTTTCATCTCGAGGTCTTCGACGGCGTAGTCTTCATCGGGGAAGAGTTCCGCGGCGAGGGCGAGTCCGATTTCGCCGTAGCCGGCGGCGGGCATGACGATGCTGTCCCAGATTTGGTGATCTTCGATATATTTGAAGAAGCGGGGATCGAGCGCGAACTCCCAAGTGGGGTTCGGGGCGGTGACGGGGAGTCCGAGGAAGGGGTGGACGGTATCGGCGAGGCGATAGCGGACGGATTCTTCGTTTTCGAGCCAGTAGCGTTCTCGGTTCCAGGGGTAGTGTGGGAGGCGGACGAGATTTCCGGCGCTTTGGTTCATGGCGGCCCAATCGACTTCGATGCCGTGGATATGGAGCGCGCTGAGGTTACGGAAGAGTTCGTTGGTTTCGTCGGCTTTCCGTTTCAGGGAGTGGAAGACGGCGCCTTTTTTGCCTTGTTCGGACAGGCATTCGTTGATGGGGCTTTGGAGGGCGGGGTGGGGGCCGAGTTCGAGGAAGATATTGTCGTTGGTGCGGATCAGGTTCGACATGGCGGGTCCGAAGAGGACCGCCTCCCTAACATTTCGCCACCAGTATTGGCCGTCGAGTTTTTCTCCGGGGACCATGCCGCCGGTGACGGTGGAGATGAAGGGGACCTTCGTGGCGAGCGGCTTGATATCGGCGAGGACGTTCAGCAATTCGTCCTTGATGGGTTCCATCTGGTGGGTATGGAAGGCGTAATCGATGCGCAGCCAGCGGACGAATTTTCCTTCTTCCTCGAGTTTGGCGACGATGGCTTCGAGGGGTTTGGTATCGCCGGCGAGGGTGACCATGCTGGGGCTGTTGATGACGGCGAGTTGGACTTTGTCATCCTGGCCGTGGATGGCGTGGCGTGCTTCTGCGGGTGAGATGCCCACCGCTACCATGCGGCCTTTGCCGCCGGTGGTATCCTGGAGGCGGCTCCGGTGGTAGATGATGGTGACGGCGTCTTCGAGCGAGTAGGCGCCGGCGGCGTAGGCGGCGGCGACTTCACCGACGCTGTGGCCGATGACTTTCGAGGGCTTGATGCCCCAGGATTTCCAGAGTTCGGCGAGGGCGACCTGGAGGGCGAAGATCGCGGGTTGGGCGATATTCGTGTTGTTGATATTTGATTCCTCGTTGGAGGGTTTGGTCATCTCTTCGAGGAGGGACCAACCGGCGAGGGGTTTGAGGAGGCGATCGATTTTCTCGATGGTATCGCGGAAGACGGGTTCGCGTTCGAGGAGTTCCTGGCCCATGGCCCACCATTGGGCGCCCTGGCCGGTGAAGACGAAGACGATTTCGTCGGTATCGGCGCCGGGTTTTCCGGTGGCGATTCCTTCGTTGAATTCGTGGTTGCGGAGCCAGCGTTTCAGGCGGCCACGGATTTCCGCGTGGGTTTTTCCGAAGACGGTGAGGCGGCTATCGTGGTGATCTTTGTGATTTCCGGCGGTGTAGCAAATTTCCGCGAGGGGGAGGGATTCGTCTTCGAGGAGATCGTGGTAAGCTTTCGCGTAGTTTTCCAGGGCTGTTTCGTCGCGGGCGGAGATGGGGAGGAGGTAGGGGCGTTCGGCGTCTTTTGAAGTGTCGCGCGTGCGGCGGGCCTGGGCGGGAGGGGCTTCGAGGACGATGTGGGCATTGGTGCCGCCGAAGCCGAAGGAATTGACGGCGGTGACGGGGGGGAGGTCGCCCTGGTGGGGGAGGGGTTGTGTTTCGTCTGCGACTTTGAGGTGAAGTTTTTCGAAGGGGATATTGGGATTGGGTTCTTCGAAATTGAGATTGGGCGGGACGGTGTCTTTGTGAAGGACGAGAGCGGCCTTGATGAGGCCGGCGACGCCGGAGCCGGATTCGAGGTGGCCGATATTGGTTTTGATGGAGCCGATGAGGCAGTCGTCACCTTCTTCCCGTCCTTCGGAGAGGACGTTGCCCAAGGCGACGGTTTCGATGGGGTCGCCGACGGGGGTGCCGGTGCCGTGTGCTTCCATGTAGACGACGCGTTTGGCGGGGATACCGGCTTCGTCGTAGGCGCGGCGGAGCATGGCGCTTTGGCCTTCGACGCCGGGGACGGTCATTGAGGAGGTATTTCCGTCTTGATTGACGACGGCGGCGCGAATGGTGGCGTAAATGGGGTCGTTGTCTTCGAGGGCGGCGCTGAGCGGCTTTATATAGACCATTCCGGCTCCTTCGCCGCGAACGTAACCGTTGGCGCGGGCGTCGAAGGCGAAGCATTGGCCGCTGGGGGAGAGCATGGAGGCTTTGCTGAAGCCGATGGAGGCATCGGGGGTGACGAGGGCATTGACACCGCCGGCGAGGGCGGAGTCGCATTGCTTGGACCAGATGGCGTGGCAGGCGAGATTGACGGCCACGAGGGCGGAGGAGCAGGCGGTATCGACGGAGACGGCGGGACCTTTGAAGTCGAGGAGGTAGGCGATGCGGTTGGAGGCGATGCTAAGGGTGGAGCCGCTGTTGGTATGGACATCGACGTCGTCCCAGCTGCGCATTTGGACGTTGGCGTAGTCGTTCGAGGCGATGCCAACGAAGACGCCGATATCTTCTCCGCGAAGTTTTTCGGGTTGTTTGCCGGCGTCTTCGAGGGCTTCCCACGAGACTTCGAGGAGCCATCGTTGTTGGGGGTCCATGCGAAGGGCTTCGCGCGGGGAGATGCCGAAGAATTGGGCGTCGAAATTTTCGAGGTTGTCGACGAAGCCACCCCACTTGGTGATCATCTTGCCGGGGATGTCGACGTTCTCGTGGTAGTAGCGATCTTTATTCCAGCGATTCTCGGGAACTTCGACGATACCGGAGCGGCGATCGGTCATGAGATCCCAGAATGATTCCGGATCGGAGACGCCTCCCGGCATACGACAGCCCATGCCGATGATGGCGAGGGGTTCGCGGGAATCTATAATATGGTTACGGTCGGTCTCCTTCTTGGAAATCATTTACCGGAAGAGGTGAAGTTTTGTTCTCAGTGGACGGGGATTGCGGGCCCACCAGCGATGAAGAAACGTCGCGAAGATGCGATAATTAGCATCGTCTGATGGCTTGTCCAGCGATTCATCGGCCCGCGGGAGTCAGGTTTCTCTAGTCAACACATTGATGGTAGTCAATTTGGAAAGGAGTGGCCGGAGGGGAAGAAAACGCCGGCATTGGGCCTTTCGTTTCAGTGTCGTTGAGTGGCAGGGGCCATCGCATCCTTACGGGATAAACTTTGGAGATGTTAAAGAAAAGGATAAATTTGGGGGGGATTCGGGTGGATTTTGGCCCAAAACTCCGAGGGGAGACGGCTTTGTGGGGGCATTTATGCGGAAAACGGAG